>NZ_JAPZSY010000022.1 GCF_027532025.1 Inhella sp. | reverse complement strand
CAATCCCGCAGCCCCCCGGAACGAGCAGCGCAGGGAACCCCAGCCGAAGGCTGGGGCGCTGGAGCCGGGGCGGCGCTTTTGGTTCCTTTTGGCAAGACAAAAGGAACTCCGGGTGCAGGGCGGACAGCGCCTGCGGGCTGCCCCGAGGCACGCGCCCAAGCGACCCTGGACGCGCAGTCGCTCCGCGCACTCACGCAAAGGAAACCCAACGATGAGCCGCATCGAATCCACCAACGACTTCGTCATCAAGTTCGCCAACGTCAATGGCAGCGGCAGCGCCAGCGCCAACGAGCTGTTGGCGCGCGCCATCTTGCGCATGGGCGTGCCGGTCAGCCCGAGCAACATCTTCCCCAGCAACATCCAAGGCATGCCCACCTGGTACGAGCTGCGCGTGTGCGAGCAAGGTTGGTTGGGCCGACGGGGCGGCATCGACCTGATGGTGGCCATGAACCCGCAGACCTGGGACGCCGACGTGGCCGAACTCGAGCCCGGCGGTTACCTGTTCTACGACAGCACCAAGCCCTTGCCACCGGGCAGCTTGCGCGACGACATCACCGCCATCGGCATGCCGGCCACGGCGATCTGCAACGCCACGTACGAGGACCCGCGCCAGCGCACGCTGTTCAAGAACATCCTCGTGCTGGGCGCGCTGGCCGAGCTGATGCAGGTCGAGCTGCCCGTCATCGAAACCCTGTTCGCCGAGCAGTACAAGGGCAAGGAGAAGCTGCTGGACGGCAACGTGCAGGCGCTGCGCGCCGGCGCGGCCTTCGCGCGCGAGCACCTCGCGCAGCAAGGCTTGGGCCTGCGCGTGCAACGCGCCGACGCCGTGGGCGACCGCATCTTTGCCGAGGGCAATGCCGCGACGGCGCTCGGCATGGTCTACGGCGGCGCCACCGTGTGCGCCTGGTACCCGATCACGCCGTCCACCTCGGTGGCCGAGGCCTTCCAGGCTTACTGCAAACAGTTCCGCACCGACCCCGAGACGGGCGAAGTCCGGGCCGCCATCGTGCAGGCCGAGGACGAGATCGCCGCCATCGGCATGATCCTGGGCGCGGGCTGGAACGGCGCGCGCGCCTTCACCGCCACCAGCGGCCCCGGCATCAGCCTGATGCAGGAGTTCCTGGGCTTCGCCTACTTCGCCGAGGTGCCGCTGACCATCGTCAACGTGCAGCGCGGTGGGCCCAGCACCGGCATGCCCACGCGCACCCAGCAGGCCGACCTGCTGGCCTGCGCCTACGCCAGCCACGGCGACACGCAGCACGTGCTGCTGTTCCCCGAAGACCCGGCCGAGCTGTTCGAGTTCGCCGCCACGGCGCTGGACCTGGCCGACCGCCTGCAAACGCCGGTGATCGTGATGAGCGAGCTGGACATCGGCATGAACCAGCGCCTGTGCCGCCCCTTCCACTGGGACGACGCGCGCCGCTACGACCGCGGCAAGGTGCTGACCCGCGAGGATTTGGACGCCGGTCGCAAGCTCGAGCGCTACAAGGACGTGGACGGCGACGCCCTGGCCTGGCGCACGCTGCCGGGCACGCACCCCAGCAAGGGCGCCTACTTCACGCGCGGCAGCACGCACAACGCGCTGGCCGTGTACAGCGAGCGCGGCGACGACTACCGCTACATCGCCGACCGCCTGCAGCGCAAGATGGTCACGGCCGCACAGCTGGCGCCGCAGCCCGCTGTGCGCGCCGCCGCGAACACCACGCACGCCACGCGCCTGGCCGTCGTCTACTTCGGCAGCACGGCCCCGGCCATGGACGAGGCCTTGCACGAACTGGCCCAAGAAGGCCTGCACCTGGACGCGCTGCGCGTGCGCGCCTTCCCCTTCGCCGCGTCGGTGGGCGAGTTCATCGCGGCGCACGACACGGTGTTCGTCGTCGAGCAAAACCGCGATGGCCAACTGCGCACCCTGCTGGTGAACCAGCTGGAGATCGACCCCAAGAAGCTGCGCAAGCTGCTGCACTTCGACGGCACGCCGATCACCGCGCGCTTCATCCGCGACGCCATCACGCAATCGGTGCACCAAGCTGCCGTCGGGAGCCCCGCATGACCTACATCGCCAAGCCCACGCTGCACCACCCCACGCTCACCAAGAACAAGGTGGGCTACACGCGGCGCGACTACGAGGGCCGCATCAGCACCCTGTGCGCTGGCTGCGGGCACGACAGCATCAGCGCCGCCATCGTGCAAGCCTGCTGGCAGATGGACATCGAGCCGCACCGCGTGGCCAAGATGAGCGGCATCGGTTGCAGCAGCAAAACGCCCGACTACTTTTTGAGCGCCAGCCACGGCCTCAACAGCGTGCACGGCCGCATGCCCAGCGTGCTGACCGGCGCCAGCCTGGCCAACCGCGAGCTGCTGTACCTGGGCGTGAGCGGCGACGGCGACTCCGCCTCCATCGGCCTGGGGCAGTTCGCCCACGCCATGCGCCGCGGCGTGCCCATGGTCTACATCGTGGAGAACAACGGCGTGTACGGCCTCACCAAGGGCCAGTTCAGCCCCACGGCCGATGCCGGCAGCCGCAGCAAGAAGGGCGCGACCAACACCGACGTGGCCATCGACCTCGTGAGCCTGGCCCTGCAGCTGGGCGCCAGCTACGTGGCCCGCGGCTTCAGCGGCGACAAGGCGCAGCTGGTGCCGCTCATCCAGGGCGCCCTGCAGCATGGGGGCGCCGCCTTCATCGACGTGGTGAGCCCCTGCGTGGCCTTCAACAACCACGCCGGCAGCACGCGCAGCTACGACCACGTGCGCGAGCACAACGCCGCGCTCAACCGCATCGACTTCATCGACCTGGCCGAGGCCCCCACCGGCGACGCGGCGGTGATGGACGTGCCCCAGGCCGACGGCAGCCTGCTGCGCCTGCGCAAACTGCAAGCGGATCACGACCCGCGCGACCGCCTGAGCGCCATGACGACCGTGCAACGCCTGCAGGCCCAGGGCGAGCTGCCCACGGGCCTGATCTACGTGAACCCCGAGCCGCGCACCCTGCACCAGCAAATGAAGCTGCCCGCGGGCGCGCTGAACCGCTTGGACGAGGCCGCGCTGTGCCCGGGCGCCGAGGCGCTGGCCCGCCTCAACGACGGGCTGCGCTGAAACCGGCGGCGGCGCCTAACCGAAGGCGAGCTGCCACAGCCCCACGATGACATGGCCCCAAATCAAGATGTTCAGGGTGGCCAGCGTGAAAACGCGCGTGTAGGCCCACAGGGTCTTGGCCCGGTCCAAGCAGCCGTCTTCCCCGGTGAAGACGAACATCGCGAAGTAGAACGCCGCCGGCAAAAAGGTGCCGACGATGAGGATCGCCATGGTCCAGTAGAAAAAGCCCATTCGGCTATTGTGCTGGGCGCCCGCCCTCCCCAGGTCCTGGGGGGAACCAGGGGAGCCGGGCCAATCGCTCGGGACTTCCCCAGGGGGTGACAGGGGCAACGCCAGTTACAACGCCTGGCTTTTTCGCCGCACCGCCCCCTGCCCGCCCTTCCGCCCCGCCGTGTTGCGTGGGGTTGCCCGATGTTCGCGTCCCCCGCTTTCCTGACCCGCCCCCGAGCGGCCCTCTGGCTGGTGGGCGGCGCCTGGGTGGTCGCCACGGTCGCGGCCCTGTGGGTCGAAGCTGCTGCGCTGCGCGGCGCGGCCATGCTGGGGCTGGCGGCGGTCTTGGGGCTGGTCGCATGGTCCACCCGGCACGCGTGGTGGACGCACCGGAGCCTGAAGCGCGCTCAGCACGCCCGCTGGCGGATGGAGGCCGAGGTGTTCAACCATGCCCGCGAGGGCATCGTGATCTCCGACCCCCTGGGCCGCATCGTGGACGTCAACGCCGCGTTCGAGCGCCTGTGCGGTCACCCCCGAGACCAGCTCGTGGGCCGCTCGTTCCATGGGCTGGATTCGGGCCAGCATCCCCCCGCCTTCTTCGAGCACCAGTGGGCCGAGCTGCAAGCCACCGGCACCTGGCAGGGCGAGGTCTGGAGCCGCCATGCCGGCGGCCACCTGTACGCCACGCAGCAAACCATCACGGCCGTTCGCGACGCCGAAGGCCGCGTGACGCAATTCGTCAGCCTGATCAGCGACATCACCCGACTCAAAGAGCAGGAGCAGCGGCTGGAGCACAACGCGCACCACGACGCCCTCACCGGCCTGCCCAACCGAGCCCTGCTGGCCGACCGCCTGCGCCAAGCGCTGGCCCTGGCCACCCGTCGCGGCATGCGCCTGGCGGTGGCCTACCTGGACCTGGACGGTTTCAAGGCCGTGAACGACACCCACGGCCACGAGGTGGGCGACCGCCTGCTGGTGGGCCTGGCCGGCCGCATGCAGCAGGTCTTGCGCGAAGGCGACACGCTGGCGCGGCTGGGCGGCGATGAGTTCGTCGTCGTGCTGCAAGACCTGCCCGACGCTGCGGCCCTGGAACCCCTGCTGATCCAACTGCTGTGGGCGGCCTCGGTGCCCTACGACGTGGGCGCGCTCACCTTGCAGGTGTCGGCCAGCCTGGGCGTCACCCTGTACCCGCAAGACGAAGAGGTGGACTGCGACCAACTGCTGCGCCAAGCCGACCAAGCCATGTACGCCGCCAAGCTGCAAGGCAAGAACCGCTTCGTGGTGTTCGACAACGAGCGCGACCGCGAGATGCGCGGTCACATCGCCAACGTCGAGGGCCTGCGCCAAGCCCTGGGTCGACACGAGATGGTGCTGCACTACCAGCCGCAGGTGAACCTGCGCACCGGCCACGTGGTGGGCCTGGAGGCCCTGGTGCGTTGGCAGCACCCCGAGCGGGGCCTGCTGGCGCCGGCCGAGTTCCTGCCGGCCCTGCAAGATCACCCCCTCGAGTGCAGCCTGGGGCAGTGGGTGCTCGAATCCGTCATCGCGCAGCGCGCCGCCTGGGCGAACGAGGGCCTGAACCTGCCCATCAGCGTGAACATCAGCGCGCGCCACCTGCAGCAGCCGAACTTCATCGACCAGGTCGAGCACATCCTGCGCAGCCATCCGCAAGTCAGCGCGAGCGATCTTGTGCTCGAAGTGCTCGAGTCCAGCGCCTTGGAAGACCTGCTGGGCGTCAGCCGCACGATGACCGACGGCGCCCAGCGCGGCTTTCGCTTCGCGCTCGACGACTTCGGCGCCGGCTACGCCTCACTGACCTACCTGCGCCGCCTGCCGGTGGCCAAGCTCAAGATCGACCAAAGCTTCGTGCGCAACCTGCTGGACGACCCGGACGACCTCGCCATCCTGCAAGGCATCGTCGGGCTGGCGCAAGCCTTCGGACGCGAGGTCGTGGCCGAGGGCGTCGAAACCGAGGCCCACGGCAGCGCGCTGCTGTGGCTGGGCTGCGAGGTGGGCCAGGGCTTTGGCATCGCCCACCCCATGCCGGCCGAAGCCGTGGTGGATTGGGTGCAGCAGTGGCGCGCCCCGCGCGCTTGGTGGACCAACGCGCCGGATTGAGGGCGTGCGTGCGGCTCAGGTCGGCGTGGGCACGCCGGCCATGCGGTCGTGCTTGACGAAGGCCTGACGCGCCAGGGCCACCAGTTGCTTGTCGCTCGGGTGATCCACGGTTTGGTAGCCCACGATGTGGGCGGCGAGTGCGGGTCGGTGCTGGCTCACGTAGTGCTTGAAGTCGGACTGCGCGGTGCGCGAGCCCGTCACCAGCACCTCGGCGATGCCGGCCAGCGCATCGCACACCTCGCTGAAAAACTCATGCTCGGTGCGCACCGCGCTGCCATGCTGCTTGGTGTGGTGGGTGTGCGCTTTGACGCGCTCGGCCAGCACGTGCTCGGCATCGAACTGCAGCACCCGGGCTTGGTGGTGGTCGAGCCACAACACCGCGTGAAAGAGGGACATGGAAGGCTCCTGACTGAGGTTCACGGACAGGGCTCCATGGTGGAACGCCTGAGGCCCGGACGCCTTGACGAGGCGCAAAGCCGACGCCGACACCCCTCCCCCTGGAAACGGCCAAAGACCGGCGCGATCAAGTCACCCAGCGCTGCCACCAAACCGCTTCGGGCTCGGGCCGCGCGAAAAAGTAGCCTTGCAGCCGCACCTGTGGCGCCAAGCCGGCGAACAACGCCACCTGCTGCGCCGTCTCGATGCCTTCGGCTACCACCTCGAGGTTCATGTGGTGGGCCACGGCCAGGATGGTGCTGATGAGGGCCACCGAGTCGGCATCGCCCACGGCGTCTTGCACGAAGCTGCGGTCGATCTTGAGCTCGTGGATGGGCAGGCGCTTGAGGTGCGCCAGCGAGGAGTAGCCGGTGCCGAAGTCGTCCATGGAGAAACAAATGCCCAACTCGCCCAGGCTGTGCATCTTGTCGATGACCTCGGTGAGGTTCTCGATCACCAAGGTTTCGGTCACTTCCAGCATCAGGTCCTCGGGCAGGGCCCGCTGGCGCAGCAGGCAGGCCTGCAACCAGCTGACGAAGTCGGGCGAATGAAAGTGCAGCGGGCTGATGTTGACGGCGATGCGCGTGGGGCGGCCGGCCTCGCGCAAGCGCCGCGTCAGGTCGGCCACTTGGCCGAGCATCCAGCGGTCGAGATCGACGATCAATCCGCTGTCTTCGGCCACGGGAATGAACTCGCCCGGGGCCACGAGGCCGTGTTGGGGGCGCTGCCAGCGCACCAGGGCCTCGGCGGCCACCAAGCGGCCACGAACGTCCACCTGGGGTTGCAAGAACAAACGCAGCTGCTGCGCGGGAATGGCCTCGCGCAGGGCCTGCTCCACATGGAATTGCTGCCGAGCCGCGTCGCCCATGCCCTCGTCAAAAAAGGCCACCCGCTGCACGCTGGCGCGCTTGGCGCGGTGCAACGCGGTGTCGGCCCGGCGCATGACGTCGCTGAAGTGGTCGTGCGGACCGCTGGGCATCAGGGCGATGCCCACGCTCACCCGCAACTCCATGCTGTGCTCGTTCACGTGCATCGGTTGCTGCAGCGCGCGCAGGGTCGCGTGGGCCAACCGCAAGGCTTGCGCACCGGTTTCGGCCGCGTCGCGCCCCCGCTCGTCGTCCAGCAGCAGCACGAACTCGTCGGCCCCGAGGTGCATGACCGAGGCGGCGTGCAGGGGCAAGGTCTGCAAGCGGCGAGCGGCCTCGCGCAGCACCTCGTCGCCGACCGCGCGCCCCAGGGCGTCGTTGATGGCATGGAAGCGGTCGAGGTTCACGATGAGCAAGGCCGCGGGCTCTGCCGCCGTGACGCGCTTGAGCAGTTGCGCCACGCGGTCGCTCAGCAGATGGCGGTTGGGCAGTCCCGTCAGGCCGTCGTAGTAGGACAGGCGGTGGATGGCCTGTTCGGCAAGCCGGCTGTCGGTGACATCGCGCCAGATGGCGGCGATGAAGCGCTGCCCGTGCACCTCGATGCCACGCCCGCTCATCTGCACCTCACGCACACCGCCGTCCCGGTGGCGGTGTTGGGTGTCGAAGCGCACCGGCTGCTCGCCGCACATGGCCGCCAGGCGCAGGGCCTGGCTGGCGGCATCCGCATCGGCTTCGATGTCGGCCATGCACAGCGCGGTGAACTCGGCCCGCGTGTAGCCCAGGTTGCGAGGGGCCGAGTCGTTGAACTCCACGAAACGGCCAGTGCCTGGGTCCACCACGGCAAAGCTGTCGCTGGATTGCTCCACCACCGCGGAGAACAAGGCTTGCCGTTCCAGCAAGGCACGGTCCTGCAGCACGCGCTCGGTCACGTCTTGCACGATGCCCACGGTGCTCTGGGCCGGTCCGCTGTCGCCGTCGAAGTGCTGCCCGTGCTCCTGCACATGCCGGACGTCGCCATCGAGCCGCAGGATGCGGTGCTGGCTGCGATAGGGCGCGCCGTCTCGGCGCGAGGCCTCGAAGCACGCCTGCACCCGGGGGCGGTCATCGGGATGCACGCGCTCCAGGAAGTCGGCGTAAGCCGGAGAAGTCGAGCCGGTGTCCGTCCCAATAATCCGGTGCGCTTGTTCCGACCACGTCAACGTCCGGTGGTGGTGGTCCAACTCCCACGAGCCCTGCTTGGCAATGCGTTCGGCCTGACGCAGCCGTGACAGGCTGCGCTCCAGCTCGTCTTGCAGGTTGAGTTGGTCCGTCAGGTCGCGGGCGATGCCCAGCACCCCCACCAGTCGCCCCTGGGCATCGCGCATGGGCGTCTTGATCGTTTGCAGATGCTCTTCGTGGCCATCGCTGGCGAAGCGCAGGGTTTCGATGAGCACTTGGGTGCGATCGGCGGCGATGGCGGCCTGGTCGTGCAAGCGAAAGAAAGCAGCCCGCTCCGGCGGCACGAAGTCGTCGTCGGTCTTGCCCACGATCTCCGCTTCGGGCGCCCCGTACAGGGCCTCGAATCGGGTGTTGCACGCGAGGTAGACCCCATTCGGGTCCTTGATCCAGACCAGGTCGGGCAAGGCCTGAACCAGGCTCCGAAAGAAGTCGGGCAAGGAGGCGCGAATCGCATCGGCATCTGACATGAACCCTCCTGGCGGCCCCGGGGGGCCGGCGACACAGTCCGTCGGCTGAGCGTAGCGCTCAGCGACCGACTCGCCGCCACCGAAGGCGCCTCAACCCGTGAATCGTTCGCTGACCGCCCGGTTCAGCGCCACCTCGCCGGGCTTGTACAGCCCGGCCTTCACCATGTCTTGCAAGAACGCCTCCACCCGGGCCACTCGCAACCGGCCCAGGGTCGCCACGTCGCCCACCAGGCCCTGGCCCACCATCAGCGCATGGCTGGCCAGCAATTCGGCCTGCTTCATCTCGGGGTTGTCCTGGCGCATGCGGGCATCGGCCGCGGCGCGCTGGGCCGGGCTGCCCGTGATGTAGGCCTTCCAGCCGGCGATGCTGGCGTCGACGAAGCGCTGCACCAGGTCGGGCTGTTGCGCGACGGTGGCGGCACGGGCGTCGATCAGGGTGCTGTAGCTGCGCCAGCCGTGGTCGGCGATGAGGTGCACCACGGGGTCGAAGCCGCCTTGCTCCTTCACATAGATCGGCTCGGCCACCGAGTAAGCCTGCTGGATGCTGCGCCGGTCGGCCAAGAACGGACCCAGGGTGTAGTGGTAGGGGCGCAGCGCCTCGTCGCGAAAACCGTGCGCCTGCTTGAGCCATTGCCAGGTGGTGAACTGCAGGTCCTTGGCGATCCAGGCGCGCGGCGCCTTGGCCAGGGCCTCGAACTTGTCGAAGCCTTGGCCGGGGTGGGCGATCAGGGCCTGCGGGTCTTTCTGGAACAGCGCCGCCACGCTGAGCGTGGGCACGCCCATCTTGGCGTTGTCGAAGGCATGCAGCAGGTTGCCCGTCATCAAGAAGTCCACCTTGCCGGCCGGCAACAAGGGGCGGTTGTTGACCTGCGGCCCACCCTGCCGGATCTCCACCGCCAGCCCGGCCTTGGCGTAGCTGCCATCGACCAGCGCTTGGTAGAAGCCACCGTGCGCGGCCTGCGCCCGCCAGTTGGTGGCAAACACGACCTTTTGCGGGGCGCTCAGCCCTTGGGCGCGGATGAAGGCGGGGGCGGCCAGGGCCCCGGTGGCGAGGAGGGTGCGACGCTTGAGCATGGCGGCATTGCACCACCTTCCGGCAGGGGGAAGGGTGCCGGTGCGGGCGACCCGCGGTATCGAGCGGTGCGCCCGCGCCGCACCAGCCTTGCCAGGGCGCGGGGCGGCGCGCACGATGCGCGCCGTTGCCACCCCGTCGAGACCCCGATGACCCCCTCCCACCGCTGGTTCACTGCCCTGGCCCTCCTGCTGCTCGCTCTGGCTGTGTTGGCCCTCGCCCTGGGTGAGCCCCTGACCGCGCGCTGGCTCGCTCACCTGAACGAACACGGGCACGCCCACTTGCATCCCCATGGACACCCGTTTGCCGATGCCCGCTGCTTTTTGGGCATTCCCAACACGGCCGACACCCTCAGCAACGCCGTGTTCTTGTTGCCAGGCCTGCTCGGCCTGTGGGCCTTGCGCCGTCGGCCGGCCATGGCCCCCGGGCTGCACGCCGGACTGTGGGTGTTCTTCTTGGGCTTGCTGCTGACGGCGGTGGGCTCCTCCGTCTACCACTGGACCCCCAGCGGCGCCACCCTGGCCCTGGACCGCGCCGGCATGGCCGTGGCGTTTGCGGGGCTGCTGACGGCGGCCACGGCCGACCGTTTGAGCCCCGCCGGCGCGGCCTGGATGCTGCGACTGAGCCTGCCCCTGGCCCTGCTGGCCGCCACACTGCCCGCCTTGAGCGGCAATGTGCTGCCCTGGCTCGTGGTGCAGGGCGGGGGCGTGCTCTGGGTGCTGGCACTGGCCCTCGGCAGCCGGCCCAGGCCCGATGGCATCGCCATCAGCCTCGGCGCGGTGGTGGCCTGGTACGCCGTGGCCAAGGTGCTGGAGGGCGCCGACAGCGCCGTGTTTGCCGCCACCGGCGACTGGGTGAGCGGCCACACGCTCAAGCACGTGGCCGCGGCTGGGGCGGCTTGGCCGGTGGTGGCCGCCGTGCGACGGGTCAGCTCGCGTACTTGATGCTGCACCCGTAGGGCGTGGTGCTGGGCTTGCTGACGGCTTGGCCGGCCTTGAGCTCGCCCAAGGCCTGCGTCACGAAGTTGGTGGCGCCGGGGATGTCGGCGGGGTTGGCACTGGGCTTGCTGTCGATGGCGCCGTTGTAGACGACCTGCCCAGCTGGGTTCACGATGAACAGGTGGGGCGTGGTCTTGGCGCCCCAGGCTTTGCCCACGGTGCCGGCATCGTCCAGCAGCAGGGTGCTGGCGGCTTTCTGCTCGGTCATCCAGGCGGCCAACTCGGCCGGCTTCTTGTGGTCCTTGTGGCTGGCGGCGGTGCTGCTCACGGTGAGCCACACCACGCCCTGCGCCGCGGCGGCCTTTTGCGTGGCCTGCATGTTGCCGCTGCCGTAGTGCTTGACGACGAAGGGGCAGCCGGGGTTCACCCACTCCAGCACCACGGTTTTGCCCTTGAAGTCGGCCAGCGCCACGGGTTTGCCGCTGGCGTCCACGGCCTGCAAGGCCGGCGCGGCTTGCCCCACCACGGCTTGGGCGTGCAGGGCACCTGCAGCGAACAGCGCGGCGGCGGCGAACAGGGTGCGGCGGGCGAGACGATCGGTCATGGGCAACTCCAAAAACAAGGGTGAGGGGCGAATCAAATCAGCAAGTCGCCAACCCTGTGGCGTCAGGGGTTGAGCGTGGCGGCCAGGCTGCTGCGCACGCCATCGGCGCTCAGGATTTCGGGCAGCAGCACGGGCTCGGTGGCGCCGGGCTTGTACAGGGCGTACACCGGCACGCCGCTGCGCCCCAGGCGACGCAACTCGGCGGTGATGGTGGCGTCGCGCAGCGTCCAGTCGGCGCGCATCAGCACCACGCCACGCTGCGCAAAGTCGGCCAGCACCGCCGCGTCGGCGAGGGCGTTGCGCTTGTTGTACTGGCAGCTGATGCACCAAGCGGCCGTGAAATCGACGAACACCGGCTGGCCCGCGGCCAGGGTTTGCGCCTGTGCCTCGGGGCTCCAGGCCTGCCAGCCGCTGGCTTGGGGCGAAGGGGCCGACACCGTCGCTCCCTCGGGCTGGTGCAGCGACGGAGCGGCCCACACGCCGGCGGCGCCCAGCACCACCGCCGCGCTGACGCGCCAACCCCAGCCGCCTTGCGTCCAGGCCCAAACCGCATAGGCCATGCCCAGCAGCAGCACCAGCAGCGCCACCGCGCCATCGATGCCCGTTTGCTGGCCCAGCACCCACACCAACCACAGCACCGTGGCCAGCATCGGGAAGGCCAGCAGGGTGCGCACGCGCGCCATCCAGGCGCCGGGGCGCGGCAGCAGGCGGGCCAGGGCCGGCACGAAGGCGATCAGCGCGTAGGGCGCCGCCATGCCCAGCCCCAAGCTGGCAAACACCGACAGCGCTTGCCACGCCGGCAGGGCCAGCGCTGCGCCCAGGGCCGCGCCCATGAAGGGCGCCGTGCAGGGCGAGGCGATGGCCACGCTGAGCACGCCGGTGGCGGCTTGATCCAGCCAGGGGCGCTCGGCCCGCCAGCCGGCCACGTGCCCGGGCAGGGCCAGCGCCACCTCGAACACACCGAACAGGTTGAGGGCGATGAGGGTGAACAAGGCCGCCATGGCGGCCACCACCCACGGCGTTTGCAGCTGGAAGCCCCAGCCGATCTGCTCGCCACCGGCGCGCAGTGCCAGCAGCAGACCGGCCAAGGCCACGAAGCTGATCACCACGCCCAGCGTGTAGGCGATGGCCCCGCCCCGGCGGTGGGGGGCGTCGTCTTGCACCAAGGAAAACGCCTTGAGCGACAAGACCGGGAACACACACGGCATCAGGTTCAAGAGCAGGCCCCCGACGAAAGCCAGCCCCAGGGCGAGGCCAAAGCCCGCCCCGGCCGCAGCCGCGCTGGCACCGTCGGCCTCGGGTTGCGCCTTGGCCGCCGCGGCGGTGGCAGGCGTGTCAAACGTCACCGCCGGGGCGGGGCCTGGCGTCCAGCCCTGGGCCAGGGCCACGGGCAGGGCCACGGCGCGTTCGCCCTGGCGCAACACGGCGCTCAGGGCGGCCGGGCTTTCGCTGCGCACGGGCGACAGCGGCACGCTGAGCCACAGGGTCTCGCCCTCCCAGCGCTGGCCAGCCGGGGCCGCATGCTCGATGACCCCCGCCTCGCCCGCGAAGTAGCTCACCCGCTGGCCGCGCCAGTCGGCGGGCAGGCCGGGCACCTGCATCACCAAGGCCTGGCGGCCGTCTTGCTCGGCGACCTGCGCCTTCGCGCTCAAACCGGGCACCGTGGCCGGTTGCGCAGCGCGCGACTGCGCGAAGGCTGCGGCATGGGCGGTCAGCGGCTTGCCCGTGGGCAAGGTGATGGAGAACTGCCCTTCCTCGGGGATGCACACGTCCTTGCAGACCAGCCACTGGGCCTGCAAATCGATCTTCAGCGGCCCGGCGGGCAAGGGGTCGGGGAGCGACACGGCCACCGGCAACAGCAGCTTGCCCTCGAAGCCGTAGTTCACCATCGGGCCCAGCGGCAGCTTGTGCGGCGCCGGCCACTGGATGTCGCCTGCCGTGAGCCCCCCGGGCAGGGTCCAGTTCAAGGTGGTGGGCAGGCCGGAGTCGCCCGGGTTCTTCCAGTAGGTGTGCCAGTGCGGCGCGTGCTCGATCTCCAGGCCCAGCCACAGGGTCTTGCCCGGGGCCACGCCCTCGGGCGCGTGCGCCAGCAGCCGGGCTGCGGCTTGCAAGGACTTGACCGGGGCGGATTGCTCCTGCGCGGGGGCCAGGGCGCTGGCGCCCAGGAGCACGAGGGCCAGGGCCCAGCGGGTGAAGGCGTGGAAGGTCATGGGGCAGAGAACCGATTCGGGGGGCGCAGCGCGCCCAGGCGCCGAACTTTAGGTGGGGATGAGTCGGCCTGACGGTCGTCAGGCTTACAACGGTGCACGCAAAATCCCGCGCCCTGCTTCCCGGCCCGCCCCAATGCACGACGACGACGCGACCCCCGACCTGATCCAAGAGCCCCGCCGCTGGCGCGACAAGGGCTGGACGGCCCAGGTCATCAAGAACGAGGACGACGAGGGCTGGGCCGTGGCCATGTACCTCGACGGCCATGCCGAGCCCGCGCTCGTCGGCCCCTGGACCATGGGCCGCGACAAGAAGAACCCCAAGCCCCTGGACAGCAGCGCTTTCAACACCCTGGTGAAGACGGCCAGCGAGGTCATCGAACGGCACGAGCAACAGCTGCGCGCCCAGCTGCACAAATCGCTCTACGTGGCGCAGGACGGCGCCTGGCTCAAGGTCAACCTGGACATCGTGCCCTCAGAGGACGAGCCCTACGCGGTCCTGAGCGCCGAAGACGCCACCGGCACGCGCCTGGCCGAGGTGCGCGTGGCGCCGAACTACAAGCTCAGCAAGGCCGCGGCCGAGGACTGGGTGGCCGGGGGTTTTCAGCGTCCGCGCTGAACCCGCGCTGCGCCTTGGCGCGATCGGCATCAGCCGCCGGACTCGGGAAGGGCGTTCGACGCGTCCCACGGCATCGCTCGCCCCGGCAAGCCCGGCGATTTGAACGGCCCCTTTTCGGCCAGCCAGTGGCCGTGCGGCCCAATCGTTTTCAGGTACGCCCGCGCGGTGCTGAGGGTCTCGGGCCCCGGGAAATCGGGGACACACAGGGCGTGTCGGGCTGGGACATGGGGCGCTTGCCAACGGCGCGACGTTGAGGCGTCAGCCGTAACTCAGCGGCTGTGCCTTGCCCCAGAACACCCGGTAGGCGAACACCGTGTAGCCCACGATGGCGGGCACGGTGATGGCGCAGCCGACGAGGATGACCTTCAGCGAATCCGGGTGGCTGGCGGCCTGCCACAGCGTGAGCCGGTCCATCACCACGTAGGGGTAGAGGCTGTAGGCCAGGCCCAGGCCGCTGAGCAGGAACACCAGCACCGCCAGCAAGAAGGGCCCGGCGCAGAGCTTGCCGCGCACGCGGTGGCTGTTGAGCAAGGCGCGCAGGCCGGCCAGGGCCAGCAGGGTCATGAGCGGGATGGGCAGCAGGGCGATGAACTCGGGCATGGCGAACCAGCGCGCGCGCACCGTGGTGCTGACCAGGGGCGTGGCCACGCTGATGGCGCCGATGCCCAGCACCACCGGCGCCCAGGCCTGCTTGGCCCAGGCGATGGCGCGTTCTTGCAGCGCGCCCTCGGTCTTCATCACCAGCCAGGTGGCGCCCAGCAGCACGTAGGCGGCGGGCAGCGCCACGGCGATGGCGGCGGCAAAGGCCGTGGCCGCCCAGCCCTCGGCGAAGCCCGTGATGTAGCGGCCCAGCATCCAGCCTTGCGCCGCGGCGGCCAGGCCCGAGCCGGCGACGAAGGCGGCGTTCCAGGCCGGCTTGTGGCTGGCCTGCGCCTTGACGCGGAAGTCGAAGGCCACGCCGCGCAGGATGAGCCCGATGAGCATCGCCGCCACCGGCAGGTACAGGGCGGTGAGCACGATGCCGTGCGCCTTGGGGAAGGCGATGAGCAAGATGCCCACGCCCAGCACCAGCCAGGTTTCGTTGGCGTCCCAGAAGGGGCCGATGCTGGCCACCATCAGGTCTTGCTCGGCCTCGCCTTGGCCCCGCGGCAGCAGCAGGCCCACGCCGAGGTCGAAGCCGTCCAGGATCACGTAGGCCAGCATGGCCGCGCCCATCAGGGCGACGAACACCACGGGCAGCCAGTGGCCGTCGGTCGGGGTCATGCCAGCACCTCTTGGCTCTTGGGCTCGCGCGGGGCCTCGCCGGTGCCGTGCAGCAGCTCGTCGATGGGCTTCTTGGCCAGGTGGCGCAGCACGTGCACGTAGGCCACGATCAGCGCCAGGTACACGGTGACGTAGGCCGCCAGCGTGAGCGCGATGTGGCTGCTTGGCGTGGTGGAGGCCAGCTCGGCGATGCGCAGCTGCCCGTAGACCATGAAGGGCTGGCGGCCGATTTCGGTCACGTACCAGCCGGCCAGCGTGGCCACCCAACCGGAGAAGCCCATCAGCGCCATCCAGCCCAGCAGCTTCTTCGGGAGCCGTTCGGGCGCCCAGCCGCGGCGCCGCAGCAGCCACCACGCGCCCCAACTGGTCAACAGCATCAGCACGCCGGTGCCCACCATCAGGCGGAAGGCGAAGAACACGGGCTTGACGGGCGGGTGCGCGCCCTCGAATTCATTCAGGCCTTTGATTTCGCCGTCCAGCTCGTGCGTCAGGATCAAGCTGGCGAGCTTGGGGATGCCGATCTCGAAGTGGTTGGTGCGGGCGGCCTCGTCGGGCCAGGCGAACAGCAGCAGCGGTGCGCCGCGCTCGGTCTCCCACACGCCTTCCATCGCGGCCACTTTGGCGGGCTGGTGCTTGAGCGTGTTCAGGCCGTGCAGGTCGCCCACGAAGATTTGGATGGGGATCAACACGGCGCCCAGGGTCAGGCCCACGCGCATGACCTTGGGCGTGCTGGCGTTGGCGTGGCCGCGCAGGGTCTGCCAGGCGCTGAGTCCCGCCAGCAAGAAGGCCACGGTCAGGCCCGAGGCCAGCAGCATGTGCGCCAGGCGGTAGGGGAAGCTGGGGTTGAAGACGACCTCGAACCAGCTCGTCACGAAGAACTCGCCGTTCTCGATGCGGAAGCCCGCAGGCGTGTGCATCCAGCTGTTCAGGCTCAGGATCCAGAAGGCGCTCAGCGTGGTGCCGAAGGCCACCAGGAAGGTGGCCAGCAGGTGCACGCGCTCGCTGACCCGGCCGTGGCCGAACAGCATGATCCCGAGGAAGCTGGCTTCCAAGAAGAAGGCCGTCAGCACCTCGTAGCCCAGCAGCGGCCCGGCGATGTTGCCCACGCGCTCCATGAAGCCTGGCCAGTTGGTGCCGAACTGGAAGCTCATGGTGATGCCGCTGACCACGCCCAGCGCAAAGGTCAGCGCGAAGACCTTGGTCCAGAAGCGGTAGGCGGCCAGCCAGGCGGTGTCTTGCGTGCGCAGCCAGCGCCAGCGCAGGAAGAGCAGGGTCCAGCCCAGGGCGATGGTCAGCGTGGGCGCCAGGATGTGGAAGCTGATGTTGGCCGCGAACTGCGCGCGGGCCAGCAGCAGGGCGCTGGGGTCAACCATGGCCGAGCTCCTCGTCAGCAGCGCGGACTTTGATGGCGCCGGTCAGCTCCAGCAGCTTCTGGATCCTGGCGCCCATCTTCATCAGCTTGGCCAGCGTGGCCGGGTCCAGGCGCTGCACGTCGTCGAACCAGGTGCTCATCAGGTCGATCAGGTCGTGCATGCCGCGCATGCGCTCCTGGGCGATGCGGTCGGCTTCGCTGGTGGGCGTTTCCAGCAAGGCGTTGCGCAGCATGCTCAGCGTGGGCTCGATTTCGCGGCGGCGGCGCTCTTCGGCCAGCGTGCGGAACACCTCCCAGGCGTCGCTCGGGGCCTCGAAGTACTCGCGGCGGTCGCCCGGCAGGTGTTTCAGGCGCACCAGGCGCCAGGCCTGCAGCTCTTTCAGGCCCATGCTCACGTTGCCGCGGCTGAAGCTCAGCGTGGCGGCGATGTCGTCGGCATGGATGGGCACCGGCGATACGAAGATCAGCGCGTAAATCTGGCCCACGGTGCGGTTGATGCCCCAGTGGCTGCCCATCTCGCCGAAGTGGCTGACGAAGGCGTGCACCAGCGGGCTCATGGGGGCGGGAGAGGGGGCGGCGGCAGGGTCAGGAGCGGTCATGAGGGCGCTCGGGCGGGTGACCTCCGCATTGTTTCTAAAGTTTCAAAGAGTATTGAAACTTCAGGAAGAGGCCACAAAGTCGGCAAGGGCAAAACCGCTTGGTATTTTCAAATACTGCGCGGTATATTTCATGAACCCAATGTTTTACGGGAAGCCACCATGACCGTCACCGCCCTGCACACCGCTTTCCGCCCCGACTGGCTCACCCACCCCGGCGGCCCCCTGGCTTGGCAGCCAGGCTTGACATGGCGCGGCCTGCACGTGCTGGTGACCGGCGGCACCCGGGGCCTGGGCCGGGCGCTGGTGAAAGCCCTGCTGGCCCGCGGCGCGGCCGTCACGGCCACGGGCACGGACGAGGCCCGGCTGGCGGCCGCACGCCGGGCCCTGCCCGAGGCGCGTTGGTTGGCCTGCGACTTGATCGACCCAGCCGAGCGGCGCGACCTGCTCCAGGCGCTGGCCGGCGTGCCACTGGACGCCGTCATCCACCACGCCGGACTCAAAGCCCCGCGCGACTTTGGCGCCCCGGGCACCGCCGACGAGGCCCCGCTGGCCGACGAACTGGACCTGAACCTGCTGGCCCCGATCGCGCTGACGCAGGCGCTGTGGCCGGCATTGCGGCAATCCGCGGCGCAGCGCCGGGCCGGTATCGTGGCGCTCACGCCCGCGCCATGGGCGCGGGGCCCGCACAGCACCAGCCCCGTGCAGCAGGCGGCTCAAGCGGGCTTGCAGGCGTTTGCGCAGTCGCTTCGCTTGCACAGCGAAGCGCGCGGCGACGGCGTGAGGGTGTTGTGCGCCCAACCCGGCGTCAACTCGGCTTGCGACCCCTGGGCGCCGCTGCACGACGCGGCCAACACCTTGCTGGACGCGCTCGAAGATGGCGAGGAAGAGTGGACGTGGGACGCCGCGGGCAGCTTGCAGCGCAGCCTGGGTGGCTCGCTGGTCGGACGGCTTTACTGACCAGGGCCCATTCACACCGCGGCAAGCCAGCGTGACTTCCCGTCGGGTCAAAAGGCCCTACAAGGCGCCTGCGGGCTCCACCCGCACGACGGCGCCACGCAAGCGCACCAGCTCGCCCCCTCGCAGCTTGCGCCCGCGGCGCTGCTCCACCTCGCCGTCCACGGTGACAGCGCCATCGGCAATGACGGCGCGGGCCAGTTGACCCAAGCCAGCGAGGTCGCTGGCCTTGATCAGGGCTTCCAGGGTGATGTAGTCGCCGCGCAAGGCGAAGGGCGTGGGCACCGTGCTCATTGGCACAGTGTCGCCGCCCTCGGTCAGGGGCAGCCGGCGCCGAACAACTCTTCGGCCCAGGCCGGGTAATCGACGAAGGGGTTGCGGTTGCCCTGGCGCTCGACGATGCGGGCGTGGCGGCGAATCTCGTCAGCGCTCACCGGGTCTTGGCGGTGCCAGGTCATCAGCGCGCAGCGCTTGCCCAGAACGGCGCCCGTGGTGCCGGTGGTTTCGGCCAACTCCAAGTTGGGCACACCGGTCGCGTCGCTGCCCTCGTAGCGAATGGCCATGTAGAACATCATGCGGGCGATGTCGCCCTTCACGGCGGCACGCGGCTCGAAGCTGTCGGCATCGGTGAAATTGCCTGGGGCCTCGCCGATGGCGGTGCCACCCCAGTCGAAGTCCTTGTTGCCCCGCGTGCTGTTCACCGACACATCGGCCGGGCGCAGGTGGTGGATGTCCGTGTAGCCCCACTGGGCTTCATCGGGGAAACCGCGGCTCTTGGGCCACACGTGTTCGCGGTTCCAGGCGTCTTGGTCGCTGGAGTTGACCGAAGCGTTGTAGGTTTTGGCTTGGGAACGGCCGGTGTAGATCAGGATCACGTTGGCCGTATTGGCCGGGTCTTCATCGGTGTACTTGAGGATGTCCCACACCTCGGTGTAGGTCTTGCGCACATGGCCGCGGGCCGCGGCTTGGTTCAGGGCGGAGCGCAAGGCCACACCGGTCTTGCCGATGGCCTGCACGTAATAGCTCTCGAAACCCGACCACGTGGCCCCGCCGCCGCCCGGGGGCTGGCTGGGCGCCGTGTACTGCGCCTTGATCGTCACGCCCGAGAACGCCTGGAAACCGTAAAGGCCGATGTGATACGTGGTGGCCTGAGGCTGGGCGAAGGTGCAGGTTTCGTTGTTGCCCGTCACCAGGGGTCGGCAGTCGTACACCGTGAGCGAAGGCGCAGTGCCTGCGCGCACGTACAGGTCGGCCGCGCCCGTGCCGCCGCTGCTGCTGATGGACAGGTTCGTGGCGCCCGCCGGAACGGTGATCGTGTAGCGCAGCCAAGCGCCTTGCGCAGCCCCCTGGCCCCCCACGGCCACGCCGTTTTGCAGGGTCACCGTGGGAGCCGGAGTGCTGCCGGCCGTGTAGTTGGCCAGCAAACTGGCTCCGCTGTAGCTGCTGTAGCCCTGCACGCGCACGAAATACGTGGCTGCCGTTGGGCTGGAAAAACTGCAGGTCTCGGCGTTGGTGGAGCCCGTGGAGGCGCAATCGTTCGTGCTGCTGGTGGCGATGGCGCCGCGGCGCACATACAAGTCGGCGTCGCCCGTGCCGCCGCTGAGCTTGAAGCTCAAGCCGGTGGCGCCAGCTGGCACCACCAGGCTGTAGTCCCTCGTGCTGCCCTTGGCGCCCGAAATACTGCTGACGGTGACGCCCTTGGTCAGCGCGGTCTGCGCCCAAGCCGCCGGCGCCGACACCACCACCATCGACACCACCAGGCCCCCGGCCCACTTGGAAAACACCCCGCGCATGACGAACTCCAGCTTGGCTTTTGACGAAACCGCGCACGTTAGCGAAACGGTGTGACCGATGGGTGACGCCGGCGCCACAACGCGGGTTTCCACACCCCTAAAACGGGGCGGGAATTTCCCGCCCCCCGATTGGGTTGCGGGCTCTAAGACCGGGATCGTCCGCTCAGGGATTGCAGTATGCGCAACGCGCTGGCGACACCGTCTCGCGCAACGGCCGCTGCAGCGCGTGGGCGCAAGCGCCGCAGGCCAGCACCTCGGCCCGAGCCGCAGGCGTGGGCAGGCCACAGCCTTCGCAACGGGCCCCAGGCAGGCTGCGCACCGGGCCAAAGCCGGGAGCCTGGCAAGCCGGACACACCACGGCCAAACGCTCCGCCAGCGCCCAGCCAGCGGCCTCGATCATGCGCATGCGCGTGGGGTTGCGGTGCGCGCGCATGTCGGTCTCCACCCAAAGCTCCCCCGTGGCCCAGGCCGGCGCGGCCCGCTCGAACAAGCCGGCCCAATCGGCCGCGTCCTTGTCGAACCAGGGCTCCTGGGGCCGGCCAATCACCAGCCCGTGCAAGGGGAATCCCGCTTCTTCAGCGAAAGCACGAAGTGCCGCCTCCGAATCCACCGAGCGGTGCCGAAAGTTCGTCGCCCCGCCCTGGGCCACGCCGTGCACCGCATGGCCGCGCTCGGCGTCCCACCAAGCCACGATCTCCACGCCCCAGGGCACCATGCCCAGATGCGGGTCGGGCCCGAAGCTGCCCTCGCTGCCCAAGCCATAGCGCGCGCCCGTCAGCTCGCAGGCCCAGCGCGCCTTGGTCAGCGCCGCCTCCAGCTGCGAGCCCACCCGCTCGCGCTCGCGCGTGAAGGTGCCCAAGTCGTCGGTGTTCTTGCCCGTGGCCAGCACCAGTTCCAGGCCCAGGCGATCGGCCAAGGGCTGCAAGGCCTGGGCCTTGCCGTGCTGGGTGAGGAGGGCGATGCGGGGCATGGGGGGAGAAGCCTACGCAAGGCCGCCCACCCCCCGCATCGCGGTGGGCTTGCGGCAGTGGCCGCGCGAGGGCGCTTCCTAAAATGACCGCATGAACGACCCCAAGAAGAAGACCGCCCGGCGTTGGGCGGTGGGAGGACTGCTGCTGGCCCTGGCCCTGTTGGCTGGGGGCGGGCTGTGGCGGAGCGGGGGCGGGGACCCCATGCCGGCGCAGCATTCCGTGGTCGCAGCCACGGGCGCCAGCGCGCCGACCTTGCCCCAGCCCGCCGCTTCGGCCCCGGTTCCAGCGGCTTCGCCGGCGCTGGGCGGCGCCCCCAGCGGCGCCGCACCCGCGGGCCTCAGCGCCAGGCAACTCGCGCAGATCGAGGCCCAGTGGTGCACGCACGGCATGCAGGCGCACCGGCAGTCGCAAGCGTCGGTGTTCCAGGGCGAGGGCGGGGCCGTGAGCACCGGCGATCCGCAGGCGATGAACCGCGTGGTGAACGCCTTGCTCGCGCTGCCCACCACCCAGGCCCAGACCGCCGTGCGCCAGCGCATGCTCGCCGCGTGGGTCGAACGCCTGGAACGCCAGGGCGACCCGCGCAGCTTGGCCACGGCGCTTTACCTGCGGGTTGAGCACGCGGCAGGCTGGAGCGAGGCCGCGGTAGCCGCCTTCCGGCAGCTGGCCGCCACCACCACGGACCCCTACGTGCTGAGCCTGTGGCAACGTCACGATCGCGCTTGCTGGATACGCGGCGACTGCCGCGCCGTGCCGATGAACCGTTGGTCGCTCATCGAGCCCGACAACCTGCTGGCCTGGCTGCCCCCGGGGCTGGGGCCGGTGACGCTGAGCGAGGCGCAGTGGGCGGGCGTGTCCCGAGCGAAGTACCTGCGCTCGTACCAACGCGACCTGCAGCTGGCCTTGCTGCCGCTGGCGCGCGAGCTGCCGCCGGGCCTGGAGCTGGACGTGGCCATGACCTTCATCGCCCAGCTCAACATTCGGCTCGGAATTGCGCCCGGTCGGATCGTCGACGCCTGCGCGCCCGAAGCGGCGCGGCAGCTGCACCGCCAAGCTTGCCTGCACGGGGCCGACCTCCTATGGCGCCAGCCTCAGGCGGACTTGATGGACGTGGCCCAAGGCCTGGCCATCGCCAAAGGCCTCAACGCCGGTGGCGAGGGCCCGTGGCCCGCGCGCACCGCCGAGGCGATGGCGCTCGGGAACTTCAATGCCACCGAGTTCCACATGCTCGACATGGGCGCCGCCACCAAGGTGGCCTCGTGCGACGCGCTGCCAACGCGGCGCGAGCGCCTGACCGACATCGCGCAACAAGGCAGCTGGCGCGTGGCCCAACGCGAGCACGCCCCCGCCGCACGCTGACCCCCGGGGCGCCGGCCGCGGGGCCGGCCCGGACAATGTCGGCATGTCCACCCCCTTGCTGCACAGCAGCTTCTACCGCTTTTGGCCCGTGGCCGACCCCTTGGCCCTGGCCGGCGAGGTGCGCGCCATGGCACAGGGCCTGACGGGCCTGATCGTGCTGGCGCCCGAAGGCATCAACGGCGCCGTGGCTGGCGCGCCCGAGGCAGTGCAGGCCTTCGAAACCGCGCTGCAAGCCAGCGGCAGCTTGAGCGACGCCGCCCGCCCGCTGCGCTTCAAGCGCAGCACCTGCGTCACGCCGCCCTTTGGGCGCTTGAAGGTCAGCGTGAAGCCCGAGATCGTGGCGCTGGACCTGCCCGCTGCGGCCGACCTGCCGGCGCCCGACGAGCACGACGCCAGCCACCTCAGCCCGCAGGCCTGGCGCGAACTGATGGCGCGCGACGACGTGGTGCTGCTGGACAACCGCAACCACTTCGAGTGGCGCCTGGGCCGCTTTCGCGGCGCGGTGGACCCCGGCGTGCAGCACTTCCGCGACTTCGTGGCCTACGTCGAGGCCCACGCGCCCGCCTGGCGTGCCGCGCAGCGCCCCGTGGCCATGTACTGCACCGGCGGCGTGCGCTGCGACAAGACGGCGCCTTGGATGCGCAGCCTCGGGCTCACCGTGTTCCAGCTGGACGGCGGCATCCTGAACCACCTCCAAACCCTGCCAGATGCTGAACGCGACTGGGAGGGCGAGTGCTTCGTGTTCGACAAGCGCATCGCCCTGGACGCCCGCCTGCAAGAGACCGGCACCGCGGCCGAGGCCGTGTTCGACCCCGCCCTGCCCGACGAGGCCTGGCGCCTGGCCCGCGCGAAGCGGCTGGATGAGGCCGGTTGAAGCAGACTTGCTGAAGTTCTCCCGTTCGGCCTGAGGTGTCGAAGGCCAGCGCAGGGCTTCGATACCTCAGCCCGAACAGACGTTGGTTCATGCCCCAAGAAGTCGCCACCGCAGGATCGATGCCGCCCCCGCGCGACGGTGTCAACCCCAGCCGCGTGCGCGTGCGCCCCGGCGAGCCGGGCACCGTGTTGGCCTTCCTGCAAGCGCGCTTCCTGCACGCCACCGACTGGCCCGAGCGCCTGCAGCAGCAGGCCGTGCTGAACGCCGCTGGCCAGCCGGTGCAGGCCGCCACGCCCTGCCCCGCGGGCACCTTGCTTTGGTACTGGCGCCGCCCCGCTGAGCCCGAGCCCCGCGTGCCCTTCGAGGTGGTGGTGCTGCACCAGTGCGCGCGCCTGGTGGTGGTGAACAAGCCGCCCTTCCTGGCCGTGACGCCCAGCGGCCGCCACCTGCAAGAAACCGTGCTGGTGCGCCTGCAGCAGCAGCTGGGCCTGCGCGATTTGAGCCCCCTGCACCGCGTGGACCGTGACACCGCCGGCGTGCTCGCCTTCTCGGCCGACCCCGCCAGCCGCGCCGCCTACCAAGCCCTGTGGCGCGAGCGGCAGGTGCACAAGGTGTACGAGGCCGTGGTGCTTTGGCGCGACCACTTGCGCTTCCCGTTCACCGCACGCCACCGTTTAGAGGAACCGCGCGGCGACGGGGCGGCCTTTCATCAGATGCAGGTGGTGCCTGGCGAGCCCAACGCCGAAACCCTGGTGGAGCTGCTGCAAGGCCCCGCCGCGCTCGACCCCGCCACCGTGCCCGGCGCCGCGCCGGGCCAACCCTTGGCCTTGCTGCGCCTCACGCCCGTCACCGGGCGCAAGCACCAGCTGCGCGCGCAGTTGGCAGCGCTGGGCCTGCCCATCGTGGGCGACCGGGTGTACCCGGTGCTGCAGCCTGAGGGGCCGGACGACTTCGCGCGGCCTTTGCAGCTGCTGGCGCGGCACTTGGCGTTTCGGGATCCGGTGGATGGGTCTGCGCGCGCCTTCGAGAGCGCACTCAGACTTGGGCGGCTTGGCTTTCAGGCAGCCGCTCCCGATGCGTCGCTCCATACTGCCTCCCCATGAAGATCGGCCTTCAAACCTGGGGCAGCCATGGCGACATCCGCCCCTTCGTGGCACTGGCCAACGGCTTGCACGCCGCGGGCCACGAGGTCACCCTCGTCGTCACCTGCGTGGACAGCGACCGCTACGCCGCCTTGCAAGCCAGCTTGCCCTACGCGCTGGAAGTGGTCGCCTCACCCGTGGAGCCCGATCGCGCTGCGCTTGAGCGCTGGGGGGCGGCCCTCGTGGCCGAGCGCAACACCAGCAAGCAGATGCGTTGGGTCATCGAGCGGCTCTTGCTGCCGGTCGAGGCCGAGATGTACCAGGCCTCCGAGCGGCTGTGCGCCAACAACGATCTGGTCATCGGGCACTACATCCTGCACACCGTGGCCATCGCAGCCGAGAAGCAGGGCCGCCCCTGCGTGAGCGTGGCCCTGGCGCACGGCGCCGTGCCCTCGGCCTTCCAGCCGCCGCTGGGCGTTCCCAACTGGGGCGCCTTCAGCAACCGCTTGGCCTGGCGCCTGGCTCGTTGGGTCTTGAACCGGGACTTCAAAAGGTACGCAGACCGCTTGCGCGCCCAGCAGGGCTTGCCCCCGGCGCGCGACGTGATCGACACCGTGTGGGCCTCGCCCGACCTGACCTTGCTGGCCTGCAGCCCGGTCTTGTGCACGCCGCGCCCGGACTGGCCGGCGCATGTCCGCATCTGCGGTGCGCTGGACACCCCCGACTCCGTCGCTGAAGGCAGCGTGCCCGAGCCACTGCAAGACTTTTTGTCAGCCGGCGCCCCGCCGGTGTACCTGACCCTGGGCAGCATGATGTCCGGCAGCCAAGAAGCGCAAACCCTGGCGCTCTTGGCCGAAGCCTCGCGTGCCGCTTCGGTGCGGGCCATCGTTCAAGCGCCCTCGGGCGTTCCGTCGGGATGCGCCAACGACGGCCAACTGCACTTCGTCAGCGCAGCGCCGCACGCCAGCGTGTTCCCGCGCTGCGCCGCCGTGCTGCATCACGGGGGCGCCGGCACCTCGCAAGCGGCGCTGCGGGCCGGGGTGCCCTCGGTGGTGCTGGCCTACACGGCCGAGCAAGAGCTGTGGGGACGCGAGCTGCAGCGCCTGGGCGTGGCCGGACCGCCCATCGCCCGCCGATCGGCCACCGTGGCCAAGCTGGCAGCGGCGCTGCGTCAAGTCACGCAGTCCGAGCCGATGCGTCACAACGCGCAGGCCTTGGGTGCTCGCCTTGCCGGCGAAGACGGCGTGGCCTCAGCGGTCGGGTTGATCGAAGAGACCTTCGCCCATCGGCTGGCGCGCCCGGTTGTTGGAGCCTGACGCGCTGGCAGCCGATCTGGCGTCTGGTCATGGGTGGCACCACTCCTGTCATGCGCGCTGAGCGGCGACGCGCCTAAAGTCGCTCGCCATGGTTCTCAACGCAATCTGGGTCGCCTTCATCCTGGTCGGATTTGTCGTCGCGCTCTTCAAGCTGATGCAGGGCGATGTGCAGATCTTCACCAAGATCCTCACCGGCCTCTTCGACACCGCCAAGACTGGCTTCGACATCTCGCTCGGCCTCGTGGGGGTGATGAGCCTGTGGCTGGGCATCATGAAGATCGGCGAGCGGGCCGGGATGATCGCCATGTTCGCCCGCGCGCTGGACCCGCTGTTTCGGCGCATCTTCCCGGACATCCCGCCCGCACACCCGGCCAGCGGCAGCATGGTGATGAACTTCAGCGCCAACATGCTGGGCCTGGACAACGCCGCCACGCCCTTGGGCTTGAAGGCCATGAAGGAGTTGCAGGAGATCAACCCCAACAAGGAGGTGGCCAGCAACCCGATGATCATGTTCTTGGTGCTGAACACCGCCGGTGTGACCCTGATCCCGACCTCGGTGATCGCCATCCGTCAGAGCATGGCGGCCAGCCAGGGCTTGGTGGGCTTCAACGCGGCGGACATCTTCCTGCCCACGCTCATTGCCACTTTCGTCTCGTTCTGCGCCGGCTTGTTTGTGGTCGCGCGGGTGCAGCGCATCTCGCTGGTGAACGGGCCGATCGCGATCTTCGTCTTCGGCTTTGGCGGCCTGATGGGCGGGCTCTACGCCTGGGTCTCGGGCCTGCCGGCCGACGAGATGGCCCGCACCATCGGGCTGATCGGCAGCCTGATCATCTTCAGCATCATTGCGCTCTTCGTGGCCGTGGGCGCCATCCGGCGGATCAACGTCTACGAGGCCTTTGTGGACGGTGCCAAGGACGGCTTTCAGGTGGCCATCACCATCATTCCGTACCTGATCGCCATCTTGGTGGCCATCTCCGTGTTTCGCACCACGGGGGGCATGGACTACATCGTCAGCGCCGTCGGCTCGGCCGTGGCCGCCATCGGCCTGCCCACCGACTGGGTGGCCGCCCTGCCCGTGGGCCTGATGCGCCCCCTATCCGGCAGCGGCGCCCGGGGCCTCATGGTCGACGTGATGACCACCTACGGCGTGGGCACCTTCCAAGGCACGCTGGCCTGCATCATCCAGGGCAGCACCGAGACCACCTTCTACGTGCTGGCCGTGTACTTCGGCAGCGTCAACATCAAGAACACGCGCTACGCGCTGGCCTGCGGGCTGTTCGCCGACTTGGTGGCCCTGATCGCTGCGATCTTCATCGCGTATGCGTTCTTTGGTTAGCGGCTCCTGGGCTGCGGGAAGGGTTGCGGGGGGTTGAAGAGGCCGACGCGCTCAACCCGCGATGTAGTTCCCGATGGCCACCAAGAGCGGGTCGCTGGGCTGCAGGAACTGCATGCCGACGCGATAGGCGTCCTCGCGGCTGCTGAACACGCTATGCCGCACCTGCGCCTGCACGTCGAAGACGGTGGGGGGCGTCGTCGGCGCCCGGCGGTTGGGCATGGGAATGCGCAGCACCACCCGCAAACCGTCGGGCGGGGCGGTGGCGGACAGCAGGCCCACGCCGGAGACGCTGATGTCGGTCGTGCGCATGACCAACGGGGGCCGGCCAGGAAGCAACAACTGCACCTGGATGCGCAAAGGACGACGGTCGTGAGCGCGTTGCTCGCGGCTGGTGATGGGGCCCATGCTGGGTCGAACCTCCCGGGAACGGAGCGCCATTCTCCAGGCTGGCGCCGCCGCAGCGCAACGCCGACCGCGGGGGCCGGGTCGTCGCTGCGCGGGCTCGCCCTCAAAAGCGGTAGCCCAGGCGGACGTCAACGCCCAAGCCCTTGTAGGTGGCTTGGAGGTCCCCGGTGCCGGCGCTGGAGCCCTTCAGGCGGGGCGTGCCGGCGTTGACGTACTTCAGGCCGACACCCGCAAACCACGGGCTTTGGTACTGCCACTGCACGCCTGCCAGCAATTGCCAGGCCGCCCGATTCCCCGAGAACTCGCGCTTCACGCCGCCCAGAGTCAGGTCGCTGTCGATCTCTTGAGCCACGCCAATGCCTGCGCCCACGTAGGGCTTGAACCGTGCCCAGGACGTGCTCCAGCCTTCAAAGTCCTTCAGCAGGTTGGCGGTGATGATCACCGACGCGTAGTCGGCATCGCTTTGTTGTGCGCTCAGGCCGGCCACCGTGGTGGACCGCAATTCGTTGCTGCGGTAGGTGTAGTCGGCTTCCAGGCGCAGGTCGGGGCGCAGGTACCAGCCCAAACTGCCGCCGGTCATGAGGCCACCGCCGAGTTTGAGCTTGCCCCGCGCCGCCGAGCCGCCGGATGGGGTGTAGGTGGCACTCGGGTCGCTCAACAGCGAGTACCCCACCGATCCGGTGGCGTACCAACGAGGGGCGGCGTCGGGGTTGGCCTGGACGGCGCTCGAAGCGACGACGGCGGCCCAGACGAGGGTGACTTTGATGGCGTTGATGTTCATGAGGGTTCCAAAGGCAAGGGGTTGACGAAAAGGCTGCCGCCCCTTCGGCGGCTGGAGTTGATACTATTCAGTTCATGAGACGACCGATCAGTCACATTCACCAACGGTGGATCCAATTCACGAACGGCAGTCCTGCGCAGGCGCGGCCGTTGTCACCGGCGGCGCAACTGGCCTGCGCCGGTGCCCTGTTGGTGCTCACGCTCACGCTGATCGAGCCCGCCAGCGCCGTCGGCCTGCCCTGGTGGCAACAGGCAGCGTTCCAGGCGGCGCACATCGCGCCCGGCATGGCCTTGGCGTGGGTCGTCAGCGGTTGGTTGTTCGAGCGCGCAGCCCTTCGGCGCTGGCCCGGCTGGGCCCTGCTCGCCCTGGCTGGAGCGGTGGCCGGAGCGGTGCTGGTGCCGTGGTCGGTCGCTCTGGAGATGGCGCTCGGGGTGGTTGATCTGGACGAACCCGGCAGCGCCCCGCTGCCCCACACGGCCGAGGCTTGGTGGCGCGAGGTGTCGGAGGAGTGGCTGCACGTGCCACCCCGCACCGCGCTGCTGTGGATGGCGATGAACCAATGGGTGTTGTGGCGCACGCGCCAGCCAGAGGCCCTGCAGCCCACGGCCCCTGAGCCGGGTGGACCCCCGGCGCCCAAGCCCGACCGAACACCCGACCCCGCACCCGACCTCGGCGTCGCCCCCGACCCTGCACCCGCGCCCGACGTCGCCCCCGACCTCTCAACACCGCCAACACCCCCGGCACCGCCCGCGGGTCCAAGCTTGGCCAAGGGCACCGGATTGCTGGCGCAGTTGCCCGCTCGCCTGGGGCGGGACATCGTCCACCTGGAATCCCAGCAGCACTACCTGCGGGTGGTGACCACGCGGGGCGAACACCTGCTGTTGCACGGACTGGGCACCGCCATGGCCGAGCTGGCCGCGCGCGGCATTTCGGGCGCGCAGATTCACCGCTCGGTCTGGGTGGCCTGGGCCCATGTGGAAAAGCTCGACTTGCGCAGCACCGCACCGGCCGCCGTGCTGCGCGGTGGCCAGCGCCTGCCCATCGGCCGCCGCCGCCTGCGCGAGGTGGCCGAGGCCTGGCACCAATGGCCGGGCGCCTGAACGGCGACTGTTGCGAAGAGCAGTGGCTGGTCAGCGCACCGCCAACTCCACCCGCCGGTTCATCGCTCGGCCAGCCTCGGCGGCATTGCTCGCCATGGGCGCGTAGCTGGCCACTCCGGCGGCCGTCAACTGCTTGAGATCGATCTGGTGGCCCTTGGCCAGCGCATCCACCACGGCCTGGGCCCGGGCCCGCGACAAGGCAAGGTTGGCGTCGAGCCCCCCTTGGCTGTCGGTGTGGCCCACCACAAACGCCTGAAGCGCCGGCTGGCGGCGCAGCAAGTTGGCCATCGCTTCCAGCTGGGGCTGGCTTTACGGCTTGATCTCGGTCCTGCCGGTGTCGAAGACCAGACCGTACAGCGCCATCTTGCCTTCGGTCTGCAGCCCACGCGCCAAGACTTGGGCATCGACCAAGACCTTGCCACCCTCCATGGGCTTGGGTTGCACGACCTGCACCACCGTGGCCACGTGTTCGTCCCCCGGTGCGGTGATGCCCACCTTGCCCGGCAGCGCGCCGACGTGCAGCGTTTCGCCTTGCACCTGGAGGGTGCCGTACCACCAGCGCCAGCTGCCGGCTTCCATGAACATCTGCCGGATGGATTGCGCGCCGATTCGAAGAAAAGCAGTGCGCACGGGCGATCGGGGCGAAAGAGATCCGATAACTTGCTGATGGAGCGGCAACCGTCACGAAGCGATCACAAATCGACGACCCGCCTACAATTCGCGGTTTACCGCAGCCGCTCGACGCGGCCAATTGAGAGGCAATTCCCGTGTTAGAGCCGACCCCCGTTACTGTCGCTGCTGCTGCACCAGCCACGCCCGTGTTGGAGCGCGAGTTGGCTGAGCTCTTTGTGCAGGCTTTGAACTTGGACGTTCAGCCCGCTGACATCGACCCCACCGGAGCGCTCTACGGGGACGGGTTGGGGCTGGATTCGATCGACATCTTGGAGGTCGCGTTGGAGGTCTCGCATCGATACGGCTTCCAACTGCGCTCTGACGACGAGAACAACCACCAGATCTTCCGGTCGCTGCGCAGTTTGGCGGCCCACGTGGCGCAGCACCGCACCAAGTAGACCCCATGCCCCGCTGGCGACTGCTGGCTGCTGCAGCCGCCCTTTCGGCCTATGCGCTGCTGAGTTGGTCATTGATGACCTGGTGGCCCAACAGTCCCTGGGCGGTGGCCACGCTGCTGGGCCCAGTGATCGTGTCCCTGCTGGTGGCCGGCGCCGTCAAGCGCAACCTGTGGACTGTGGCCGCTGCGCTGGTGGCGACGGCTCTTTTGGCCGCTTTGCTCTGCATCGGCTCCACCTCCATGAACCGGCTGTATGTGTTGCAACACGCCTGTCTCCACGCGCTGCTGGGTTGGGGCTTTGCGATCACGTTACGCCCGGGCGGCACGCCGTTGATCACCCTGCTGGCCGAGCGCATCCACCGTGAGTTCACGCCTGCCATGCGCGCTTACACGCGCTGGTTGACCGGTGTCTGGGTGCTTTACTTCGCGGCCATGATTGGCGTTTCGATCGCCCTGTACCTCCTGGCTCCCTGGCCTTGGTGGTCGTTCTTTTGCAATGTGCTCACGCCACTGGCGGCGGCCTTGTTCTTCGCGGTAGAGCACGTTCTGCGCTACCGGCGACACCCAGAGTTCGAGCGCGTGAGCTTGGGGCAGGTGGTCCAGGCCTGGCGCGCATCCGGGCGCTAAGCCCTGGCCGACTCTTCCGACCTTTGTCCTCACGATGTCTGCCACCGCTGTCCCCAACGCCCTGCCCCTGCTCACGGCACGAGACCTTCAGGCGCCCTTGGCATGGCGGGGAGGCGTGCCTGTCAGCGCTGCCCGCTTCTTGGGTCAGGCCCTGGCACTGGCCGAGCACCTGCCAGCGGCAGGCCAGCCGATCAACCTGTGCCAGGACCGGTACCTGTTTGCGCTGGGCTTGGCAGCGGCACTGATCCGCAGGCAAACCAGCCTGTTGCCCCCCAATGCCCTGCCAGAGACGATGGCGCGCCTGAGCGCTGCCGGCGCCGAGGGCCAAGCCTCGGCTTACGCGATGGTGGACGACGCCACGCTGGAGGTCGGCGGGCTGCAGCGGGTGCTGGTGCAGCCCGCGGAGACCGCTGCCGAGGCCGCCACGGTGCCCGATGTCCCGGCCGACTTTGAGGCGGTGTGCTTGCTCACCAGTGGCAGCACCGGTGCCCCTCAGCCGCATCTCAAGCGCTGGGGCGCCTTGGTGATGAACATCGTCGCTGAGGCCGAGCGACTGGCAGCGCTGAGCGGACAGCCGTCCTTGGCGGGGCTGACATTGGTGGGGACGGTTCCACCGCAGCACAGCTACGGACTCGAATCGACGGTGTTGTTGGCCTTGCTGGGCGGCGCTTGTTTTGAGGCCGACCGGCCGTTCTACCCGGCCGACATCGCCGAGTCTCTCGCCGGTGTACCCGCCCCGCGCGCGCTCGTGACCACGCCGTTTCACCTGAAAACACTGCTTCTGGCCCAGTTGCCGCTGCCGCCAACGGCCTTGCTCCTGTCGGCCACCGCGCCACTGTCGCCACAGCTAGCTCAAGCGGCCGAGACCGCGACCGGCGGCACCTTGGTCGAGATTTATGGCTGCACCGAAGCCGGCCAAGTGGCCACGCGGCGCACCACGGCCGGCGAGACCTGGCATGCGCTGACCGGGCTGCGAGTGTGGCGCGAGGAGGTCGAGGGCGGGGAACAGTTCTGCGTACACGGCGGCCATGTGCTGGAGCCGACGCCCCTGGCGGACTTGCTGGCACTGGACGATGCGACGCACTTCCGTCTGCTGGGGCGCGCCAACGACTTGATCCACGTGGCGGGCAAGCGCAGCTCGCTGGCGCACCTGAACTTCCACCTCAACCGCATCGACGGCGTGGAGGACGGCGCGTTTTGGATGCCCGAGGAGCGAGCCGACGGCGTCGCGCGGCCGGTGGCTTTTGTGGTGGCCCCCCAGCGCAGCGACAAAGACGTGATTGACGCCCTGCGCGAGCACCTGGAGCCGGCCTTTGTGCCGCGCCGCGTGGTGCACGTGTCGGCTTTGCCGCGCACCGCCACGGGCAAGCTCACGGCACAAGACTGGGCCCGGTTCGCGCGCGACGCCCTGTCGCAAGCCGGCCGCTATGTCGTGGACAGCGATCATCCGACCTTCGCAGGCCACTTCCCGGGCCAGCCGGTACTGCCGGGGGTGGCCCTGCTGTCGCTGGTGATGCGCACCTTGGACGCCGCGCCCGAATTGCGCGCGCGCCTGGGTTCTGTGCCTCAGATCAACAACGTCAAGTTCATCAGTCCGGTGCTTCCAGACACCGAGTTGCGAGTAGAACTGCAGCCCCAGGGCCGTGGGGTGGGTTTCGCTGTCTTGCGCGGCGATGGTGCTGTGGCCAAAGGGCTGCTGACCGCCGGTGCGGCGCCTGAGGAGAATGCATGAGCACCGATGCAGACCCGCAGTCGGCGCGTTCTTGGAGTACGACGCCAGAGCGCAGCAACCTGCTGGCAATCCAGACCATCGCCTGGATCGCCACCCATTTGGGCCGGCACGTGGCCCGTCTGGTGCTGCACCCCATCGCGCTGTACTACCTGCTTTTCGCGCCGGCCGCGCGTCGCGCCTCGCGCCGTTACCTGGGGCGGGCGCTGGGCCGGCCAGCCGGCTGGACCGATCTGTACCGTCACATCCACGCCTTTGCCTCCGTGGCGCTCGACCGAGTTTGGTTCGCGGCAGGCCGCGTGGACTTGTTCGACCTGCGCATCTGCGGCGGCGCGGTGATGGAAACGGCACTTGCCGAAGGCCGCGGCGTGTACCTGGTGGGCGCTCACATTGGCAGCTTTGAAGCGCTGCACGCGGTAGGCTTAAGCAAACGTCAGCTTCCGGTGGCCATGGTGATGTACCCGGAGAACGCCCGAATGATCCACACGGTGCTGCAAGCGCTGGCACCGGATTTCGACGTGAGCATCATCCCCATTGGCCAGCGCGGCTCGGCCCTGACGATCCGAGATTTCCTGGACAAAGGCGGGCTCACCGGTTTGATGGGCGACCGCTACATGCCCAGCCAAGCGGTCCAAGAAGGCAGCGTGGAGCGGCTCTTCTTGGGGATGCCTGCGCAATTCACTGACGGCCCCGTGCGTCTGGCGATGATGCTCCGCCGCCGCGTGATCTTCATGGTGGGCTTGTACCGAGGCGGCAACCGGTACGACGTGCGCTTTGAAGAATTGGCCGACTTTCGCCAACCGCCCGCCGACCCCGGCGAACGCGAAGCCCTGGTGCTTGCCGCCGTGGCCGACTATGTGCGCAGGCTCGAGGCCCTGTGCCTCGAAGCCCCCTACAACTGGTTCAACTTTTATGACTACTGGCACGAAGACGCAGCAGCCTGATGCCGCCCGCCGGGCCTGCTTGGCCGCTGCGATGGGGCTGATGGCGATGGGTCCCAGCGCATCGCGAGCGCAGGCACCAACCCCGGCCTTTGACTTGGGCGCGCTCATGGCCGTGCTGGCGGAACGCAAGGGCGGCGAGGCTCGGTTCACCGAAGAGCGCACCGTCGGGTCGCTGGATTACCCCTTGCAAGCACGAGGGCGGCTGACCTTCCAAGCACCGGACCGCTTCGCGCGCTTCACCGAAGAGCCCACCACCGAGAGCATGGAGGTGCAGGGCAACCAGGTGCTGCTCAAGCGCGGAAAGCGCACGCGGCAAATGACCCTGGATGCAGTCCCCGAAGTGGCGGCGCTCGCCGAGGCCATGCGCGGCACGCTCAGCGGCGACGCGAGCGCCTTGCAGCGCCACTTCCGCGCCCAGGTCAGCGGCAATGCAGCGCGCTGGATTTTGCGCTTGACCCCGCTGGACAGCCGGCTGGCACGCACAGTGCAGCAGTTGGAAATCTCGGGCCTGGGACCTGATGTCCGCAGCCTGGACCTGCGCTTGGTGGGCGGCGATCGCTCCCTGATGCTGGTCGAGCCGATGCCCGAGGTCCCGACGTCCAACCCTGCCCCCTCGGTCGGCAAGTGAACAGCGCCCCGGGTCTGGCCGCGCTGACAACACGCCATCGCGCAGCGGTGCTGCTGCTGTGGCTGGTTGCCATGGCCCTGGCGGGCTGGCAAATCACGCGCACGCCGTTCACGGCGGACCTGTCGGCGTTCCTGCCGGCCACGACCGACGCCAAGCAGCAGGTGCTGATCGACCAGATCCGCAACGGCGTGCCGTCGCGCACCTTGTTCATCGGCATCGAGGGCTCCACTGTCGAGGCTCGCGCTGGTGCGTCAAAACAGTTGGCCGCCTCCCTTCGAAGCAGCGGGCGATTCGACCAGGTGAGCAATGGCGAGAACGACGCCTGGGCTGGGGTCGGCCAGTGGATGGTGGAGCGCCGCTATCTGCTGAGCCCCGCGGTCACACCAGAGCGATTCACCGCGGATGGGCTTCGAGAAGGCATCAACGAAACACTGTCGCTGCTGGGTACGCCGGCAGGAACGGCCTTGAAGCCGCTGTTGGAGCAAGATCCAACGGGCGAGGTGCAGCGCATCGCGGAGAGCATGATCCCGGTGAAGTCGCCCCGCACCGACGGCGGCGTGTGGGTCTCGCGCGAGGCCGGCGGCACGCCGCCGCGCGCCGTGATGATGGCCACCATTCGCGGAGACGGGGCCGACCTCGACGCGCAGCAAGCGGCCATCGAGACCGTTCGCCAGAGCTTCGCCCAGTTGCAGGCCCCGGGCCTGCACTTGCTCGTCAGTGGCGCGCCGGTGTTCTCGGTTGACAGTCGCGCGCAGATCAAGGCCGAGGTGGAGTGGCTGGCACTGACCGGCACGCTGGTGATGAGCGCGCTGCTGCTGGCGGCGTTCGCATCGCCGCTGGCCTTGGGCGTGGCGATGCTGCCGGTGGCCTCGGGCATCCTGGCAGGCATCGTGGCGGTGAGTCTGCTGTTCGGCAACGTGCACGGCATCACCTTGGGCTTTGGCGCCACGCTGATCGGCGAGGCCGTGGACTACGCCATCTACTACCTCATCCAGGCCCGCGGCCACAGCGGCACCGGGTGGCGGCATTGGCTGCGCGGCAACTGGCCCACGGTGCGCCTGGGCCTGCTGACCTCACTGTGCGGCTTCACGGCCTTGCTGTTTTCCGGCTTCCCAGGGCTGCAGCAGTTGGGGGTGTTTTCGCTGGCCGGGTTGGTGGGTGCGGTGCTGACGACCCGCTTCGTGCTGCCGGTGTTGATGCCCGACGGCGCCCGTGGCGAAGGCCTGCGGCGCCCCATGGGCCGCGCGGCGCGTGCCGCGATTGCGGTGCTGCCCCGCACGCGCTGGCTGTGGCTGGCGCTGGGCTTGGCCTCGGTGGTGCTGGTGGTGCAGCGAGAAGGCCTCTGGAAGGCCGAGTTGTCCTCGCTCAGCCCTGTTTCGAAAGAGGCCCTGGCGCTCGACGCCAGCTTGCGTGCTGACATCACCAGCGGCAGCGACGGCGGCGCTTTCGTCGTGGTGCAGGGTCCCGACGCCGAGACCACGCTGCAGCGCGCCGAAGCCGCAGCCTTGCGCCTGGAAGACCTGGTCAACACGCAAACCATTGCTGGCTTTGACAGCATCACGCGCTTTCTGCCCAGCTTGCAAACACAGCGGCAGCGTCAGGCGGCCTTGCCCGACCCCGCGGCACTGGAGGTGGCCTTGGCCGAAGCCACCGCCAATGGGCCCTTGCGCGCCACACGCCTGACGCCTTTTGTGGAGGCTGTTGCCCAGGCCCGCCAGTTGCCGCTGGCCACGCCCGACATGGCTCGAGCCAGTGCCTTGGCGCCGCTGCTGGACGCACTCACGCTGCAACACCCCGACGGCCACTGGACGGTGCTGCTGCCGGTCCAGGCGTCGGGCGCGACGGTGGACATCGAGAAGGTGCGCGCCGCCCTGGCCGACCTGCCGCAAACGCAGGCCATCGACGTTGGGGGCGAGCTCGGTCGCATGTACAGCCGCTACCTGAGCGAAGCGCGTGGGCAAGCGGCGCTGGGCGGGCTGGGGGTCTTGCTGCTGATGGCTGTGGCGCTGCGCCAAGGTCGCCGCGTGCTGGCGGTAAGTCAGCCGCTGCTGCTGGCCGTGTTGCTGTGCTTGGGCGGCTTGGCGCTGTTGCAAGTGCCCATGGGCATCTTGCACCTCGTGGGCTTGTTGCTGGTGGTGGCCGTGGGGTCGAACTACGCCTTGTTCTTCGACATGCTGCAGCACGGTGGCGGCGTGGCGGACGACGACACGCTCGCCTCTCTGCTGCTGGCCAACCTCACGACGGTGATCGGTTTCGGCCTGATTGCGGTGTCGGACATCCGGGCCCTGTCGGCCATCGGTGCCGTGGTGGCACCGGGCGCCCTTTTGGCCTTGGTGCTGGCGGGCGCCTTTGTCAGCCCGGCGCGCACGGCCGCTCAGCCGTTGTGACAGAATTTTTTGAAGGGCTGCGGCGCCTGGATCGGCCCAGTGCACTGGACGTGCGCCCATCGGTGGCGCCTCAGTGCCGGCCCGCCCCGCTCCCTGCCACTTTGCTGTCGCCTCCGTGCCCCATGCCCGCGCCCGCTGAGCGCTCCACCCCCTCTTGGCCTTGGCCCCCTGTGTTGCAAGCCAGCCTGGGCCTGCACGCGGCCGCCGGGACCGCCGCGTTGTGGGAGCCCGGGACTTGGCCTTGGGCTTTGGGTAGCGTCGTGCTCAACCACGTAGGGCTGACGGCCGCTGGTCTTTGGCCGCGCAGCGCGCTGTTGGGACCTAACGTGCGATCCCTGCCGGCGGCCGCGGTGGCACGCCGGGAGTTCGCGCTGACGCTGGACGACGGCCCCGACCCCGAGGTCACCCCCGCGGCGCTCGACCTGCTGGACGAGGCCAGCGTGCGGGCCACCTTCTTCGTCATCGCGCAGCGCGCGGCGCAGCACGCCGGGCTGGTGCGCGAGATCGTACGCCGCGGCCATGACGTGCAGAACCACAGCCTGCGGCACCGGCACGATTTTTCAATGCGCGGGCCGCGAGCCTTGGCCCAGGAGATCGGTAGCGCCCAAGCCCTGCTGGCCGACTTGACGGGCCAAGCGCCGCACTGCTTCCGCGCGCCCGCCGGGCTGCGCAACCCCCTGTTGGACCCGGTGCTGCACCGCCTCGGGTTGCACTTGGTGAGTTGGACCCGGCGCGGCTTCGACACGCGCGAGGGCGATCCCGCCCGCGTGCTGCGCCGCCTGATCGGCCCGCAAGCGCGCGCCCTGGCGGCAGGCGACATCCTGCTGCTGCACGACGGCCACGCGCGGCGCACCGCGAGCGGTCAGCCCGTGCTGCTGGAGGTGCTCCCCCCCCTGCTGCACGCCGCCCGCGACGCCGGCCTGCACCCCACCACCTTGCGGGCGGCGCTGCCGGCCCGGCATTCGCCATGAGCATCACCGAACACACCCCACGGCGCACCCGCGCGGACGACGACGCTTGGCGCCGCCTGATCGACAAGGCCACCGCCCCCTACAGGGCCGCGGGCCGCTTCGCTTGGCATTTCGCGCGCGGCAAGCTCGGTCGCGACCCGGTGTTCCGCGGCATGTTGGAGCGCGGCGATTTTGGCCAAGGCGGTCGCGTGGTGGACATCGGTTGCGGCCAAGGCCTGATGGTGAGCCTGCTGCACCGCGGCGCCGAGTTGGCGCGCGAGGGCGACTGGCCGGCGGCCTGGCCGGCCGCCCCGGTGGTCACGGCCTACACCGGCATCGAGCTCATGCCACGCGACGTGCAACGGGCGCAAGCCTCGGTCGGTGGCCTAGCGCTGACGGACAGCGAGCGTCCGCGCTTCGTCTGCGGCGACATGCGTCACACCGATTTGCCGCCCTGTGACTTGGTCGTCATCCTCGACGTGCTCCACTACGTGGACCACGCTGCGCAGGACGCCCTGTTGATGCGTGTGCGCGACGCTCTGCGCCCGAACGGTCGGCTGTTGCTGCGCGTGGGCGACATGGACGACCTGCGCGGCTTTCGCGTGAGCCAGTGGGTCGACCTGGTCGTCACCTGGGTGCGAGGACATCGCGCGCCACCCACCTACGGCCGCAGCTTGGCGCAGTGGGAAGCGGCCCTGCTGGCCTTGGGCTTTCGCGTGCAGCTTGTGCCGATGAGCGCGGGGACGCCCTTCGCCAACGTGCTGCTCGTGGCCACGCTTTGATTCCGAGAATCCCATGACCCCGATCCCTATCACTCACCACACCCTGGTCACCGCCCTGGGCCACGGCCGCGCGGCCACCTTCGAGGCCCTGCGCGACGGCCGCAGCGGCCTGGTGCGACGCGGCTTCGAAACTGCCGACATCGGCTCTTGGTTGGGCGTTGTAGAGGGCTTGGACGACCTCGACTGGCGCGACGAACTGGCCACCTACGACTGCCGCAACAACCGCTTGGCCGAGTTGGCACTGCGCACCGACGGCTTTGCCGATGCCGTGCAGTCCACCGCCGCTCGCTGGGGCGCCATGCGCGTGGGCGTGTTCCTGGGCACCAGCACCTCGGGCATCTTGCAAACCGAACTGGCCTACCGGGAGCGCGACCCAAGTACCGGCGCGTTGCCCGACGCCTTGCACTACGGCGAAACGCACAACACCGCCTCGGTGGCGCGCTACGTGCGCGCCGCGCTGGGCCTTCAGGGGCCGGCGCACGTGGTGTCCACGGCCTGCTCGTCCAGCGCCAAGGTGTACGCCGCGGCCCAGCGCGCCATCCGCCTGGGTCTGGTGGACGCCGCCGTGGTGGGGGGGGTGGACAGCCTGTGCATGACCACGCTGTACGGCTTCAAGGCCCTGGAGTTGACCTCGAGCGAGATCTGCCGCCCCTGGGACGCCGACCGCGCCGGCCTGTCCATCGGCGAGGCCGCAGCCTTTGCCCTGCTGGAGCGCAACGGCGGACCAGCCCGCCCCATGGGCTGGTTGCTGGGCGCCGGCGAGAGCAGCGACGGCCACCACATGAGCAGCCCGCACCCTGAGGGCGCTGGCGCGGCACTGGCCATGCGCGCGGCGCTGGCCCAGGCGGGCCTAACGCCCGCGCAGGTGGACTACCTCAACCTGCACGGCACCGCCACGCCGGGCAACGACGCCGCCGAGGACCGCGCCGTTTGCGCCGTGTTCGGCACGGCCACGCCCTGCAGCAGCACCAAAGGCTTCACCGGCCACACGCTGGGCGCGGCAGGCGGCGTGGAAGCCAGCATCGCGCTGCTGGCCCTGGAACACGGCCTGGCGCCGCCCAGCCTGAACTTGCAAACGCAAGACCCCGCGCTGCACGCGCAGCTGCTGCGCGAGCCGCTGCAGGCACCGCTCCAAGTCGTAGCCAGCAATTCATTCGGCTTTGGCGGCAGCAATGCCAGCCTGCTTTTGGGAGCCCCCTCGTGAGCGCGTTGAACGTGAAGGTTCTGGGCATCGGCCTGCTCGGCCCGGGCCTGCCCGACTGGACCCAAGGCGCTGCCGCCTTGCGCGACGCATCCACCTGGGTCGACGGCCCCACCGTGGTGCCACCGCCGCAACGCCTGCCCCCGACCGAACGGCGCCGCGCCGGGCCGGTGGTGAAGGTGAGCCTCGTGGCGGCCGACCAAGCCGTGGCGGCATCCGGTCTGGACGCGGCCGCCCTGCCCACCGTGTTCACCTCGTCCACCGGCGAGCCCTCCAACTGCCACGCGCTGTGCGAGTCGCTGGCCGCACCCGAGCGCTTGGTCTCGCCCACGCGCTTCACCAACTCGGTGCACAACGCACCCGGTGGCTACTGGCACATCGCGGTGCAGGGCATGGCCCCATCCACCAGCCTGGCCGCGCACGACGCCAGCTTTGGCGCAGGCCTTCTAGAAGCCATGACCCAAGTGACGGCCACGGGCGCCCCGGTGCTGTTGGTGGCGGCCGACGTGCCCTACCCGGCCCCGCTGGACGCCAAACGGCCGACGCGCGACGCCTTTGGCGTGGCCTTGGTGCTGGCGCCGGTCGCGGCAGGCGGCCCCAGCCTCGGTCTGCAGTTGGTGTCCGAGGCCGCACCGACCGTCTGCGACCACGACGACTTGGATCGGCTTCGACTGGGCGTGCCCGCTGCGCGGGCGCTGCCCTTGCTGCAAGCGCTGGCGCGGGGGGGCGACAGCGCCGTGGTGATGGAGGGCCTGCCAGGCCTGAGCTTGGCGCTGACGGTGACGGCCGCATGAACGCCCCCCTCACCCCCACGAACACCTCCATGCACCCCGCCACGCTCGACCGCGACGGCATCGCCGCGCGCATCCCGCACAGCGGCAGCATGTGCTTGCTGGACGCCCTGCTGAAGTGGGACCCCGAACGAGCCCTGTGTCGCGCCACCAGCCACCGTGACACCACCAACCCCTTGCGCTCGCCCGGGGGCTTGCTGTCGCCGGTGGCGATCGAGTACGCCTCCCAGGTCATGGCCTTGCACGGCGGCCTCACTGCGCCGCCGGGCACTGCGCCCTCGGCCGGCTTCCTCGCGGCAGCGCGGGGCGTGAACCTGCACGTGGCTCGCCTGGACGACGTGCCCGGCGCGCTCCTGGTCAGCGTCACCCGCCTGGCCGGCGCCGAAGCACAAGCGCTCTACCAGTTCGAACTGCGCGACGAAGCCGGCCGCCTGCTGGTGGACGGCCGCGCCACCGTGGTGCTCAACACCCCCTTGCCCCGCCCGGCCGCCACGGCCGCGCCCTGACCCCCTTCCGAACCACGCCGATGACTGCCACCCCCCTCTCCCTGCAAGGCAAACGCGCCCTCGTCACCGGCGCCAGCGGCGCCTTGGGCGCCGCCATCGCGCGCCGCTTAGCCGCCGACGGCGCGCACCTGCTGCTGCACGCCAACGCCAACGCGGACGCGGTGCAAGCGCTGGCCGATGAATTGAAAGCCGCTGGCGGCAGCGCCGAGACGATGGTCTTCGACCTCACGAACGACGCCGCCACCGCCGACGCCGTGGCGAACATGCTGGCGGGCGGCGCGGTGCAAATCGTGGTCAACAACGCCGGCATCCACGACGACGCCGTGTTTCCCGGCATGCGCGCCGAGCAGTGGCACCGCGTCATCGACGTCTCGCTGCACGGGTTCTTCCGCGTCACCCAACCGCTGATGCTGCCCATGCTGCGCACGCGCTGGGGGCGGGTGATCAACATCTCTTCGGTGGCCGCGCTGTCGGGCAACCGCGGGCAGGTCAATTACTCGGCGGCCAAAGGCGCGCTGAACAGCGCCACCAAGTCGCTGAGCCAAGAGGTGGCCAGCCGCGGCGTGACGGTGAACGCCATCGCACCGGGCATCATCGCGTCGCCCATGGCCGACGGCAGCTTCGACCAAGCCATGATCGAACGCATGGTGCCCGCCAAGCGCGCCGGCACGCCCGAAGAGGTGGCCGCCTTGGCCGGTTTCCTGGCCAGCCCCGCCGCGGGCTACGTCACCGGCCAGGTGATCTCGGTCAACGGCGGGCTGTACTGAGCCTGGGGCCAGTGCGTCACAGCGGGGCCGCCGGCGCCGCCGCCGCACCCGAGAAGCTCGGTCCGTTCAGAGCCGCCAGCCCGTACCCGCGATTCACGTCCAAGCCCACGATGCGCCAATCGTGCGCGGGCAGGCGAATGGGGTGCACCACCTCCTCGTAACTGCGCATCGGCCAAAGCACGCCAAAGCGGCGCTGGTGTTCGAAGGTGTCCACCTCGGCCACGGCGCCCTGCGTGTTCGCAAAGCCCTCCAGCGTGAACCGAACGCGGCGCACGATGCCGAGCTCGGCGTCGATGAACGCGGCCACGCGGTCCAAGGCCACGCGGCCCAAACCCGGGCGTTTCCACACCTGCACCACCTGGCATGCACGGCCGTCCACGCGCGCTTTGCCCCCCAGTTGCATCGCGTGGCCCTGCCCGGCCAACCACAGCGGTCCGAGCAGGAACAAACCATAGGCCTCGGCCACCAGCGCTGCCGCCGCATCGGCGGCGGCCTGCGTGCTGGGCTGGCCGTTGAACCAAACCGCCACCTGCCCGGGGTGCACCGCGCCGGCTTGGCCGCGCTGCCACAACACATGCTTGCTGCCAGCCGGCCCGGTGAAGGCCTGCGCCACCACGCCGGCCTGCGGCATCAGGCGTTCTTCTGAGCTGCCGCGAAAGCCTTTGTCGACCACCACGGGCTGCACGCGGTCGATCAGCGGCCGCCACGCGCCCTCATAGCGCACATTAATGTCCTGAAGCCCCAGGTATGCGCCCCAGCCATGCTCGTCGGCGCTCTGCTGCAGCAAGCGCTCAGCCGCGGGATCGTGCGCGACCGCTTCAGACCGGACCAAGGGCAAGGGGGTGCTGCAGCCGGCCAACCCCAAAACGGGCAGCGCCGCGCCAGCGGCCAAGAAGCGACGTCGTGCGATTCGAGGCAGCGAGAGCGGAACGCGCTGCTGTTGGAGTTCAGCCATGAGACAGGAGCTTTCAAATTCAGTCGCGTCGTTCGCTGGCGGGATGGCTTTCGACCCGACGCCCGTGGACGATAGCGAGGGCCCAATATCCCTGCTCGGGCATGGTGGGTGCGCTTACGATGCCGCGCCCGCAGCCTTGGCCGCGGCTCCACAAACTCGGATCTCCAGAAGGACCCGCCCCATGTCTCAAACCAGTTCCTGCAGCGCCTTGCGCCTGGCCCTGCTTATTGCCACATTGACCCTTGCCGCCTGCGCCAACGTCTCCGGCCCCATCGGCGGCTCAAGCAAATCCGACACAGCGCCAGCGCCAGCCGCGGCGACGACTCCCGCCGGCCCGAAGATTGGCCCCGGCATGAACGAACGCGGCGAGGTCATCGACCCCAAGAAGGTCGAGTCCGGCTACGGCCTGAAGGTCACGGGCTTGAACAACTGGGAAGGCGAGATCACCGGCAAACCGGCTCCGGGCAGCAAGTTCACACAACTGAAGATCGGCATGCCGCTCAAGCAAGTCATGGACTTGGTGGGTACGCCAACCGACCAAGGCAGTTACATGACGGGCAAGGCCTGGATCCCCTTCAACTTCGGGAGCGACCGCTATCGCCACGAAGTGGTCTACAAAGGCCAGGGGCGGCTGATCTTCGCGGGCGCGGCTGGCTTCGACACCAACGCTCACCTCATCTGGATCATCCACAGCGCCAACGAACAAGGCTACCGCTGATGCCCACGGCCGCACCCAGGCAGCCGCAGCGCAGGCGGCTCATGGGGCGCGGCCTGACCTCAGCCGCCGTCCTGGCCGTCCTTGGCGCAGTCAGCGGCTGCAGCCTGCTGGCGCCTCCTGTTCTTCCTCGCATGAATTCGCTGCGTCACCCCAGCCCCTGCCCCGGCCGCTCCGACACCCTGGTGGTCATGCTTCCCGGGGCCTACAGCCGGCCGCCTGAGTTCATCGAAGCCGGCTTCCCGCAAGCGATGCACGAACGCGGCGTGCACGCCGACGTGCTCATCGTCGACAGCCACCTCGGCTACTACAGCGACCACAGCGTGTTGCGCCGACTGCGCGATGAGGTGGTGCTGCCCGCGCGAGCCGAGGGCTACCGCCGCATTTGGCTGGTGGGCATTTCGCTGGGCGGCATGGGCGCGCTGGGCTACGCCGTGCGCCACGGGGCCGAGATCGACGGTGTGCTGGCCCTCGCACCCTACTTGGGCCCCCGGCGCCTCACGCAGCAGATCGACGACGCGGGCGGCGCCCGCGCTTGGCGCGCCGCCGGCCTGGACGCCAACGATCCCGACGCCAGCGACGAACTCGACCGCGAGCTGTGGCGCACCTTCGCCACGCCCGAGTCCGCGCTGCCGTCCGTGCATTTGGGCTACGGCCTGGGCGATCGCTTCGCCAGCGCCCACCGCCGCTTCGCCGAACTGCTGCCCCACGACCGCGTGAACACCACTCCGGGAGGCCACGACTGGCCGGCGTGGCGTGCGCTGTGGCAAAGCTGGCTGGACCAAGGCCTGCTGGCCGACAGCCGCTGCGCGAATCCGGCCCCTGGCCGCTCTGCCCCATGACGCCGCTCGTTGTTCAGGCCTACACCGCCTCGTGCGCCGCCGGCGTTGGGCTGCCGGCCCTGGCCGCAGCGCTGCGCGCCAACACCAGCGGCCTGCAGGCGTTGACACCCGACAACGCGCCCCGCTGGGCGGGCACCTCACAAGTTCCGACGGCTTGGGTGGGAGCGCTCGACGCCCTGGCCACGCAGCCCCTGCCAACCACGCTGGCCGACTGGGACTGCCGCCCCACGCGTTTGGCCTGGCAAGCCTTGCAGCAAGACGACTTCATGACCGTCGTGGCCGCGGCCCGAGCGCGCTGGGGCGCGGCCCGCGTGGGCCTGGTGCTGGGCACCTCGGCATCGACCATCGGCGATTCCGAGGCCGCTTACCGGCAACTGGATGCCGACGGGGCCTTCCCCATCGGGCGCCGCAATCCGCGCTTGAACACCCCCCACGCGTTGGCGGCCTTCGTGCAGCAAGCGCTGGGTCTTGAGGGACCAGCGGTCACGGTGTCCACCGCGTGTTCGTCCAGTGCCAAAGCCTTCGGCAGCGCGCGGCGCTGGCTGCAAGCGGGCGTCGTCGATGCCGTGGTGGTCGCTGGCGTCGAGGCACTCAGCGCCAGCCTGCTGTTCGGCTTTCGGTCGCTGGGGCTCTTGGCCGACGCGCCCTGCCAGCCCTTCGGCGCGGCGCGCAAGGGCATCAGCCTGGGCGAGGCCGCTGCCTTTGCCCTGGTGCAGCGCCAGGACGCCGACACCCCGGCCGCGGCCCTGTGCTTGCTGGGTGACGGCGAAGCCAACGACGCGCACCACATGTCGGCCCCGCACCCGCAAGGCCTGGGGGCCGAGTTGGCCCTGAACGCCGCGCTGGCGCGGGCCGGCCTGTCGAGCGAACAGATCGACTTCGTCAACCTGCACGGCACCGCCACGCCGGCCAACGACGAAGTGGAAGCCGCGCTGGTGGCCCGTCGCTACCCCCCCACGGTGCACGCCTGCGCCACCAAGGGCCTGACCGGCCACACCATGGGCGCGGCCGGCTTGTTGGAAGCGGTGGTGTGCCTGCTGGCTTTGGAACAAGACCTCCGGGCCGGCAGCGCCCACACCCCGGCTCCCGACCCGCAGTTCGGCCCGGTGTTCGCCGAGCAACTGCGCCTGCAGCCGGTGCCCGCGCCCGTGCGACACGCGGCCAGTCACTCCTTTGGCTTCGGCGGCAACAACTGCGTGCTCGTGTTCGGGCGCGCAACCGGGGCCACCGCATGAGCACCCCCGCATTCCACCGGCTGTACGTCGAAGGCCTGGCCTTGTGGTCACCGGCCCTGCCTGGCTGGGCCGCTGCCGCACCGGCGCTCCAGGGCATGCCCACACCTGCCGCTGAGGCGCCACTGGCCAGCCGCCCCAGCCCCGCGCTGCTGGCCGCCAACGAGCGACGCCGCGCGCCTGATGGCGTGCTGGTGGCACTGGAAGTGGCCGCAGCAGCAGTGGCCATGGCCGGGCGCGACGCCGCGAGCTTGCCCAGCGTCTTCACCTCCGCCCATGGCGACTTGGCCGTGGTCGACGCGCTGTGCAGCACCCTGGCCAACGACCCGGCGCTGCTGTCGCCCACGCGCTTCCACCACTCGGTGCACAACGCCGCCTCGGGCTACTGGGCCATGGCCACCGGCTGCCACGCGCCCAGCAGCGCCGTCGCCGGCTTCGACACCAGCTTCGCCCTCGGCCTGCTGGAAGCCGCCACCCAAGCCGCCACCGAGCACACCCCCGTTCTGCTGGCGGGCTTTGACACTGACGCGCGGGGCGCGCTGGCCTCGGTCACGCGCAGCCGCGGGCTGCTGGGCGTGGCCCTGGTGTTGGCGCCCGAACGCAGCGCCGCCACCCGCGCCGTGCTGGACTGGGCGGTGCAGCCTGGCAGTGCGCTGTCCAGCACGCTTCAAAGCCCGGCGGCCCAGGCCCTGGCGGGCAATGCCATGGCCGACGCGCTGCCACTTTTCGAGGCACTGGCGCGCCTCGAAGCCCAGCCCGGAGCGCGCGAAGAACTGCAACTGCCCTTGGGCCCCAAGGGCTTGTTGCACTTGCGCACAATGCGTTGAATACCGGCGTCAGCGCCGTTTTTGATCTCCCGATGCACACCGAACCCGTTCCCACCCCCACCGACGTCTTGATCATGGGCGGCGGCTTGGCCGGCATGACGCTGGCCTTGCAACTGCGCCAGCGCCTGCCCGACCTCAACGTGCAGGTGCTTGAGCGCCGCCCCCACCCCGTGCCAGTGGCCTGCCACAAGGTCGGCGAAAGCAGCGTGGAGATCGGCGCGCACTACTTCGAGCACACCTTGGGCCTGCGCGAGCACCTGCAGGGCGAACAGCTGCGCAAGTTCGGGTTTCGCTTCTTTTTCAGCGAGGGCCGGCGCGACCTGCACCGCGTCACCGAGTTGGGCGCCAGCCGCCCGCTGCCGGTGGCGAGCTACCAAATCGACCGCGGGATATTCGAAAACTTCCTCGGCGAAGAATGCCAACGCCGCGGCATCCGCTTCATCGACGACGCCATGATCCGCCAAGTCGACCTGAGCGACGACGGCAGCCTGCACACCGTGCACTGGCAACGCACCGGCGAAGACCTGGTGACGACGCAGGCCCGCTGGGTGATCGACGCCTGCGGGCGCGCGGGCCTCATCAAGCGCAAGCTGGGCTTGTCGCGCGACAACGCGCACGCCGCGCATGCCGTCTGGTTCCGCATCAGCGATCGCATCCACCTGGACGCATGGCCGCTGGAAGGCGAGAACAGCGGCGATGAAGAAGCAACAGCCGCGGCCGCTTGGCGTTCGCGCTGCGTCACCCCCACCCGCTGGCTGTCCACCAACCACCTGGTGGGCGCGGGCTACTGGGTGTGGCTCATCCCCCTGGCCTCGGGCTCGCACTCGGTCGGCATCGTGGCCGACCCGAAGTACCACCCGCTGGACCGGATGAACACCTTCGAGAAGGCGATGGACTGGCTGCGCGAGTTCCAGCCCGCGCTGTTCGACGACCTCGACGGCAAGCGCGACAAGCTGCAGGACTTCGCTTTCTTCAAGCGCTTCAGCTACGACTGCAGCCAGGTGTTCAGCGACCAACGCTGGGCATTGGCCGGCGAAGCCGGCCGCTTCCTCGACCCGTTCTACTCACCCGGCAGCGACTTCATCGCCATCGGCAACACCTACATCACCGAGCTGATCGCGCGCGACCGCGCCGGCCAGCGCTTGGCGGCCCACACGCAGGTGTACGAGCAGGTATTCCGCTCGTTTTACGACAGCACGCTGGCGCTGTACGTTGACCAGTACGGCCTGTTCGGCGACCCCGAGGTGCTGCCCACCAAGGTCATTTGGGACTACACCTACTACTGGAGCGTGTTGGCCCAGATGTTCTGCCAGGAGCGCCTGACCGACCTAGCCTCGCTGGGCCACCTGCGCGACGAGCTGGCGGTGTGCCAGCAGCTCAACATCGAGGTGCAGCACTTCCTGCGCGCCTGGGGCACCGTCAGCCAGCGCCGCAACCTGCCGGTGATGCTGGACCAGGCTTCCGTGCCTTGGTTCGTGGAGCTCAACCGCAGCCTGCACGACGCCGGACTCAGCGACGAAGCCTTCCGCCAGCGCATCCGGCAAGCGGCATTGACCCTCCAACAGTTGGCGGGCGAGTTGCTTCAGCGCGGCCTAGAAGAACACCCAGGCTTGGATGGCAGCGCGCTGAAGGCGCTGCTGCCGCCGCAGGCACTGGAAAAGCCGGCGCACAGCCTGCTCTTCCCCAGCGCTGACGCGCTGGCGGCTGAAGCCGCTGAAGCCGCGTACGCCGTTTAAGCCGTCAGCGCTGGAAGGGCGGCCGCCCGGCCGCTTTGCGCCACACCAGCACGGGCAGGCGCAGCACAAACTCGACCATCAGGCGGGTGTGCATCCAGGTCAGCAACACGTTGTCGCGCACGTAGCGGAAGTGCGAGACGCCGCCCTCGTCGGCGCGCAAGTACTTCACCGGCGCGTCCAGGTTCACAGGCTTCACCCCGCGCCAGGCCAAGCGCACGACGGCCTCGGTATCGAAGTCGAAGCGGCGCATCCAGGGCTGGCGGACCATCACCGCCGCCAACGCGGCCACGGGGTAGACGCGGAAGCCATAGAGCGAGTCGGCCACGCCGGCACCCAAGGTTTCAAGGTTGGTCCACCAGTTGGACACGCGACGACCGCGCACCCGCAACAAGGGCGCGCTGGCATCGAACACCGGGCGGCCCAGCACCATGGTGTCGGGTCGGGCCATCGAGGCCTGCATGAAGGATGGGATCAAGTCGGCCGGGTGCTGGCCGTCGCTGTCCATGGCCAGCGCGTGGGTGAAGCCTTCGACCTGAGCCTGCTGCAGGCCCTGCAACACGGCCGCGCCCTTGCCGCTGTTCTGCGGCAAGACCCACACACGCAAACCAGGGTCGGTGGCCGCCATGGCTTGCAGGCCTTCGGCGGTGCCGTCGGTGCTGCCATCCACCACCACCCACACTGGCGCCCATTGGGCGCGCGCGGCGCGCACGGTGGCGTATACCTGCTCGCCCGTGTTGTAGCTGGGAATGAGCACCATGTGCGTCGAGGAAGGCGTCGTCGTCATGGGTGGATACCGCACAGTGGCGGCGTTTGGCGCACGCCAGCCGCAAAGTAGGACTCGAGTTCGCGCATTTGGGCGGCTGGGTCATCGGAAGGCTCAAACCGGCGGCCCAAACGGACCTTGAACACGATCGGCAGGGGCGGCAGCCGCCACAGCGGCCAGCCTTTGCAGAGGTAGGGCGACGAGGTGTCGATGAACACGGTTTGGATCGGCACCCCTGCGCGCTTGGCGAAGGACACGCCCCCACGAAAGGCGTTCACCGGCGGCTTCGTGGTGCGCGTGCCCTCCGGGAACAGCACCAACTGGCCGCCTTGCTTCAGGTCTTGCACCGCCAGCCTCACCAGCCCGCGGGGCGAATCGTTGCGGATGTAGCGGGCCAGGCGGGCGCCCGGCGCCAGAAACGGGTTGCGCATCAAGCTGGCCTTCATGATGCAGGCACTGCGAGGCAAGCGGGCCACCAGCATCATGGCGTCGAGCATGCTGGGGTGGTTGGCGACCACGATCAGCCCCCCTTCGTCGCGCAGGGCGTCCAAGGGCTCGGAGTGCAGACGCATCATGCCCACGGCGCGCGCCATCACCCAAAACAGGCGGTAGCCCGCGGCAATGCCGGCGCGGCCCACGCGCCGGCCGGTCTCGCGCGACAACAGCGGGTACAAGACCAACGCCACCGCGTTCCACAGCAAAGAGCCCAGCCCCAGCAGGAGCAGCATCACTTGCAGGGCCAGCCACAGCACTGGCGCGCCCATCCAGCGCAATGCGTTCACAACAGGGCCCCTGGCGCGAAGGCATGGGCTTCTATTTCCACCAGCAAATCGGCCCGGCAGATGTCAGCCTGCACGCAAGGTGCGTCGCGCCACGCAGGCTCGGCCTGGGCCAGCACCTGGCGCACCGCGACCGCGTCGGCGGCGTGTCGCACGTACACAGTAGGCTGCAGGCCGCCCAGCGTGTAGCGGGCGCTTCCGCCTTGGTGGGCGCTGTCGATCACTGCCTGCAAATTGCGCAACGTCTCTAAGGTCTGGGCCACCACGTCATCGTGGTGCACCGTGTGCTCGCCAACGATGCTGGCCGTGCCCGACACCAGCAGCGCCAACCGTCCCCCGCCCGCGTCGGCCAACGCCGCACGCGAGAAAGTCGGCGCGCGCGGCCCGTACGTGCGGCTGTAGCGGTAAGCCGGCACCTGCCGTGGGTTTTCCACCGGCCGCGGCGCCACCCTGCCCGCCAAAAAGCGAACGCTCAAGCCGCCCAGAGTAGGCCCCGCCGTGCCCAAGGCACAGGCAGCCGGCGCCCCTTCGAATGGGTCGCGCTGGGCGTCCATGAAAGCCTGCTGGCGACCGATGTTGAACTGTCGGTAACGCTCCAGCCCGCCACCGTCGGCATTGATGCGGGGCAAGTAATTCCAAAGCCGGAGCAACTGCGGGCAGCCGCAGTCGTCGAGCGCCGCAAACAGGTCGCGGTACGCACGGTAAGCGGTTTGCTCCAGCGCGCCGTCGGCCTCGGGCAGGTTGAGCTGGCCGAAGGCCCATTGCCCATCGGTCTGCCATCGCACGCTGCCACTTTGTCCGCAGCGCAGCGCATCGCCCTGGGTCACCCACACATCGGCAAACGGACATGTGGAGACCAGCAGGGGCGTATCCAGCGCGGCCAATCCGCTCGAGTCACCCCCCCAGCCCCAGGCCAAGCCCCCAAGGACGAGTCCTTCTTGGCGCTGGCCTTCGCGCCATTCGGTGGGGCTGAGGCGGCAGGCGCGCAAAGCATTGGGCACGCGCAAGTGAGTCTCGCGCGACAAGTCGTCAACGTGCTTCATAAGGGATCAGCGATGACGTTTTCGCCACGTACGGCGCCCACGTCCCGAATCAACCGGCGCCGGGCAAGCCAAGCGCTCAGCGTGCGCGGCAATGAGAACAAGGAGCCCAAGTAATACACACCTTTGAACGCCGCCAGCGACGCCCAAATCGGCGTCTTGCCGTAGATGTCGCCCGCCAGAAGCGACATCACCGCCTCCTGCATGCGCAGCGGGTTGCGCGGGTGCATGAACAGCTCGCGCAGCATGGGGTTCGTCATCCGGTGAATGAACCAAGAAAACTCTCGGGGGCCGTGCCGCATGCGTCGCTCGAACTGACGCCGCGCTGCCGGGTAGTCCTCGGGGGCATCCAGGGCCTTGGCCACCACCTCGGCGCCGTCAAAGGCGTTTTGCATCGCCAAGAAAACGCCCGACGAGAACACCGGGTCGATGAAAGCATAGGCGTCGCCCAGCATCAAGAAACGGTCGCCCGCGCAGCGGTCGGCTCTGTAGCTGTAGTTGCCCGTGGCCCAAACGTGGTCATCCACCAGCGCCGCCCCGTCCAACCGTCGCGCCAGTTCAGGCGCCAGGGCGATGGTGTCGGCGAAGAACTCTTTCAGCGGCTTTTTGCGCTGCTTTAAGTAGCTGGGCCAACACACCGCACCCACGCTGGTGCTGCCGTCGGCCAAAGGGATGAACCAGAACCAGCCGTGCTGGAACCAAAAGATGCTGATGTTGCCCTCCTGCTTGCCTGGCAGGCGCTTCGCACCCCGGAAGTGCCCGAAGAGCGCCGCGCTGTTGTGCCGCCGGTTCTTCTGCTTCCACTGGTTCTGCGTGGCCAAGAGGGTGTCGCGGCCGCTGGCGTCGATGACGAACTTCGCACGCCAGCGTTGCACGGCCCCGTCGCCCAAGACGGTTTCAACGTCGGCGCCTTGGGCGTCAAAGGCCACGCGGCGAACGCAACAGCCCTCGGCCGTGCGCGCGCCAGCGGCGGCCGCGTTTTTGAACAGGATGTCGTCAAAGTCGGCGCGCCGCACCTGCCAGGCCATGGGCAGGCTCTTGTCCCAGGCGTCGCCGAACTCCACGAAGGCCCGGTGGCTGTGCTGCGGCGAGCAAAACTCAACGCCCCACTTGGGCATGCCAATGGCCTCCACCTGGGCACGAACGCCCAGCTTCTCGAGCAAGGGAACACCCGCCGGCAGCAGCGACGCACCGATGTGGAAGCGCGGGTGGTGGGCCTTTTCCACCAACATGACGTCGCGACCTTGACGCGCCAGCAACGTGGCCATCGTGGAACCCGCAGGACCGCCGCCGATGATCAAGACCTCGCATTGGCGCAAGGGCCCAGAATCGCGGGCGGCGAGAGTCTCCGAGGTCATGCAAATTCGACGGACGAGGGGTGATGAGAGCGCCCCGTCTGGACCCGAGGGGGACTGCCATATGGCAATGCAGCCACGCACGCGCTGGTGCAAGTTGCCGCGATTATCTCAAACGCATCTTCATGAATCGATCTGGCTGTACCCCTGTCAACACCCTCCCCACCGCGAATTGGTGGGCCGACTTGCGTGACAGGTTTTGGTACCTGTTGCCGTTGAAGGTGGTCGGCATCAGCGGCTTCATGTGGCTCTTCTTCATCGGCTACTTCCACACCTTGCGATCGCCCCAGTACCCCGTCTTCGAGATGCCGCGCACTTCGCTGGACGCCTGGGTGCCCTTCCAACCTGAGGCACTGCTGGTTTATGGGTCACTGTGGTTGTATGTGGGCATTGCACCAGGGCTGTTGCTGCGCGTGCGCGAGTTGGTGGTCTACGGGCTTTGGGCAGGCGCCCTTTGCAGTTGCGGGCTTCTGATCTTCCATTTTTGGCCCACCGCCGTGCCGGCGCCGGACGTGGATGTGCAAACCTACCCCGGCTTTGCCCTTTTGCAAGGCGTGGACGCTTCGGGCAACGCCTGCCCCTCGCTGCATGTGGCCACAGCGGTGTTCAACGCCATATGGGTCGACCGACTGCTTCGCACCATCCGCACACCGGACCCCCTTCGTTGGGCCAACTGGTTGTGGGTGCTGGCCATCACTTGGTCGACCGTTGCAATTCGGCAACATGTTGTGCTCGATGCCATCGCAGGCGCTGCGCTGGGCACTGCCATCGCCACCGCATCAGTTTGGCTGAGCCCCTGGATTGGGCGCCGAGCCTCGGACTCCTAGGAGTCTGCGCGGCAGAAGCCCAGGCCGTCGCCGAGATCCCGGGGGCGACAGGCTAGGCGCTGGCGACGCCGCATGGCGGGCTACGTCAGGAGCCGGCCACGACGGT
>NZ_JAPZSY010000031.1 GCF_027532025.1 Inhella sp. | reverse complement strand
CACAAGATCGCCGTGGCCGAAGCCAAGAAGCTGGGCATCCCGGTCATCGCGGTGGTGGACACCAACCACTCGCCCGAAGGCATCGACTACGTCATCCCCGGCAACGACGACTCGGCCAAGGCCAGTGAGCTGTACGCCCGTGCCATGGCCGACGCCATCCTCGACGGCAAGGCCAACGCCACCAACGAGTTGGCCCAGTCGGTCGCCGCGAGCGACGAATTCGTCGAGGTGTCGGAAGGCGCTTGAGCCCTCCCACCACCGCCACACAAGGGGGCTCGTGAGCCCCCTTTGTCCACCCTGATATTCCGGAGAAATTGATGGCTGCTATCACCGCAAGCATGGTCGCTGAGCTGCGCGCCCGTACCGACGCCCCGATGATGGAGTGCAAGAAAGCCCTGACCGAAGCCGAGGGCGACCTGGGCCGCGCTGAAGAAATCCTGCGCGTCAAGCTGGGCAACAAGGCCGGCAAGGCGGCGTCGCGCGTGACCGCCGAGGGCGTGATCGCTGCGGCCGTGCAAGGCGATACCGGTGCATTGCTGGAAGTCAATTGCGAGACCGACTTCGTCAGCAAGAACGACGCCTTCCTGGCTTTCACCAACGCTCTGGCGGCGCTGGTGGCTGAGCACAACCCGGCCGATGTGGCCGCCCTGTCGAGCTTGCCCCTGAGCCAAGAAGGCTTTGGCCCGACCGTCGAAGACGTGCGCAAAGGCCTGATTGGCAAGATCGGCGAGAACATGAGCATCCGCCGCTTCCAGCGCTACGCGGGCGCCGGCAAGCTGGCGCACTACCTGCATGGCACGCGCATCGGCGTGATGGTGGCTTTCGATGGCGACGATGCCGCTGCCAAGGATGTGGCCATGCACGTGGCGGCCATGAAGCCCGTGGCCCTGTCGGGCGCCGACGTGCCTGCCGACCTGATCGCCAAGGAGCGTTCGATCGCCGAGCAAAAGGCGGCCGAGTCTGGCAAGCCTGCTGAGATCGTGGCCAAGATGGTCGAAGGGTCGGTCCAAAAGTATCTGAAGGAAGTCAGCCTGCTGGACCAGGTCTTCGTGAAAGCCGCCGACGGCAAGCAAACGGTCGCCGCCATGCTCAAGGACAAGGCCACCACGGTCAAAGCGTTCACGCTGTACGTGGTGGGTGAAGGCATCGAGAAGAAGGTCGATGACTTTGCCGCCGAAGTGGCCGCCCAGGTGGCTGCCGCCAAGGGCCAGTGAGTGAAGCCCGCTGCCCTTGGGCGCGGGTCTCTGACGAGGGCGCCTGCGGGCGCCCTTTACACTGGTGAAACCCCTTGAAAACGACCGCTTCCATGCCTGCTTACAAACGCATCCTGCTGAAACTTTCCGGTGAAGCCCTCATGGGCGACGACGCTTACGGCATCAACCGCGCCACCATCGTCAGGATGGTGCGCGAGATCCAGGAAGTGACGCAGCTGGGTGTGGAAGTCGCGGTCGTGATCGGTGGGGGCAATATCTTCCGCGGCGTGGCGGGGGGCTCGGTCGGGATGGACCGCGCGACGGCCGACTACATGGGCATGCTGGCCACGGTGATGAACGCGCTGGCCCTGGCCGACACCATGCGCCAGGAGGGCATGACCGCACGCGTGATGTCGGCCATTGGCATCGAGCAGGTGGTTGAGCCTTACGTGCGCCCCAAGGCTTTGCAGTACTTGGAGGAGGGCAAGGTGGTGGTCTTCGGCGCTGGCACGGGCAATCCGTTTTTCACCACCGACACGGCGGCTGCGCTGCGCGGCGCCGAAATCGGCGCCGAAATCATGCTCAAGGCCACCAAGGTCGACGGTGTGTACACCGCCGATCCCAAGAAGGACCCGAGTGCCACCCGCTATGCCAAGTTGAGCTTCGACGAGGCCATCACGAAGAACCTGGCCGTGCTCGACGCCACCGCCTTTGCGTTGTGTCGCGACCAAAAATTGCCCATCAAGGTGTTCAGCATCTTCAAGCCCGGCGCGCTCAAGCGCGTGGTGATGGGCGAAGACGAAGGCACCTTGGTGCACGTTTGATCCGTCAATTCATCGCACATCGACTTCCATGACGACTGCCGACATCAAGAAGAACGCCGAAGCGAAGATGGCCAAGTCCATCGAGGCTTTCAAAGGCGAGTTGCAAAAGATCCGCACGGGTCGGGCCCATCCGGGCATCTTGGACCAGGTGCACGTCGATTACTACGGCTCGATGGTGCCCATCAGCCAAGTCGCCAACGTCAGTTTGCTCGATGCCCGCACCATCAGCGTGCAACCCTGGGAAAAGGGCATGGGGGCCAAGGTCGAGAAAGCCATCCGAGAAAGCGACCTGGGCCTGAACCCTTCCAGCCAGGGCGATCTCATCCGGGTGCCGATGCCCCCCCTCAGCGAGGAGCGTCGCCGCGATCTCGTGAAGGTCGCCAAAGGCACCGCCGAGGACGCCAAGGTGGCGGTGCGCAACCTGCGCCGTGACGCCAATGAGCAAGCCAAGAAGTTGCTCAAGGACAAGCTGATCACCGAAGACGATGAGCGCCGCTGCTTGGACGACATGCAGAAGCTGACCGACAAGACCATCGTCGAAATCGACAAGCTGCTGGCGTCCAAAGAAGCCGAGATCCTGGCGGTTTGAGCGCCGTGGTCGACGCTGAGCGCTCGGTCCCGCGCCACATCGCCATCGTCATGGATGGCAATGGACGCTGGGCCAAGAAGCGCTTCTTGCCTCGCTTCTTCGGCCACAAGGCAGGCGTGGATGCGGTGGTGCGCACGGTGCAGGCCTGCATCGACCGGGGTGTGCCCGAACTCACCGTGTTTGCCTTCTCTTCCGAGAACTGGCGGCGGCCGGCCGACGAGGTCAGCGGCCTGATGGGCTTGGTGTTGGCCGCCATGAGTCGCTACATGGCGCGCATGCATGCCTTGGGCGTGCGCGTGCGCATCGTGGGCGATCGACAGGGGCTGGGCGACAAATTGCGCAAGGCCTGGGACGAAGCGGAGTCGCTGACGGCCCACAACACCCGCCTCACGCTCAACGTGGCCTTCAATTACGGCGGACGTTGGGACGTGGTGCAGGCTGCGCGGCGAGCGCTGGCCGCTGGTGTGCAGCCCGAAGACCTGACGGAGAGTCGATTTGGCGAATTCATGGCCACTGCCGGCTCGCCCGACCCCGACCTCTTCATCCGGACGGGGGGCGAAGTGCGCATCAGCAACTTCCTGCTATGGCAGGTCGCCTACAGCGAGTTTGTGTTTTCCGACTGCCTGTGGCCCGAGTTTGGCGAGGCGCAACTCGATGCGGCTTTGGCCGCCTACCGTCAACGCGACCGTCGATTCGGTGGCGTGAAGGAGGCCTGATGCTCCTGCATCGCATCATCACGGCCGTGGTTTTGTTGGCCGTGCTCCTGCCCACATTGATGAGCACGGCCGCTTGGCCATTTCCCGTGTTCGTGGCGGTGACGATGGGCGCTGCCGGCTGGGAGTGGGCGCGGCTCAACGGCTGGGTGGGCTGGCGCGCTGGGGCGTATGGCGCCGCGGTGTTGCTGCTGGGGGCAGTTCTATACCCGCTGGTGCGGGCCCAACCGGCTTGGGTGGGGCTGGCGGGGGCGTCGTGGGTCTTGGGGGGGGTGGTGGCGTTGCGCATGGGCTCCCTTGGTTGGGCGGCCCTCCCGTCGGCACTGCGTCTGGTGTTGGGGCCCTGTGTGCTCCTGCCGGCGGCTTGGGCTTTGCTGACCTGGAAAGGGATGGGGCTGAATGCGCTGCTGTCCGTCTTGTGCTTGGTGTGGGCTGCCGATGTGCTGGCCTATGCGGCCGGTCGACTCTGGGGGCGTCGCAAACTCGCGCCCACGATTAGCCCCGGCAAGAGTTGGGAGGGGGTGGCAGGTGGCGTGGTGGGGGTGTTGGCCGTGGCCCTGCTGTGGGTGACGACCATCGATCCTTGGCTCTCAGAGGCGCATGGCTTGAGTGTGTACGGCCGTTTGGTGGCGGCTTGGGGATGGCCGATGGGCGCCCTGGCGTTGTTGGTGCTCGCCGCACTGAGCGTGGTGGGTGATTTGGTCGAGTCCTTGATCAAGCGCGCCGCCGGGGCCAAGGACAGCAGCCAACTGCTGCCGGGTCATGGGGGCGTGTTGGACCGAATCGATGCGCTGTTGCCGGTGCTGCCGGCTGCGTTGGGCCTTCTGTGGTTGGCCCTGGGAGGCATGGCATGAGTGCTCAGCGCTTGCGCGTGGCCGTGTTGGGCGCCACCGGCTCGATTGGCAGCAACACCCTAGACGTCTTGGCGCGTCATCCCGATCGTTTCGAGTTGACGGCGGTTAGCGCATTCAGCCGGGCGAACGAACTGGCGGACGTTTGTTTGGCGCACCAGCCGCGATGGGCCGTGCTGCCGGAGCCTGAGGCCGCCCAAGCCTTGCAGCAGCGTTTGCGCGATCAAGGCTGTCGCACCGAGGTTCTGGCCGGCGCGCAGGCCTTGGCCCAAGTGGCTGCAGCGACCGAGGTGGATGCCGTCATGGCGGCCATCGTCGGGGCTGCCGGGCTACCGCCTTGCCTTGCCGCGGCGCGCGCGGGCAAGAGGCTGATGCTCGCCAACAAAGAGGCCCTCGTGGTCGGCGGCGCCTTCTTCATGCGGGCTGTCGAGGAAGGGGGCGCCTTGCTCTTGCCGGTCGACTCGGAGCACTCGGCGTTGTTCCAGTGTCTGCCCCTGGATGCGTCTACCTGGTCAGACACCATCGACCACATCGTGCTCACGGCGTCGGGCGGGCCGTTCCGAACGCGTGATCCACAAACCTTGGCCTCGGTGACGCCGGACGAAGCTTGCGCCCACCCCAACTGGGTCATGGGGCGGAAGATTTCGGTGGACTCGGCCACGATGATGAACAAGGGCTTGGAGGTCATCGAGGCCCGGTGGCTGTTCCACCTGCAGCCGGACCAGATTCGCGTGCTGATCCACCCGCAAAGCATCGTGCATTCGATGGTGGTGTGCCGCGACCAATCCGTGCTGGCCCAGCTGGGGACGCCCGACATGAGGGTGCCCATCGCCTACGCCCTCAGCTACCCCGAGCGCGTGGTGTCTGGCGCCTCTCGCTTGGATTTGCTCAATACGCCTTCCTTGTCGTTCGAGGCCCCCGACGGCCGGCGCTTTCCCGCCCTCCAACTGGCCTGGGCGGCGCTGCGCGGGCCCGAGGGCAGCACGGCCGTGCTGAATGCGGCCAACGAGGTGGCGGTAGAGGCCTTCTTGGCCCGCCGCTTGTCCTTCACCGGCATCGCGCAGACGGTGGAGCGCGTGCTGAACGACGTGCCGCCCAGCGCCGCCGATGTGGCGTCGGTGGATGACCTGCTGGCGTTGGATGCGCGTGCGCGAGCGGCAGCTCGTCGCACGGTGGGCGGTTGAGGCTTTGCCCGGCGCTATCATCCGCCGCATTTTTCGAGGGCAAGGCGATTGCGCAATGCGGCCGCCGACGGCTCCCCGGTTCCCCTGTTTGTTGCCCTCCTGACGACCCTCTGCATGGCTGCTTCTGCTCGCTCGCGCTCGCGACTTCACTCGTCCCTCCTGACCCTGTTGCTGTGCGGCGCGATCCACGCCAACGTTTGGGCGGTCGATCCCTTCGTGGTGAAGGACATCCGTGTCGAGGGCCTGCAGCGCACCGACCCCGGCACGGTGTTCGCCAGTCTGCCGTTCCGCATCGGCGACAGCTACAACGACGAAAAGGGCGCCGCAGCCTTGCGCGCCCTTTTTGCCACGGGTTTGTACAAGGACGTGCGCATCCAGATCGACGGCGATGCTGTCGTGGTGGTGATCGAAGAGCGGCCGATCATCGCGACGGTCAGCTTCGTGGGCATCAAGGAATTCGACAGCGAAGCGCTGCAGAAGTCTTTGAAGGAGATTGGCATCGGGGAGGGCCGTCCCTTCGATCGGGCTTTGGCCGATCGCGCTGAGCAGGAACTGAAGCGGCAGTACCTGACGCGCAGCCTGTACGGCGCAGAAGTCAGCACCACGATCACCCCCTTGGAGCGCAATCGCGTGAACGTCGTGTTCACCGTGAGCGAGGGGGATCCCGCCAAGATTGCTGAGATTCGGATCTCGGGCAACAAGGCTTTCAGCGAAGGGGCGCTGCGCGACCTGATGGGCCGCACCACCTCGGGCTGGTTGACTTGGTACACGAAGACCGACCGCTACTCGCGCACGGAACTCAATGCTGATTTGGAGGCCCTGCGCTCCCACTACCAGAACCGCGGTTACCTGGAGTTCGCGGTGGAGTCGACGCAAGTCACCATCTCCCCCGACAAGCAGCGCATCGGTGTGGCCATCAACGTCAGCGAGGGGCAGCCCTATCGCGTGGCCGAGGTGAAGTTGGAAGGCGAGTTTCTGGGCCGGTTGGAAGAGTTCAAGCGTTTGGTGGTGATCAAGCCTGGTGAGGTCTACCAGGGCGAGGCGGTGGCCGCCACCACCCGCGCTTTCACCGACTACTACGGCACCTTCGGTTATCCCTTCCCCCGAGTGGATGTGCGTCAGGACATCGACCGCGCCACGGGGTTGGTGACCCTGACGGTGCAAGCCACGCCGGAGCGTCGAGCTTATGTGCGCCGCGTCCTGGTGGCCGGCAACAGCAAGACCCGCGACACGGTGGTTCGGCGCGAGTTCCGGCAATTCGAAGGGGCGTGGTACGACGGCAATCGCATCAAATCCTCGCGAGATCGTGTGGAGCGTTTGGGTTACTTCAAGGAAGTGACCGTCGACACCAACGAGGTGCCTGGCGCGCCCGATCAGGTGGATGTGACCATCAACGTCACGGAGCAAAGCACCGGCAACATCTCGCTGGGCGCCGGCTATTCCTCGCAAAGCCGGATTTCGCTGGTGGGCTCGGTCAAGCAAGACAACTTCTTGGGCTCGGGCAACTCCGTGGAGGTGGAGCTCAACACCTCGCGCCAGTCCCGCTCCTTGGTGTTCAGTCTCGTCGATCCGTACTTCACCGAGGATGGGGTCTCCAGGGCCACGAGGGCCTACTACAGCACGGCCAAGCCCTTCAACAACCTGGGTGAGACCTACGAATTCGCCTCGCAGGGTGTGAGCCAGATCTTTGGCGTTCCCATCGCCGAGTTCGACCGGGTGTTTTTGGGCTTGGGCTACGAGCGCACCAAGATTTCGAGCACCACCGGTGTGCCGAACTACATCGCCGATTACGCCAACCGGTTTGGGCGCTCCAGTTTCGCCATCCCTCTGACACTGGGGTGGAGCAACGACAGCCGCGACAACCTGCTTTCGCCCAGCAAGGGGCAGTACTACCGCGTCAATTTGGAGCTCAGCCCGGCAGGCGACGCGCGCTTTGGTCGCCTGAACCTGCAGGCGCAGCGCTTCTTTGACCTTGGCGCCAAGTTCAGCTTGATGTTGAACGGCGAGGTCGGCTATGGAGAAGGTTTGGGCGGTCGTTCGTACCCGGTGTTCAAGAACTTCTACGGCGGTGGCCTGGGTTCGGTTCGTGTGTTCGAAGGTGGCACCCTGGGTCCGGTGGACGTGACCGGCTCGCGCAGCGGCGGCAACCTGAAGGCCAACCTCAACGCCGAGGTCTACATCCCCGTTCCGGGTGCAGGCAAGGACAGGACCTTCCGTCTGTTCGCCTTCGCCGATGCGGGTAACGTGTGGAACACCCAGAGCAAGTACGAGGAAGTCGGCTTGAGCAGCTTGCGTGCGTCGGCGGGGCTGGGCCTGTCTTGGATGTCCCCCGTGGGGCCTTTGCGCCTCAGTTGGGGCAAGCCGCTGCGCAGCCGCCCCACAGATAGAATCGAACGCTTCCAATTCCAGATCGGGACCGCCTTCTGATGATCACTTTCAGCCCTTTGCTGCGCGCCATTTCTCTGTCCGCGCTGCTGTCGGTCCCGATGCTCGGTGTGCAGGCTCAAGAGCTCAAGATTGGTTACGTGAGCTTGGAGCGCGTGCTGCGCGACTCCAATGCCGCCAAGGCGGCTCAGGCCAAGCTTGAGGCCGAGTTCGGCAAGCGCGAGCGTGAGCTGTCCGACATGGCCAATCGGCTCAAGGCTGCCCAAGACAAGTTGGAGAAAGACGGCCCCACGCTGACGCAGTCGGAACTCGGCCGCCGCCAGCGCGACCTCGTCGAGCAAGACCGCGACTTCCAGCGCCGCCGCCGGGAGTTCCAGGAAGACATCCAGGTCCGCAAAGGCGAAGAGTTGCAGGCGGTGGTGGAGCGGGCGAACCGGGTGGTCAAAGACATCTTCGAGCGCGAAAAGTTCGACTTGATCTTGCAAGACGCCGTGCACGCCAGTCCTCGCGTGGACATCACCAAGCGTGTGGTCGACGCGCTGAACGCCAGCAAGTGACCCCGTGACCGTCCGGCTGGCGCAGATCGTCGAGGCCCTCGGCGGCGAGCTGGTCGGCGATCCCCGAACCCCTGTCAGTCGCTTGGCCAGTCTGGCCAGCGCAGGCCCGGAGGCGCTGAGCTTCGCGGTCAGTGCCCGGTACGAAGCGGCGCTGCGCGCCAGCGCTGCCGGGGTCTTGCTGGTGCCGCCCGCTTTGCGCGAGGCGGCTGCCCCGCAAGCGGCGCTGATCGTCGATCCCCACCCCTACCTGTACTACGCGCGCCTCACGCAATGGTGGCGAGAGCGCGAGCGGGCCAGCCAGCCCATGCCCACGGTCCATCCCAGTGCTGTGGTCGATCCGAGTGCAACCTTGGGCCCTGGCGTGTCGATCGGCCCGTTCGCCGTGATCGAGGCCGGTGCATCGATCGGCGAGGGCGCGGTGGTGGGTGCGCACACGGTCGTGGAGCGATCGGCCGAGGTGGGGCCCCGGACACGCTTGGCGCCGCGGGTGGTGCTGGGCGCTGGCTGCCGCATGGGCGCGCGTGGCGTGGTGCACAGCGGGGTCGTCATCGGGGCCGATGGCTTCGGGTTTGCGCCGCTTGAGGGAACGTGGGTCAAGATCGAGCAGCTCGGGGCGGTGCGCATCGGTGACGACGTGGAGATCGGCGCCAATTGCACGATCGACCGCGGGGCCTTGGACGACACCGTGATCGAAGACGGCGTCAAGCTCGACAACCTGATCCACATCGCGCACAACGTGCACATCGGCGCGTACACCGCCATGGCGGGTTGCGCAGCGGTGGCGGGCAGTGCCCGAATCGGCCGCGGCTGCACCATCGGTGGCGACGCGAAAATCCTGGGGCATTTGACCTTGGCCGATGGCGTGCACATCTCGGCGTGCTCGGTGGTCACGCGCTCGATCACGCAGCCGGGCACCTATTCCGGCTTCTTCCCCATCGACAGCCATGCCGAGTGGGAAAAAAACGCGGCCTCGCTGCGATCCCTGCACAAGCTGCGCGAGCGGGTGCGCGCGCTGGAAATCGAACTCAAAAACAAGACCTGAACCCATGGACATCCACGAGATCCTGCGGCTGCTGCCGCATCGCTACCCGCTGCTGCTTGTCGATCGCGTGCTGTCGATCGAGGGGCAGCGCATTCGCGCCATCAAGAACGTTTCGATCAACGAGCCGCAATTCCTGGGGCATTTCCCTCACCGCCCGGTGATGCCCGGCGTGATGATCTTGGAGGCCATGGCCCAGGTGGCCACGCTGCTGGCGCTGAAGACGGCCGGCGAGGTGCTGGACGACAAGAGCGTGGTGTACTTTGCCGGCATCGACGCTGCACGTTTCAAGCGCCCGGTCGAGCCGGGCGACCAGATGCTGCTCGAGGTCGAACTCACGCGGGCCAAAGCTGGCATTTACAAGTTTGCCGCCAAGTGTTTCGTCGGGGACGAGCTCGCCGCGGAGGCTGAGTTGATGTGCACGATGCGTCGCATCGACTGAGTGCATCGGCATGGCTCGCATTCACGCCACCGCCATCGTCGATCCCCGGGCCGAACTGGACGATGACGTCGCCATCGGCCCCTACGCCATCGTGGGGCCCGAAGTGCGCATCGCCGCTGGTACCGAAGTGGGTGCGCATTGCGTGATCGATGGCCAAACCACCATCGGCCGGGACAACCGTTTCCACCCGTTCAGTTCGATCGGCTGCATGCCGCAGGACATGAGCCACCGTGGCGAGCGCACTCAGTTGGTGATGGGCGAACGCAACACGGTGTTTCAGTACTGCACCTTCAGCACGGGGACGTTCAAGGAAGACGGCGTCACCCGCGTCGGGAGCGACAACTGGATCATGGCCTACGTGCACCTCGCGCACGACGTTCAGTTGGGCAGCCATTGCGTGCTGGCCAATGGCGCCACGCTGGCCGGCCATGTGCACGTGGGCGATTGGGCCGTCATCGGCGGGCTCACGGGGGTGCATCAGTTTGTGCACATCGGGGCGCACAGCATGGTGGGTTTTCAAGCGCACGTCGCGCAGGACGTGGCGCCGTACATGACGGTGGACGGCAACCCACTGGCCGTGCGGGCGGTGAATCTCACGGGGCTCAAGCGCCGTGATTTCAGCGACGAGCGCCTCAAGGTCATTCGCCACATGCACAAGTTGCTGTTCCGCCAAGGGCTGACCTTGGACGAATCCAAGACGGGCATTGCCGCCTTGAACGGGCAGGGCGCCGATGACGACGTGCGCTGCATGCTCGACTTCCTGGCCGCCTCCAAGCGCGGCCTGGTTCGCGGCTGATGGACACCGGCCTTCGCCTGGGCCTGGTGGCCGGCGAGGCCTCCAGCGACTGGATCGGCGCGTTGCTGTTGCAGGGACTGCGGGAGCGCGGTCGCCTGTCCGGCGCCAGCGGCATCGGCGGGCCAAGGCTGGTGGCTCAGGGGCTGGATGCTTGGTGGCCGGCGGAGCGACTGTCGGTTTTTGGCTTCAGCGATGCGCTCAAGCGCTTGCCCGAGTTGCTGTGGATTCGCCGTCGCCTGGGTACGCGGTTGCTGGAACAGCGACCCGATGTGTTCGTGGGCGTCGATGCACCCGATTTCAACTTTGGGCTGGAGAAGCGCTTGCGCCGCGCCGGCCTGAAGACGGTGCACTACGTGTGCCCCTCCATCTGGGCTTGGCGGCCTCAGCGCGTGGCGACGCTGCGCGAGGCAGCCGACCATGTGCTGTGCCTGTTCCCGTTCGAGCCGGCCTTGCTGCAAGCCTCCGGCGTGGCGGCCACCTTCGTTGGCCACCCTTTGGCCGATCTCATCCCGATGGTGCCCGACGCTGCCGCTGCACGCCAAGCTTTGGGTCTGCCGCTGGACGGTCGCGTCTTGGCTCTGCTGCCCGGAAGCCGTGCCAGCGAGATCGATGAGATTGCCCCTGCTTTGCTTGGCGCGGCCCAGCGCGTGGTGGCCGCCGAACCCGATGTGCGCGTGGTGCTGCCCGTCGCTCCCGGGCTGCGCCGGCGCATCGAAGCCTTTCTGCCGCCGGGCGGCTGGCCTGCACTCACGCTGGTGGAGGGGCGGTCGCACGAGGTGTTGGCCGCCTGCGACCTGGCCCTCGTGGCCAGTGGCACGGCCACCCTTGAAGCGGCGTTGTTCAAGCGCCCCATGGTGATTGCTTACCGGGTCAGCCCATCCAACTACCGCCGCATGCAGAAGCTGCAGCTGCAGCCTTGGGTGGGCCTGCCCAATGTGCTGGCCCAAGAGTTTTTGGTGCCCGAGTGCTTGCAAGACCGCTGCACCGCCGATGTGCTGGCGGCCGAGGCGCTGCGCGGCTTGGCCGATTCCCCCCGGCGGGTTGCGTTGGCGCAGCGCTTCACCGACCTTCATCACAGCCTGCGCGCCGACACGGCGCAACGCACCCATGACGCGATCGCGCAAGTCGTCGACCGCTGAACGTCGGGCCACGGCGCCCTACACGCCGGACCTGTTTGCCGCTCAGCCCAGCCTATGGCTGGCCGGCGTGGACGAAGCCGGTCGTGGGCCCTTGGCCGGTCCGGTGGTGGCGGCGGCGGTGATGCTGCACCCCGACCGGCCCATCCCGGGGCTGGCCGATTCGAAAACCTTGTCGCCTCGAAAGCGAGAGGCCTTGGCTGTCGCCATCCGCGAGCACGCGCTGTGTCTCAGCGTGGCCGAGGCCTCGGTGGAGGATATCGACCGCCTCAACATCCTGCAAGCCACTTTGCTCGCGATGCAGCGCGCCGTGGCTGGCTTGCGCCTGAAGCCCGGCGAGGTTTGGGTGGATGGCAACCGGGCGCCCTTGCTGGACGTGCCGGTGCACACCCTGGTCAAAGGCGATGCGCTGATGCCGGCCATCTCTGCGGCCTCCATCTTGGCCAAGGTGCACCGCGATGCCTGGTGCTTGCGGGTGCACGCCGAGGCCCCCGATTACGGCTTCGCCGAGCACAAGGGCTACGGCACGCCCGAGCACCTCGACGCCTTGCGTCGGCTTGGCCCCAGCCCTTGGCACCGCCGCAGCTTCGCACCCTTGCGCGAATGGCTGCACGCGGCCCGATGAAAGGACCCGCATGACCGTTCCCCGCGTCGAGCGCATCAGCGCCACCGGCAACCCCACGCTCAAGGCGTTGCGCACCTTGGCGCAGGACAACGGCGCCTACCGAACCCAAGGTCGGGTTTGGCTGGAAGGCGACCACCTGCTGCGCGCCGCTGCCGAGCGTGGTCAGCCTTTCGAGTTGGCCGTCATCACGGAGGAGGCGATCAACCTGAACGCCGAATGGCGCGAGTTGGTGTTGCGGGCGCCCCGCGTGCTGGTGGTCAGCGCCAAAGCGTTTGAGTCCTTGTCCGGCCTGGCGTCGGCCGCCCAGGTGGCCGCGGTGATGCGCTTGCCCGCGCCGCCTGCGCTGCAGGCGCGAGCGGCCAGCGTGGTGCTGGACCGCTTGCAGGACGCTGGCAATGTGGGCGCCATCTTGCGCAGTGCGGCGGCCTTCGGCGTGCGACAGGTCCTGGCGCTCAAGGGCACCGCGGCCTTGTGGTCGCCCAAAGTGCTGCGAGCCGGCATGGGGGCGCATTTCGGGCTGTCGCTCGTGGAGGGGCTCGATGCGGCACCAGTGCTGGCCCTGGGCTTGCCGCTGGTGGCGACGAGCTCTCACGCCACTGCGAGCTTGCCCACCGCCCCGCTGCCGCAGCCTTGTGCTTGGGTGTTGGGCCACGAGGGGCAGGGGGTCAGTGAGTCCTTGTTGGCCGGCTGTGCGCTCACCGTGGGCATCCCTCAGCCGGGCGGCGAGGAGTCGCTCAACGTGGCGGCCGCTGCGGCCATTTGTTTTTACGAGACGGCGAGGCGCGGCCTGGGCTGACCCCGCCTCGGCAGCGCGGCACACTGTGTCGCATGAACGCCCCCACCCAACGACCCTTGCGGGTGCTGCAGGTCAGCGCCGAGTTGGCCCCCTACGCCAAGACCGGTGGCTTGGCCGATGTCACCGCTGCGCTGCCCGATGCGCTGCGTGCCCAGGGGGTGGACTGTCGGGTGCTGCTGCCCGGCTACCCCAGCGTGCGCCAGGCGGTGCAACTGGCCACGGCCCTGGAGCCCCTGCTTTGGCCTTGGGGACGCGTGGGCCGGGTGCTTCGGGGCGAGTTGCCGGCGCTGCCAGGCCGGCCCAGCTATGTGTTGGACGCCCCTGACGCGTTCGATCGTCCCGGCACCCCCTATGCCACCCCGGAGGGCGCGCTGTTCCCCGACAACCTGGAGCGCTTTGCCGCCTTGAGCCACGCCGCAGCCTGGCTGGGCAGCGGGGGCGATAGTGCCTGGTGGCCCGATTTGGTTCACGCGCACGACTGGCACACCGGTTTGGCCTGTGCTTGGTTGGCGCTGGCCCCGCCGCGCGGCTCCGAGGCGCTTCGCGCGGCTCGCAGCGTGTTCACCATCCACAACCTGGCTTACCAGGGGCTGTTTCCTGCCATCGCTGTGGCGCGCTTGGGCCTGCCGGCCGCGGCCTTCCAGATGGAGGGCCTGGAGTTCCACGGTCAACTCAGTTGCATGAAGGCGGGCCTGCACTACGCCAACGCCATCACCACCGTCTCACCCAGCTATGCCCGCGAGATCCAAACGCTCGAGCAGGGCTGTGGCTTGGACGGCCTGTTGCGCCGGCGTGCGGGTGAGCTGGTCGGCGTCCTCAACGGCGTGGACGACCGCGTTTGGAACCCGGCCACGGACAAGCTCCTGCCCGTGCGCTTCGACGCCCAATCGCTGGAAGGCAAGGCCGCCTGCAAGGCCCACCTGCAACAAGCCCTGGGCTTGGAGCCTGCGCCCCAGCGCCTGTTGTTGGGCGTGGTCAGTCGCCTGGTGGCCCAGAAGGGTCTGGATCTGGTGGTGGAGGCTTTGGGCGATTTGCTCGGCCTGGGGGCTCAATTGGCGGTGCTGGGGCAGGGCGACCCGGCGTTGGAGGCTGCCTTTCGCGAGGCGGCGCGGCAGCACCCCGGTCGCGTCAGCCTGAGCCAGGGCATGGACGAGGCGGCGGCCCACCGCCTGGTGGCCGGTTGCGACGTGCTGTTGGTGCCCTCGCGCTTCGAACCTTGCGGCCTGACTCAGCTCTACGGCTTGGCCTACGGCAGCTTGCCCCTGGTGCGGCGGGTAGGGGGCTTGGCCGACACCGTGGTGGACTGCAGCCTGGAGCACCTGGCCGACGACCGCGCCACGGGCTTTGTGTTCGAGCGCTTCGACCGGGGTGATTTTCGGGATGCGCTGCGCCGCGCCATCGTGCTGTGGTCGCGCCCTGACGAATGGCGCCGCGTGCAACGCCGCGCCATGGCCCAACGCTTTGGGTGGGACCGCGCGGCCGAGGGCTACCTGGCGGTGTACCGGCGCGCGCTGCGTCAGTAAACGAGCCGATCGGGTCGGATGTCCCGCAAGATGGTCGTGGCGATTTCCTCGATCGACTTGTGCGTGCTGGACAACCAGGCGATGCCCTCGCGCTTCATCATCTTTTCGGCCTCATTGACCTCGTAGCGGCAGTTCATCGGGTCGGCGTACTTGCTGCCTGGGCGGCGCTCCTGGCGGATGTGCGAGAGACGATCCGGATCGATGGTCAGGCCGAAGCACTTGCGGCGGAATTCGCTCAGCGAACCGGGCAACTTGCCGCGCTCGAAGTCTTCGGGGATGAGCGGGTAATTGGCCGCCTTGATGCCATGCTGCATCGCCAGGTACAGCGAAGTGGGCGTCTTCCCAGAGCGCGACACGCCCACCAGGATGACGTCGGCCACGGCCAAGTTCTTCGCACTTTGGCCGTCGTCGTGCGCCAGGCTGAAGTTGATGGCTTCGATGCGGTCGTGGTACTCCTGGCTCTTGGCCACGTCCGAAAACCGCCCCACGCGGTGGTTGCTCTTCAGCCCGAACTCCTCTTCCAGCGGCGCGATGAAGGTGCCGAACATGTCCAGCAGCAGGCCCTTGCAGTGCTCGCGCACGATGGACAGCACCTCGGGGTTCACCAACGTGGCGAACACCACGACGCGCTGGCCCTCGGCCAGCCCCGTGGCCTCGATCTCCCGGCACACCTCGTAGGCTTTCTCCGCCGAGTCGATGAAGGGCCGGCGGACATGGCGGGCCCTGCCGCCGAACTGGGCCAGGATGGAATTGCCGAAGGTTTCGGCAGTGATGCCGGTGCCGTCGGACAAGAAGTACACGGTACGGTTGGGCATGGGCTCTAAACGACGGGCGCGAGGGTTACGGGTGGTTTCCATCCTACGGCCCCATCCCTAGAATCGAACGCAACTTGCGCTCGACCCTGGCCATGCCCCGCTGCCCCCACCACAAATCCAACACGCTGGGCAGCGTGTGCGCGTCGGCGCCCCGGTTTTTTCACTCTCCAGGAACCTTCCCATGTCTTCACGCTTTGAGCCGACCGCCCTGGTCGTCCCGTTTGACCATTTGAGGATGACCGACGTCGAGGCGGTGGGCGGCAATAACGCCAGCCTCGGCGAAATGATCCACCACCTGAGCGAGTCGGGCGTTCGCGTGCCCGGCGGCTTTGCCACCACGGCCCACGCCTTTCGGGAGTTCCTTCAGGTGGGCGGCCTGGATGCCCGCATCACCGCCAAGCTGGACGCCTTGGACACCGACGACGTGCGCGCTTTGGCCGAGGTGGGCGCGCAGATCCGCGCCTGGGTGATGGATCAGCCCTTCCCGCCCGATTTGGAAGACGCCATTCGCACCGCCTTTGCTGCGCTTGACGCCAGCGGGCAGGGCTCGTTCGCGGTGCGCTCGTCGGCCACCGCCGAAGACCTGCCCGATGCCAGCTTTGCCGGCCAGCAGGAAACCTTCTTGAACGTCGTCGGCGTTGACGACGTGCTGCACAAGGTGCGCGAGGTGTTCGCTTCGCTCTACAACGACCGCGCCATCAGCTACCGTGTCCACAAGGGCTTCGTGCACAGCCATGTGGCGCTGAGTGCGGGCATCCAGCGCATGGTGCGCTCCGACCTCGGCTCGGCCGGCGTGATGTTCACCATCGACACCGAATCGGGCTTCAAGGACGTGGTGTTCATCACCAGCAGTTATGGCCTGGGCGAGACCGTCGTGCAAGGCGCCGTCAACCCCGACGAGTTCTACGTCTTCAAGCCGGCCCTGAACAAGGGCCTGCAAGCCATCATCCGTCGCAACTTGGGCAGCAAACTGCTGCGCATGGGCTTCGCCAGTGAGGATGAACGCGCCGCCAGCGGCAAGTTGGTCAAAACCGAAGACACCCCGGTGGAGTTGCGCAACCGTTACTCGCTGACCGACGCCGACGTCGAAACCCTGGCCAAGTACGCCTTGGTCATCGAGCAGCACTACGGCCGCCCCATGGACATCGAATGGGGCAAGGACGGCCAAGACGGCCAGCTCTACATCCTGCAGGCCCGCCCGGAAACGGTGAAGAGCCAGGCGCAGGTCGAGCACCGCTACAAGCTCAAGGCCGGCAAAGACAGCGTGGTGCTGGTGGAAGGCCGTGCCATCGGCCAGAAGGTGGGCACCGGACCCGTGCGCGTGGTGCACAGCACGGCCGAAATGGAGCGCGTGCAGCCGGGCGACGTGCTGGTCACCGACATGACCGACCCCAACTGGGAGCCGGTGATGAAGCGTGCAGCCGCCATCGTCACCAACCGCGGCGGTCGCACCTGCCATGCGGCCATCATCGCCCGCGAGTTGGGCATCCCCGCCGTGGTGGGCTGTCACGACGCCACCGACAAGCTGCAAGACGGCCAACTTGTCACCGTGGCCTGCTCGGAGGGCGACACCGGCTACGTGTACGACGGCCTGATCGAGTCCGAGATCAGCGAGGTGCAGCAGCGTGAGCTGCCCTACTGCCCAGTCAAGATCATGATGAACGTGGGCAACCCGCAGTTGGCTTTCAACTTCGCGCAGATGCCCTCGGGCGGCGTGGGTTTGGCGCGGCTTGAGTTCATCATCAACAACAACATTGGCGTCCACCCCAAGGCCATCTTGGACTATCCCGCCATCGACGCCGATCTCAAAAAGGCCGTCGAGTCGGTGGCACGTGGGCACGCCAGCCCGCGTGCCTTCTACGTGGACAAACTCGCCGAAGGCATCGCCACCATCGCGGCGGCCTTTTACCCGCGCCCGGTCATCGTGCGCCTGTCGGACTTCAAGAGCAACGAGTACCGCAAGCTCATCGGCGGCTCGCGTTATGAGCCCGACGAAGAAAACCCCATGCTGGGTTTTCGCGGCGCCAGCCGCTACATCAGCGGCGAGTTTTCGGATGCGTTCGCCATGGAGTGCGAGGCCCTCAAGCGCGTTCGTCAAGGCATGGGGCTGACCAACGTCGAAATCATGGTGCCCTTTGTGCGTACCGTGAAGCAGGCCGAGCGGGTGGTGGGCATGTTGGCCGAGCGCGGCCTGAAGCGCGGCGAAGACGGCCTGCGCGTCATCATGATGTGCGAGGTGCCCAGCAACGCCATCTTGGCCGACCAGTTTTTGGAGCACTTCGACGGCATGTCCATCGGCTCCAACGATCTGACCCAACTCACCCTGGGGCTGGACCGCGACTCGGGCCTGGAGCAGTTGGCCGGCGACTTCGACGAGCGCGATCCGGCGGTTCGCAGCCTCATCAGCCGCGCCATCAACGCCTGCCGGGCGACCGGCAAGTACATCGGCATCTGCGGCCAAGGCCCCAGCGACCACCCGGACTTCGCCGATTGGTTGGCGGACGAGGGCATCACGTCGATCTCGCTGAACCCGGACACGGTGGTGGAGACCTGGATCCGCCTGGCGGGTTCCAAGTAAGCCCATCCGCCGCCCGCCAGCTTGGATGTCCGGGGCTAGCCGGCTATACTGGCGGGCTTTTCGCCTTGCTGGGCCTCGAATTCGACGCCGAGCCCAGCTTCCTCGCTGCAGTTGCGGCGGAATCCACAAGGAGCATTCATGCGTCACTATGAAATCGTGCTGCTGATCCACCCGGATCAAAGCGAGCAAGTTCCGGCCATGCTGGAGCGTTACAAGGGCATCGTCACCGCCGCGGGAGGCAAGGTGCACCGCGTGGAAGATTGGGGCCGCCGTCAGCTGGCCTACATGATCCAAAAGCTCGCCAAGGCCCACTACGTGTGCCTGAACATCGAAGCCAGCAAGGAAACGCTGGTCGAGCTGGAAACGGGTTTCCGTTACAACGACGCCGTGCTGCGTCACCTGACCAGCAAGCGCGACGCCGCCGAAACGACGCCGTCGATCATGATGAAGGCGGTCGAGCGCGAAGAATCGCGCAAGGCCAACCAGGAAGTCGCGGCCTAAGGGCCCGTCAAGCCGAAAGGATTCGAACTGCAGACCCTGCCTCCGGTTTCGCACAACGCGCTGGTCGTCACCGCGCGCTGGGTGGAGCAAGGGGCGTTGCGCTACACCCCCGCCGGTTTGCCGGCTGTGGACCTGACCCTGGAGCACGAAGGGACGACGACGGAAGCCGGCATGGCGCGTCGAGTGACCTTCAAGCTCAAGGCGGTGGCCCTGGGGCCGGTGGTGCGGCAGGTGCAGGTGGTGGCCGCCGACAGCCTCGCTCATTGGAGCGGCTTCCTGGCCCCGACCCGCAACGGCAAAGGGGTGGTGATGCACGTCACCCAGATCGAACCCGCGGTTTAACCCACACGTACACGAGGAATCACCATGGCACTCGCCCGCGGTAAGGGTCGCTTCTCCAAAGACAAGAAGCCCAAGCGCAACCAACAATCCCTGCTGTTCCGTCGCAAGCGCTTCTGCCGCTTCACGGTGGCTGGCGTCAAGCAGATCGACTACAAGGACGTCGACACGCTGCGCGACTTCATCGCTGAAAACGGCAAGATCACCCCGGCCCGCCTGACCGGCACCCGTGCGATCTTCCAGCGCCAGCTGACCACCGCCATCAAGCGCGCTCGCTTCCTGGCCCTGCTGCCGTACAGCGACCAGCACAAGGCCTGATAGGAGCTCACGAACATGCAAGTCATCCTGCTGGAAAAAGTCGCCAACCTGGGCAACCTGGGCGACATCGTCAAGGTCAAAGACGGCTACGCCCGCAACTTCCTGATCCCCACCCGCCAAGCGCGTCGCGCCACGGAATCGGCGATCAAGGAATTCGAAGCCAAGCGCGCCGAGCTGGAAAAGGTCGCTGCCGACAAGCTGGCTGCCGCCCAAGCCTTGGCCGAGAAGCTGAACACCAAGACCGTGCGCATCGTCCAAAAGGCGGGTGTGGACGGCCGTCTGTTCGGCTCGGTCACCAACGCCGACATCGCCGATGCGCTCAAGGCCGAGGGCCACGACGTCGTCAAGGCCATGGTGCGTCTGCCCAATGGGCCGCTGAAGCACGTGGGCGACTTCGCCGTTTCGCTCGGTCTGCACACCGATGTGGCGGTGGAAATCAGCGTGCATGTGGTCGCCGCCGCCGAGTAAGTTCGGCTAAGCTCCACCGCGCTGTCCAGCAAGGCCGGCTCCCGCAAGGGGGCCGGCCTTGTGCTTTTCCGGCCTGGCACTTGTCCCGGGCTGCTCACCGGCTATCCACAGACTTGTCCCCATGAACGGCCCCAGTTTTGCCCCCGTGCGCGACGACGAGATCGCCCGCCTGCGCGTACCGCCGCATTCCATCGAAGGCGAGCAGTCGGTGCTGGGCGGCTTGTTGATCGACAACAGCGCCTGGGACCGCGCCGCCGACCTCGTCAGCGACAGCGACTTTTACCGGTTGGAGCACCGGCTGATCTTTGCCGCCATTGGCAAGCTGGTGGTGGCCGGCAAGCCAGCCGACGTGATCACGGTGTTCGAAGAGCTCAACAGCCTGGGCAAGGCCGAGGACTGTGGCGGGTTGGACTACCTGAACGCGCTGGCGCAGTCGGTGCCCAGCGCGGCCAACTTGCGCCGCTACGCGGAGATCGTGCGCGAGCGCGCCGTGCTGCGCAAGTTGGTGACCGCCAGCGACGAGATCGCCTCCGCGGCGTTGGCGCCGCAGGGGCGCAGTGTGTCGGCCATCTTGGACGATGCCGAGGGCAAGATCTTGCGCATCGGCGAGGAGGGCGCGCGCGGCACACAAGGCTTCCATCGCATGGACAAGCTCATGGTCCAGTTGATGGATCGGGTGAACGAGCTGGCCGAGAACGGCGCCGACGACGTGACTGGCGTGCGCACCGGCTTTTACGACTTGGATCGCATGACCGCTGGCCTGCAACCTGGCGACCTGCTGGTGCTGGCGGCGCGCCCCTCGATGGGCAAGACGGCCTTCGCCGTGAACATCTGCGAGCACGTGGCGGTGCAAGAGGGACTGCCCGTGCTGATCTTCTCGATGGAAATGGGCGCAGCACAGTTGGCCTTGCGGATGGTGGGCTCCATCGGCCGCGTGGACCAAAGCCATTTGCGAACCGGGCGCCTGACCGACGACGAGTGGGGCCGTTTGCTGGAGGCCACCGAAAAACTGGGACGGGCCAGCATCTTCATCGACGAGAGCCCGGGCCTGAGCCCGGCCGAGGTGCGGGCGCGGGCACGGCGGCAAGCGCGCGAATGCGGCCAGCTGGGGCTGATCGTCATCGACTACTTGCAGTTGATGGCGGGTGACGGCGGCAACGAGGAAAACCGCGCCACGGTGCTCGGTGAAATCTCGCGGGGCATGAAGGGCTTGGCCAAAGAACTGAAGTGCCCCGTGATCGCGCTGTCACAGCTCAACCGATCCGTGGAGCAGCGCCCCGACAAGCGTCCGATGATGTCCGACCTGAGGGAATCGGGCGCCATCGAGCAGGACGCGGACGTGATCATGTTCATCTACCGCGACGAGTACTACACGAAGGACGAGTGCAAAGAGCCGGGCGTGGCCGAGATCATCATCGCCAAACAGCGGAATGGCCCGGTGGGCACGGTCAAGCTGGGCTTCCAGCGCATGCACACCAAATTTGAGAACCTGGCTCCCGACTACAGCAGCGGCGGGGATTACTGAGCGCGGGGCGGTGGAGCGCCACCGAGGCGGCGTTGTGTTCAGACCTCGGCGGCGAGACCGGCACATCGGATGGCCAGGCCACCCACTGCGCGGGGGCGGTTGGCGGCAGCCGTCTGAGGCCGCACGTACAACTCTTGCAGGGCGTGGATCTGCGGCTCCAACTCCGACGCGTTCTCGATTTTCGATTCGTGGCGTTTGAGCACCGAGAGCGCCATGTCGATGAGCTTGGTGTTCCGAGTCTTTTCGCCCTCGCGCAAGAGCAGTTGCACCGAGTGGTCGGGCTGTCCCCGCATGCTGAGCTTCATGGCGGTTTCCGCGATGTCGAACACCTTGCCATGGCAACTGCGGAGGGTTTCCGCCGCGACTTCGTTCTTTTCACACATCGCCACCAAGATCTCGGTGGCAGCTTTGGTTGTGCAAAAGCGCATGCCAATGCTCAGCAGCATGTCGTCCATTTCTTCCAACTGCATGTCGCTGGCGGCCAGACGGATCCACACGGCCACCACCAAGCTGGCGCATTCGTGGTCGCTGGTGTCGCGCTTCAGGTCGTTGGCCAACTCCCGCGCCAGCCCCAGGGCGTCGGCCGTTCGGCGCTCCTGCATGGCCACCAAGGCCTCCACCACCCTGCGCAGCCGGGCGATGCGCGACGAAGAGGGCGCTCGCTCCAACTCGCCAGTCAAGGTGTCCATCAGTTGCCTCACGCCTTTGGCGTCGCGCTTGTCGTAGCGCATGAGGGCGATCAGGGTGATGCTGAAAAGGTCGAACAACTTCGAGCGCAAGCCATTGATCAGGGCGCGCTCCAGCAGGCGTTGGGCTTCGCCGCGCTCGCCTTTGTAGAAGGCCAGCGTACCGGCTCGCTGCCCGCGCATCAGGCAGCCGGGCGTCAGTTCCGTGGCGGCACGGTAAGTGGCCAGGGCGGCGTCGATGTCGCCTTGCTCCATGTGCACACGCCCGAGCACGTCGTGCGAGTCGGCAAAGTCGGGTGACTCGCCGATCAGGTTTTCCAAGGTGCGGCGTGCCTGGCTGTGGTGCCCCTTGCCGAGGTCGGCGCGGGCCACGCCGAGCTTGGCCCAGGGCAAGGTCTTGGCGGCCACGATGGCTTCGTACAAGGCCTTGGCTTCGTCGTAGCGGCGCAGGCGCAGGAGTAACTCGGCACCGATGCGCGCGGCAAACAACCAGTATTCACCCCGGGCGTTAAATCGCCTCATGCAAAGGCTGGCAGCTTGGTCGAACTCCTGCGCTTCGATGGCTTCGAAGATGGGGCCGAGCACCCGCTTGCGATGGCGCGCAATTCGGATGCGCTCGGCCAGCGAGGCCAGCGTGTAGGGCTTGATCAGGTAGCCGTCCAGCGCGGCTTCGGCGGCCTCGGCGACTTTGGCGTACGTGGCCTCGGCGGTGATCATCATGAACACCGTCGCGTAGGGCAGCAGGCCTTCGCGTCGCAACTCGTCCAGCAGGTCTTGGCCGGATTCGTCGCCGCCTTCGAAGTGGTAGTCGCACAGCACCAAGTCGTACGGGGCGTTCTCCAACACGATGCGGGCTTCCTTGACCCGTGCCACCGAACGCACAAACCCGCACCCCAATTCACGCAGTTGCGCCGTTAGCAAGCTCCGCGCATTGGCATTGCTGTCAATGATGAGCGCGTTGGCTTTGTGGAAGGTGGCGTCGATGGTCATGCCGTCTGTGCAGACGCTGCAAGGAATGCAGATCAATGCATGATCGGCCACCGCATGCGATTTCTGGAGAGGGTTGGCCCGCGCCTGTTGCCAAGTTACCGCAGGGCGTGACTTATTTGAACAAGTCTTTCACCCGATCAGTCCAGCTCTTGCTGCTGGGCGAGTGCTTGTCGCCGGCCTCGCGGAAGCTCTTGTCCAACTCCTTGAGCAACTTGCGCTGGTGTTCGGTGAGCTTGACGGGGGTTTCGACGCTGACGTGGCAGTAAAGGTCGCCCGGGTAGCTGGAGCGCAGGCCCTTGATGCCCTTGCCCTTGAGCCGGAAGGTCTTGCCGTGCTGGGTGCCCTCGGGCAGTTCGATTTCGGCCTTGCCGCCCAAGGTGGGCACTTCGATGTGGCCGCCGAGTGCGGCCGTGGTGAGCAGGACCGGCACCGTGCAGTGCAAGTCATCGCCGTCGCGCTCGAAGATGTCGTGCTGCTTGAGGTGGATCTCGATGTAGAGGTCGCCCGCCGGGCCGCCATTCACGCCAGGCTCGCCGTTGCCGGCCGAGCGGATGCGCATGCCTTCGTTGATGCCCGCCGGGATCTTGACCTCGAGCGTCTTTTGCTTTTTCAGCTTGCCCGCCCCGTGGCAGGTGCCACAGGGGTCGGGGATGACCTTGCCCGAGCCGTGGCAGTGCGGGCAGGTTTGCTGGATGCTGAAGAAGCCCTGGCGCAGGTGCACCGTTCCGCTGCCCCCACAGTGACCGCAGGTCTTGGCGCTGGTGCCGGGCTTGGCCCCACTGCCGCCGCAGGTGCCGCAGCTTTCCCAGGTGGGGATGCGGATCTGGGTGTCGGTGCCGCGCGCCGCCTCTTCGAGGCTGATCTCGAGCGAGTAGGACAGGTCGGCCCCGCGGTAGACGCGCTGGCCGCCACCGCCGCCCCGCCGGCCGCCATTGCTGCCGAACATGTCGCCAAAGATGTCGCCAAACGCTTCGGCGAAGCCGCCAAAGCCCTCGGGGCCCCCGCGGAAGCCGCCACCGGCACCGCCCGCATTGGGGTCGACCCCCGCGTGGCCGTATTGGTCGTAGGCGGCGCGTTTTTGCGCGTCGCTCAGCACCTCGTAGGCCTCCTTGACCTCTTTGAACTTTTCCTCGGCCTTCTTGGCGTCCGCGCCCTCGCCCTGGTTGCGGTCGGGGTGGTGCTTCATGGCCAGCTTGCGGTAGGCCTTCTTGATGGCGTCGTCGTCGGCGTTCTTGGCAACGCCGAGCACTTCGTAGAAATCTCGCTTGGTGGCCATGGTGCGGGGGTGCTTTCCTGAAAGTCAAAGGCCCGGGCGTGGGGGCCCGGGCCGTGGTGCTGCCCGGGACGGGCTTACTTGGTGTCCTTGACTTCCTTGAACTCGGCGTCCACCACGTTGTCGTCGGCCGGCTTGGCCTGGGCGCTGGCCTGGGCATCGGCGCCCGCTGCCGCCCCCTGCGCGGCTTGCGCGGCTTGCGCTTGCTCGTACACCTTTTCGCCCAGCTTCTGGCTGGCCTTCATCAGGGCCTCGGTCTTGGCTTCGATGGCGACCTTGTCTTCGCTGTCCTTCAGGGTGTCTTCCAAGTCCTTGATGGCTGCTTCGATCTTGGCCTTTTCGTCGGCGTCCAACTTGTCGCCGAATTCGCCCAGCGATTTCTTGACGGAGTGCACCATGGCGTCGCCTTGGTTCTTGGCCTGCACGAGCTCGACCTTCTTCTTGTCCTCGGCGGCGTTGGCTTCGGCGTCCTTCACCATCTTCTCGATCTCGGCCTCGCTCAGGCCCGAGTTCGCCTTGATGGTGATCTTGTTTTCCTTGCCGGTGCCTTTGTCTTTGGCGCGGACGTGCAAGATGCCGTTGGCGTCGATGTCGAAGGTGACTTCGATCTGAGGCACGCCGCGCGGCGCGGCTGGGATGCCTTCGAGGTTGAACTCGCCCAGGCTCTTGTTGGCCTGCGCCATTTCGCGCTCGCCCTGGTAGACCTTGATGGTCACGGCCGGCTGGTTGTCGTCGGCGGTGGAGAAGGTCTGCGCGAACTTGGTCGGGATCGTCGTGTTCTTCTTGATCATCTTCGTCATCACGCCGCCCAGGGTCTCGATGCCCAGGCTCAGCGGGGTGACGTCGAGCAGCAGCACGTCCTTGCGGTCGCCGCTCAGGACAGAACCCTGAATGGCGGCACCGACGGCCACGGCCTCGTCGGGGTTCACGTCCTTGCGCGGCTCTTTGCCGAAGAAGGCCTTCACGGCTTCCTGAACCTTGGGCATGCGGGTCATGCCGCCGACCAGGATCACGTCGTCGATCTCGCCCACGCTCACGCCAGCGTCCTTGATGGCCGTGCGGCAGGGGGCGATGGTGCGCTCGATCAGCTCATCCACCAGGCTTTCCAGCTTGGCGCGGGTGAGCTTGACGTTCAGGTGCTTGGGCCCGGACGCATCGGCCGTGATGTAGGGCAGGTTCACGTCGGTGCTGGCGGCGCTGGACAGCTCGATCTTGGCCTTCTCCGCGGCCTCCTTCAGGCGCTGCAAGGCCAGCACGTCCTTGGTCAGATCGACGCCCTGTTCCTTTTTGAACTCGGTGACGATGTAATCGATGATGCGCTGGTCGAAGTCTTCGCCACCCAGGAAGGTGTCGCCGTTGGTGGACAGCACTTCGAACTGCTTTTCGCCATCGACATCGGCGATCTCGATGATCGAGATGTCGAAAGTGCCACCGCCCAAGTCGTAGACGGCGATCTTGCGGTCGCCCTTGCCGGCCTTGTCCAGGCCGAAGGCCAGGGCCGCGGCGGTGGGCTCGTTGATGATGCGCTTGACTTCCAGGCCAGCGATGCGGCCCGCGTCCTTGGTGGCTTGCCGCTGGCTGTCGTTGAAGTAAGCCGGTACGGTGATGACGGCCTCGGTCACCTCTTCGCCCAGGAAGTCCTCGGCGGTCTTCTTCATCTTGCGCAGCACTTCGGCGCTCACCTGCGGGGGCGCCATCTTCTTGCCGCGAACTTCCACCCAGGCGTCACCGTTGTCGGCGGCGGCGATGGTGTAGGGCATCAGGTCGATGTCCTTTTGCACTTCCTTTTCGGTGAACTTGCGACCGATCAGGCGCTTGACGGCGTACAGCGTGTTGCGCGGGTTGGTGACGGCTTGGCGCTTGGCGGGCGCCCCCACCAAGATTTCGCCGTCTTCCATGTAAGCAATGATGGACGGGGTGGTACGAGCGCCTTCTGCGTTCTCGATGACGCGGGTGCTGCTGCCGTCCAGGATGGCGACGCAGCTGTTGGTGGTGCCCAGGTCGATGCCGATGATCTTGCCCATGTTGAAACTCCGTTGGTGTCTTGGGATTGCGGTGAAGGTGGGGGGCGGGGAGGGCCTTTCAAGACCCTGTCGCCCACAGGGGTTCGATCAGCGGGGGGCCGATACCGTGACGAGTGCCGGGCGCAACACGCGGTCGGCGATCAGGTAGCCCTTTTGCAGCACGGCCACGATGGTGTTGGGACCTTGCTCGCTCCCGTCGGGAAGCGGAACGGCCGAGATGGCCTGGTGCTGGTGGGGGTCGAACTTGGCCGCTGGGGCCGGGTTGATTTCCACGACCTTGTTGCGCTCCAAGGCCTGAACCAGTTGCCGCCGGGTGGCGTGCACGCCCTCCAGCATTTGCTCGGGGGTGGCGTCGGGGCGGGCGATGGCCGCTTCCAAGCTGTCCAGCACGGGCAGCATGGCTTCGGCGAATCCTTCGACGGCGAACTTGCGGGCCTTGGCCACGTCTTCGTCCGCGCGGCGTCGGGCGTTCTCTGCCTCGGCTTTGGCGCGCAGGTAGGCGTCGCTCATCTCCGCCAAGCGGGCTTCCAGGGCCAACACGGCCTCGGGTTTGCCCTCGGCGCTGGGGGCATCGCTGGCCGAGAGATCGTGTTCGGGGGTCTCGTTGCTCATCATGGGTTGCGGAAGGCGGGCCCGCCACCGGGCCCCAGCCGACGAAATGGGGGCACACGCGGCGAGTTCAAGGGTGGTGGGTCTCAAAGGTGGCGGGGCGATGCATCGGCATCCCGGGGGGATCGACGGCTCTCAGCGTGAGGCTTTGCGGCCCTCGCCGGATTCGGGCCAAGTGGCGCTCCAGCGATCCCAGCGGGGAGGCGAATCGGCCGCCTCCCAGGCGTCCAGCTGGCGGCGGTCGCGCTTGGTGGGTCGCCCTTGGCGCAGCGCATCGGCCGGCTCCGGGGTCCAGTGGCGTCGTTCGGCGGCGGCTGCGGCGGCCTGCAGGCTCTCGGGCGTGTCTTCGTACAACGCCTGGGCCACAGGCGCGGGGCCCCGCGTGGAGCTCAAGCCCCGAACGATGACTTCGCGCACCCAGCCGGGTTGGACCAACTGCAAGCGGTCGCCCACGCGAACGTCCCGGCCGGGCTTGACCGGTTGGCCCTGGAGGCGAACCCGCTGCCGTTCGACCGCCTCGACCGCGAGCGCGCGGGTCTTGAAGAAGCGCGCCGCCCACAGCCATTTGTCGAGGCGGATCGACGGCAGAGGGGCCGTCATGGGCTGCTACCGTGCTGGCGGGCACGCGCAGCACGCTCTTGCAGGGCCTCGGAGCTCAGGGCCGCCTCTCGGGTTGGCCAGCCCTGCAGGTGTTGTTCTGCCACGGCGACCAGGGCGTGCATGCCCTCGGGGCTGTCATTCAGGCAGGGGATGTAGCGCAGCGCGCCGCCCCCGGCCTCGCGCAGGGTGTCCGCGCCCTCCATGGCGATCTCTTCCAGCGTTTCGAGGCAATCGGCGGAAAAGCCCGGGCACAACACGTCAACGTCGTGCGGCCCTTCAGCGCCCAAGGCCTGCAGCACCGACTCGGTGGACGGCCCCAGCCATTTGGCACGTCCGAATCGGCTCTGAAAGGCCACGCGCACCTCCTCGGGGCGCAGCCCCAGCGCCTCGGTGAGCAGGCGCGCGGTCTTGTGGCATTCGCAAAAGTAAGGGTCGCCCAAGTGCAGGGTGCGCTCGGGCATGCCATGGAAGCTGAGCACCAGGGTCTTGCCCCGCCCCTCACGCTGCCAGTGGGCTTGCACGCTGTGCGCCAGGGCTTGGATGTAGGCCGGGTGGTCGTGGTAGTGGTTGATGACGCGCAGTTCCGGCATCCAACGCTGCGCTTGCAGCCAAGCGCTGACCTCGTCCATCACGCTGGCCACCGTCGCGCCGCAGTACTGGGGGTAGGCGTTGAACACGAGGATGCGCTGCGCCCCGGCGGCTTTCAGGGCGTCCAACTCGGAGGCGATGCTGGGGTTGCCGTAACGCATGGCCCACCGCACGTGCACCCGGTGGCCCCGCTCTCCCAACCAGCCTTGCAATTGCTTGGCTTGGCGGGCGGTGATGACCTTGAGCGGCGCGCCCTCGGGCATCCAGACGCTGGCGTACTTGGCGGCACTCTTGGCCGGGCGCACCCGCAAGATGATGCCGTGCAGGATGGGCCACCAAAGGACCTTGGGGATCTCGACCACGCGCGGGTCGCTGAGGAACTGGGCCAGGTAGCGCCGTACGGCCGCGGGGGTCGGCTCGTCGGGGCTGCCCAGGTTGCACAGCAGCACGCCAACCGTGGGGCCGGCTTGCCGGGCGTGGTCGAAGGTCGATCGCACGTCAGTCTTGGGCCTGGGTGTCGGCGAAGTGGAGGATTTCAAAGCGCACCACGGGGGTGTCCAGTTGCACGGGCGAACTGCCCAGCCCGATGACTCCACTGCCATGCAGGGTGCAGCTGGTGCGGCGCAAGGCCATCACCTCGCTGCTGCCGCTGAAGCGCACGTAGCTGCCGTTGAAGCTGAGGTCGGTGAGGGAAAACTGACCGCTCTGCCAGTCGATGCGGGCGTGTTGACGGCTCACCCGGCCGTCGGTGATGCAAAACGCTGCTTGGACGCTGCGGCCCAGGACGATGGGCATGAGCTTGGTGTCGAACATGCGATCCAAGTCCAGCCAGATGAGCCGAATGCCGTCGGGCTCGGGCGAGGGGAACGACTCGCTCCCGAATTGCGTGGCAGCAGCATCGCCGGCCAGGTTGCGCTGCATGGCGTACACCCGCACGGGTTCGACGCGACCTCGAACGCTGATGCCTTCCAAGCTACGGAACCGGCCGCTCAAGGCGGGGGGCAGGACATCGCGTGCCTCGGCGGTGAACAAGGTTTCGTTGTCGCCCGCATGGCCCAACAGCCGTGCGGCGACGTTGACGGCATCGCCGAAGCAATCGCCCCCGATTTCGACCACCTCGCCGTGCGACACGGCCACCTGCAACTTCAAGGCGCCGGGCCCGCTGGCCTGCTCGGCTCGCACGCGACCCTGGACCATCAGCAAATCCAGCTCGGTGTGCATCTGGACCGCAGCCTCGAAGGCCTGGGTGGGGTCGCTGAACACGGCCATCAGGCCATCGCCCAGGGTCTTGACCGTCCGACCTTCGGCCTTTTGAACCGCGTGGCGCACCAGGGCCACCGTTTGTGTCACCACGGCCGTGGCTTCGGCATTGCCCAGGGTTTCAAACAGCGATGTGCTGCCGCGCAAGTCGGCAAAAAGCACGGTTCGCTGAATGATCTGGGCCATGGAGGGTCAGCTGGAAGCGGCGGCAGTGTAGGACGGGTCAGCGCCTATGAAAAAGCCGGGCTTGAGGGCCCGGCTGAGGCATCGCGGGAGCGAATGCAGCCGCTCACAGGTTTTCCAGGTAGGTTCGCAGTTTGTCGGAACGGCTGGGGTGCTTGAGCTTGCGGATGGCTTTGGCTTCGATCTGGCGGATGCGCTCGCGGGTGACGTCGAACTGCTTGCCCACTTCTTCGAGCGTGTGGTCGCTTTGCATTTCGATGCCGAAGCGCATGCGCAGCACCTTGGCTTCGCGCGGGGTCAGGCTGTCGAGGATGTCCTTCACCACATCGCGCAGACCGGCCTGCATGGCGGCTTCCACCGGGGCCACGTTGTTGGTGTCCTCGATGAAGTCGCCCAAGTGGCTGTCGTCGTCGTCGCCGATCGGCGTTTCCATGGAGATCGGCTCCTTGGCGATCTTCATGATCTTGCGGATCTTGTCCTCGGGCATCTCCATTTTCTCGGCCAACGTGGGGGCATCGGGCTCGTAGCCGAATTCCTGCAGGTGCTGCCGCGAGATGCGGTTCATCTTGTTGATCGTCTCGATCTTGTGCACCGGGATACGGATGGTGCGCGCCTGATCGGCGATCGAACGGGTGATGGCCTGCCGGATCCACCACGTGGCGTAGGTCGAGAACTTGTAGCCGCGCCGGTACTCGAACTTGTCCACGGCCTTCATCAGGCCGATGTTGCCTTCCTGGATCAGGGCACGCCCAGCGGATTCAGCACGAAGTCCACCGGGGTCCCGTCTTCGAGGAAGGGCATGTCTTCCGACGGCAG
>NZ_JAPZSY010000046.1 GCF_027532025.1 Inhella sp. | reverse complement strand
CTCGGCCAGGAACTCACCGACCTCCTGCACCTGGCCGGCCACGAGCGCCCGGTAGGGCAGCACCACGTCGATCTCTTGCGCGCCGGCCTGCGCGATGGCGGCAATGTCGTCCAGGGCGCGCGCAACGTCCAGCGCGCCGTCCGGGAAGTTGGCCACCGCGGCCACGCGGATGTCGGCCGGCAAGCTGGCTCGGGCCTGGGCCACGAAGCGCGGCCACACGCACACGGCGGCCACGGGGCCAAAGGGCGACTGCGCGCGCTGGCACAGGGCCGCCACCGTGGCCGGCGTGTCGCCATCGTTGAGGCTGGTGAGGTCGAGCGCCGCCAGCAATTGGCGGGCCGTGGTCGTCAGGGCATTCATTGCAGGGAGGGCAGCACCGCCAGGCGGTCGAGGTAGGCGCTGAGGAAGCCGGACGCACGCGCACCACCGGCCTTGGCCTCCTTGAGGGTCAGTTCGTGGGTCAAAGCTTCATCGCTCATGCCGGCGGCCATGTTGGTAATCAGGGCCAGGCAGGCCACACGCAGACCCGCGTGGCGGGCCAGGATGGTGTCGGGCACAGTGGACATGCCCACCGCATCCGCCCCCCAAGCGGCGAACATGCGGATTTCCGCCGGCGTTTCAAATTGGGGGCCCAGCGCCCAGCAGTACACCCCTTCGTTCAGGGCCATGCCGCGCTCGGCGGCCAGCGCTAGGGCGGCGCGGCGGAACTCGGCGTCGTATGCGGCACTCATGTCGCAAAAACGGTCCATCCCCCTAAGGCCCACCAAGGGGCTGCGCTGGGGGGCATTGAGGTGGTCGCTGACCAGCACCAGGCTGCCCGGCGGGTTGGCGGCGCGCAAGCTGCCGCTGGCGTTGGTGAGCACCAGGGCTTGCACGCCCCAGACCTTGAGGCTGCGGATGGGCGCGGCCATCCCGGTGCAGTCACCACTCTCGTAGGTGTGGGCGCGGCCGCGAAGCATGGCCACCCGGGCGCCGCCGGGAGTGGTGCCCACCACCAACTCGTTCACATGGCCTTCCACCGTGGGCACCGGCCAGCCCGGCAGCTCGGCGTAGCTGATGCGCTTGACGTCGCTAAGTTGCTCGGAGGCACTGGCCCAGCCAGAACCCAGCACCACGGCCACGCGGGGCGCGTCACCGAAGGTGGCTTTCAGGGTGCTTTCGCAAGCGGCAATGGCGGCGTTCAGGGCGTCGCCCTGCAGGTAAGGACTGCTCATGGGGAGTCTTTCAGGAAAGGTGATCGGGGCCGAAGCTGTTGGGGAACAACTGCTCCAGCGTCCATTGCTGCTGCTGCCCGTCGTCGTTGACCGCCAGCA
>NZ_JAPZSY010000047.1 GCF_027532025.1 Inhella sp. | reverse complement strand
GCTTCCAGACCATCAAGGTTGAGACCCTGGAGCGGATCGTTGCCGCCGATCAAGCCCGGCAGCAACAGGCCGCCGACAACGAACGCCAGCGCGCTGGCCAGCTGGAGGAACTGGCCACGGCCGACTCTCGCGAACACGTGGGATCGCTGTCGCTGCGTTTGCCGGGGAATGAGGGCCTGCGCTACTGCACCTTGTCCTACAAGGACGCCACCGGAGCGGCCGTGCTGGGCTATGCCTTCAAGGGCGCCGACATCCTGTCCAACAGCTTCCGGGCGCACCTGAAGGAGCAACGCATCTCGGCGACGGTGGGCAGTAGACCGTTCCACAAGGCTTACGGCTCGGTAGAGGAGCTGTACCTGGACCTGCAAAAGAACCCAGAAAACTGCGCCGTCTACGTGGATTTCCCGAAGCAGCTCCGCATGGTGATGAAAGCCATCGAACGCGACCAGGGCAAGCGCCGGTACGAGCTGAACGAGATCCTCCCCGTGGCCGGCTTGCGCGACGCCTGGGCACAGCGCAGCGGCCATGCCGACTGGGCGGCCAGCGAGTTCGCCAGCAGCATCGACGCCTCGAGCGATCAAGTGAAGGCCCTGGCCGGACTCGGGGTCAGCAGCAAGTCGCAGTTCGATCAGGCTGTGGCCGAAATGAAGAGCAGCAAGTACGGCACGGGCAACAGCGCGGGCGAGGTGCTGGCCTACCTCAATGACAAGCAGGCCGCCCCCAAGGGGCAGACCGCGTTGTCGGTCAAACAAGATCGAGAGCGTCAGGCCCGTGCGGCAGAGGAGCAGCAAAAAGCCGAGGAGCGCAAACGCCAGGCAGACCACGCGCGCGAGTTCCCCTACACCGCCACCTTGAGCTGCGGCATGGGCGGACGGCACATGAACCTGGTGGCCTGCTTCAGTGGGCAACACACCAAGACGCAGTTGGAGTTGCGCAATGGCTCGCAGTACAAGATGTACCAGGCTTGGGAAGTTGGCCAAGCGGGTCGCAACACCAGCGAGGGGGTGGTGATTCCCCTGCGGGCGAACTTCGCGCTGAAGGCGCAAAACATCCACGAAACCTTGCTGCTGAGCCTCAAGGTTCAGGAGACCGCCACCGGACGCACGCTGTACGAGAAATCGGCGGGGCGGTTCGGGGTGGTGGCAGCCCAGGACTGACCCAACGGTTCCGTCAGCGCTCGCGCCAGGCCGCCAACAGGGCCTGGGCGGCGCGGCTGAGCCGGCGGTCTTGGCGCCACACCACCTGCCAGTGCCGCCGAATCGGCAAACCGCTGGCCTTCAGCTCCACCAAGCCGGTGGCGTCGCCGCCCAAGGTGTGGCGGCTCAGCACCGCCAAGCCCAGGCCGGCCGCCACGGCGTGCTTCAGGGCTTCGTTGGAGCCCAGGGCCATGCGCGGCTGCCAGTCGATGCCTTTATGCGCCAGGAACTGGTCGGTGGCCAGCCGAGTGCCCGAGCCCGACTCTCGGGCCAAACGCGGCTCGGCGATCAGGCGCGACCACGGCACGCTGCGCCGCCCGGCCAGCGGGTGACCCGCAGGGGCGACCAAGACCAAGGGGTTCTCCATCAGCGGCCAGCGGTTCAGTGGCAGGTCGGTGGGCGGCAGCATCATCACCGCCAGCTCCGCCACGCCCTCGCGCAGGCGACGCACGACGGCATCTCGGTTTTCCACCGTGAGCTCGATGTCGATGCCCGGGTAGGCCTGTGCAAAGGGGCCGAGCAACTCGGGCAAGAAGTACTCGGTGGTGGTGACGGCGGCCACTTGTAGACGGCCGGCACGCAGCTCGCGCACGTCGGCTTGGTCTTCTTCGAAGCGGCGCCACACGTCGAACATCTCTCGCGCCGCGGCCCACAGCCGCTCGCCGTCGGCCGTGATGCGCAACCCCCGCCCATCGGGCTCGAAGAGTTGAAGGTCCGTCGCCGCTGCCAACTCGCGCAGCTGGGTGGACACCGTGGGCTGCGCCAAATGCAAGGCCGCCGCCGCCTTGCCCACACCGCCCAGGCGGGCCACGGCGTCGAGGGTTCTCAGTTGGGTGAGCGTGGCGCGTATGGCGGGCAAGGTCGGTTTCATGCATTGCCTTTCACGATGTTTTTGATCAATAAAGATCACTTTTCATTATCAAAGACCCTCGGGACACTGTCGTCCATCGCAACCCCTCAACGACAGTCTCATGCCCAACAAGACCCCCATCACCGTGGCTTACGGCGACGGCATCGGCCCAGAAATCATGGCCGCCACCTTGCGGATCCTGGAAGCCGCCCATGCCGCCATCGCCCCCGAGGTCATCGACGTGGGCGAGAAGGTTTACCTGGGCGGCAACACGAGCGGCATCGCCGCCGAGAGCTGGGCCAGCCTGCGCCGCACCAAGGTCTTTCTGAAGGGCCCCATCACCACGCCCCAAGGCGGTGGCTACAAGAGCCTGAAGGTGACCATCCGCAAGACCTTGGGCCTGTTCGCCAACGTGCGCCCCTGCGTGAGTTACGCGCCGGCCGTGGCCACGCGGCACCCGACGATGGACGTGGTGATCGTGCGCGAAAACGAGGAGGACTTGTACGCCGGCATCGAACACCGCCAAACCGACGAGGTGTTCCAGTGCCTGAAGCTGATCACACGCCCTGGCTGCGAAAAGATCGTTCGCCACGCCTTCGAGTACGCCCGCGCCAACGGCCCCAAGAAGATCACGTGCATGACCAAGGACAACATCATGAAGATGACCGATGGCCTGTTCCATCGGGTCTTCGATGAGATCAAGGTCGAGTACCCAGACATCGCGACCGAGCACCAGATCATCGACATCGGCACGGCGCGCTTGGCCACGCAGCCCGAGCGCTACGACGTGATCGTCACCCCCAACCTGTATGGCGACATCATTTCCGACGTGGCTGCCGAGTTGACGGGCTCGGTCGGGCTGGCGCCCAGCGCCAACATCGGCGAGCACGTGGCGATGTTCGAAGCCATCCACGGCAGTGCGCCAGACATCGCGGGCCAAGGCGTCGCCAACCCCTCTGGTTTGCTGCTGTCGGCGGTGATGATGCTGGTGCACATCCGCCAAAGCGAGGTGGCCGCCCGCGTGCACAACGCTTGGCTGCGCACGCTCGAAGACGGCTTGGTCACCGGTGACCTCAAGCCCTCGGCCGACGGACGCGTGCTGGGCACCGAGGCCTTCGCCGACGCGGTGATTGCACGCTTGGGCCAGCAACCCCGGCAGTTCAAGCCGGTGAGGTATGTTGACGCCCCGACCGCACGCACCACGCCCCAGCCGCTGTACACCCGGGCACAACCGGCCCAAAAGCGCATGGTGGGTGTGGACGTGTTCGTGCATGCCGCCCACGCCACGGCCGACTTCCTGGCCGGCCGTTTGGCCACCTTGAGCCATCAGCCCAAGCCCGCTGGCTTTGCGCTGCAGATGATCACCAACCGGGGCGTGAAGGTATGGCCGGGCGGCTTCGCCGAGACCTTCTGCACCGACCACTGGCGCTGCCGCTTCATGGGCATCGACGCCGCGGGCGCTCCGCGGGAGGTGCGGCACCAAGACATCGTGCACCTGCTCGACAACTTGGTCAGCGATGGGCTCGACTTCATCAAGACCGAGCACCTGTGCGAGTTCGACGGGGTGCCCGGCTACGCCCTCGGCCAGGGGCAGTGACCTCCAGCCCCCGGGGCAGGTCGCACGCGGCTGCGTGCGATCCTGCCCTGCGAAACGGCCCGCCTCAGCGCGGGCCGACGCTCACTTGGCCACCATCACCACCACGGCACGGCCATTGACGCCGTAGCTCGCGTTTTCGCCGCCGACACAAACGCTGGCGTTCAGGTCCACCTGGCTGGGCCCTTCCGCCCAGCTCGAGGTGTCGGTCACGCGGCACCAGGTGTTCTTGCCCGGACCGGTCCAGGGCAGCACGAAGTTGCGGCCCACGGGTTCGCCGTTGTAGAGCACCAGGATGACATCACCGCCGCCGTTCTGGCTGCCGTCGTAGCGCCAGGCCATGGTGCGGTTCTGGCCTTGGGCATCGGGGGTGGTGCTGGTGGCGTTCCACCAGTTGCCGGCGTTGTTGTCGTTGCGGTAGCTCTTGTCGGCACCGAACCAGTCGAGCCCGCCCAGGTAGTTGCCGTTCGTGTCGCTGCCCGTGTAGAACACGTCAGGGCGCAGCGTGGGTTGGCTCTTGCGGAACTGAATCATGGCCTTAGCAAAGGCCAGGAAGTTCTGCTGCTCGGTGCTCAGGCTCCAGTTCAACCAGTTGCCGCTGCTGTCCAGGTTGTAGGGGTTGTTGTTGCACTGGATGGTGCGCAAGAACTCGTCGCCGCCGTTGAAGATGGGCACGCCGCCGCTGAGCATGAGCAGCGCAAAGCCGGTGCGGGCCGCTTGGCGTTGGGCCACACCGCTGCCGCCGTTGTCCCAGCTGTCTTCGTCGGCGGTGCCGCCGTCGCTGGGGCCCCAGGGCCAGGCCTGCTTCTGGCTTTGGCCGTTGCAGCTGTACACATCCTTCAGCGTGAAGCCGTCGTGCACGTTGAGGAAGTTCACCGAGTACCAGGGCCGATCGCGGCCATCGCCAGCGTCGCCGTACAAGTCCCGCGAGCCGGCGATGCGCGTGGCGATGCTGCCGCGCGTGGCGTCGCCGTCCTTCACGCCGTACTTGTTTTGCGCGCGGCGCAACACGTCACGAAAGCCACCGTTCCACTCGCTGAAGCCGCGGGGCATCTGGCCGAGTTGGTAGCCCTGCCCCCCGGGGGCCAGGCCCCAAGGCTCGCCGCTGAGGAACACGCCGGGGAAGCTGGCGGCCACCTTGGCCAAGGCGGTGTTGGCGTCGTTGCGGTCGAAGTAGAAGCGCTGCGGGTCGTTCGGGTTGGTGTCGTTGTCGTAGGTGTTCACCAGGGCAATGCCCAGGTCGAAGCGGAAGCCCGAGACGCCCAGGCGCTCGCGCTGGTAGCGCAGGCTGTCGATGATGAGTTGCGCCACGCGCGGGTGGCGGGTGTTCATGGTGTTGCCGGTGCCGGTGATGTCGTAGTACCAGGCACGGTCGGTGGCAGTTCCGGGCGCGCGGGTCAGCAGGTAGTAGCTGGCGTTGTCCAGGCCGCGGAAGCTCCACATGTTGGCCTTGCCCACCTCGGCACCCCAGGTGCCGCCCTCGCTGGTGTGGTTGTAGACCACGTCGGTGACGACCTTGATGCCGGCGTCGTTGAAGGCCTTGGCCATGGCGGCGAACTCGCGCGTCGGGCCGCCGATGCTCTTGTCGCAGGCGTAGCGGCGGTCCGGGGCGAAGAAGTTGGTGGTCATGTACGCCCAGTAGTTGTCGCCGTTGGTGCTGGTGGCCGAACGGTTGGTGGGCGCGTGCTGGAGGTCGTTGGCCTCGTTTTCGGTCTCGTGGATGGGCAGGAACTCGATGGCGTTGATGCCCAGTTGCTGCAGGTAGGGGATCTTGCTCACCGCTCCCGCGTAGGTGCCTTTGCAGGCGCCCGCGCTGGCATCGGCCTGCGTGAGGCCACGCACATGGACTTCGTAAATGACATCGTCCTTCGTGGGGCGATTGGGCTTGGTGCCGGTGTTCAGGTTGCTGAACCCCAAGCCCCAAGGCATGGCCACCACGCCCTTGGGCGCCAGGGCGGCGCTGTCGCGCTGGCGGTCGGGCACGCCCGCATCGCTCACCCCGCCGCTGGCAAACAAGGTGGCATTGACCAAGATGGGCGTGACCGCGGCACTGGTGTAGTCGTGCGTGACTTCCAGGGTGTAGGGGTCGAGCAGCAGCTTGTTGGGGTTGAAGCGGTTGCCGGCGGTGTCCACGTCGGCGATGAAGCCGGCCGAAGAACCCGGCGTCCAGCCAGCCACATGGGTCCAGTTCGGGCCCCAAGCGCGGTAGCCGTAGTAAATGTCGGTGAACAGCTTGTTGGGGTTGGCCGGGTCGATGTCAAAGCCCAGCCCTCGCAGGGTGCTCACCGGGATCTGAACCTGCCACACCCCGGTGCTGCCCACCTTGGCCAGCGTGTAGCGCGCCACGGGTTGGGCGCCGTAGCTTTGGCGGAAGAGATTGACCTCCATGCGCGTGGCGTTGGCACTGAACACCCGGAAGCTGACCGCGCTGCCGTTGGCGGTGAGTTGGCCGCCCAGTTGGTCGGTGCCGCCAGGCGCGGTTTGGGCCAGGGCTGGCTGAACGGCAGCCAAGCAGGTGCTGAGAACGAGGGCAAGCAACGGGGTGCGCATGTCGGGAAGGGAAAAGGCCGGTGGAAGAATGTATTTTTCCTACCTTTCAAAATCCGATGAATCCGGCCTTGCCTGGATCGGGTAAACCCGTTGATCCCGTTCAGTCCCTTGGTTTTTCCTATTGTTTTTGAACGATTTTTTTTGCACCATCCGATCAAAGCAAGACATCCATCGTCAAGCCCATTCCTTCAGGTTCTAGTCAAACTACATTTTTTCATCATGATGACCCCGCGCCAGCGTTTCCTCTCGGCCCTGTCTTTGGCCGCTGCCCTGTTGCCCGCTTGGGCTGGTGCTGCCGCCATCGGCCCCCAACAGGACGGCGCCTTGGGCCAGGCCTCGCTGTTCCTCAAGGGAGCCGAAGCGGGCTCCGGCAAGATCAACGGCTTTGACCGCTATGCCGAGCCGTTTTGGGACGGCAGCCTGGACTTGAGCGTGCTCAGCAGTGGCGTGGCGGCGCAAGACGTCTATGCCACCGGCAGCAGCCTGCGCGTGACCTTTGGCGGCACCGCCGCCCCGCAAGAAGCCCGCCTGGCGTTGGCGGGCACGGCGGCCGAGTTGGCCGACCCATCGCGCCGGCTGTTCGAAACCCGAGGCGCCGGCTGCACCTACGCCGACTGGCTGGCGGACGAGTTCTGCGCCATCGACAGCGTCAGTGACTGGCTCGACATCGGCGGCCTGAGCGTGGGCCAAGCCCTGCGCTTCGGGCTGCAAGGCGACGCGCTGGCCAGTGGCGACGCCTTCGCCCAATCGGCGCTCGCGCTCTTTTCGCACCAGAGCGACGTGCGCTGGGCCGACCTGGGCGGCGGCCGCTTGCTGCTGGGCTTCGAGTTGGATGGCCATGCCGACCACGCCGACTGGGTCTTCTTGTTCGACGGGCTGAGCCTCAGCCAGCCACAACAAGACCTGCCGGTACCGGGAACGCTGGCCCTGGTGCTGCTGGCGGGTTGGGCCGCGACGCGCGGTGGCCGTGGCCAGCGGCGCTCGGGCCCCAAGCAGCCCTGAAGGTCGCCTGTCGACCGCTGTTCAGGGCCGCGTGCGGCGCGGGCCCTGGCCCTGCGGCAAGGCGGTGAGGTCCAACCCTCGCTCGGCCGCCCACGCTTCCAGCAGGGGGGCCAGGGCGCCGAGTTTTTCGTCCAGGGCATCGCGCACCGTGTCCACCACCACCTGGGTGGCGCGGTCGATTTCGATGTGCACGGCATCGCCCACGCCCTTGGCCCCGAAGGTGGTCATGCGCAGAGTCTCCGGGATCAGCCAGACCTCGAACCAACCCGAGCCATCGCGTTCGCGGCGCGCGTCGGCCACCGTCAGGCTGCAGCCGTTCACGCCCACATAGCCCTTGGCAAAGACGTAGCGCATCCAGGGCGCGGGCAGCGCGAAGCGGACGACGTGGTTGTTGTCCGGCTGACGCACCTCGGCGATGGTGGCGCTCACGTCCACATGGCCCGACAGCGGGTGGCCACCCACCTCGGCACCCTCCTTGGCGGCGCGCTCCACGTTCAGGCCCGAGCCCTCTCGCAGCGCCCCCAGGGTGGTCAGGCTCAAGGTCTGGGCCATCACATCGAACAAGGCCACGTTCGGCGCGGGCCGTTCGGTCACCGTTAGGCACACGCCGTCGCAGGCCACGCTGGCGCCGATGGCGAGTTCGCGGTCAAAGCCCTCGGGCAGTTGCAAGCGAAGGGTGTGCAGGCCCTCGCGGGCCTGGATGGCGACCACGCGGGCAACGCCTTGCACGATGCCGGTGAACATCAGGCGCGCTCCCCGGCCAGCAGCTTGGCGAATCGCTCTTCGCCAAAGCCCACAGTGATGCGGCCGTCGCCCCAATCCACCACGGGGCGCTTGATGGCGCTGGGCTGCGTCGCCAGCAGCGCCACGGCACCAGCCTCATCGCAGGCCAAGGCCTGGGTGGCTTCGTCCAGCTTGCGCCAGGTGGTGCCGGCGCGGTTCAGCAGGGACTGCCACCCCACCGCCCGGGCCCAGGCACGCAGTTGCGGCACCGTGGGCGGGGTCTTTTTGAAGTCAACGAAGGTGGCGTCGGCACCCGCCTCAAGCAGCCACGCGCGCGCGCGCTTGACGGTGTCGCAGTTGGGAATGCCGTAGAGGGTCAAAGAGAGCATGGATTCAAAGGCTCAGCGCTAGCATCGATGGGTGATTGTCCGACTCCATCCGACCGCCCTCGCCTTCCCGGACCCCGCCTCGGCCTTGGGACCGCACAGCGACGCCCCCGGGCTGCTGGCGGTGGGCGGCGATTTGCGGCCCGAGCGCATCGTGGCCGCCTACCGGCTGGGCATCTTTCCCTGGTTCAGCGAAGGCCAGCCGCCTCTGTGGTGGAGCCCCGACCCGCGCATGGTGCTGCAGGTCGCCGACTTCAAGCTGCATCCCTCGCTGCGCAAGACCCTGCGCCGCTTCCTGCGCACCCGCGGCTGCGCCGTGCACGTGAACCGCGACACCGCGGCGGTCATCCGAGCCTGCGCCAACACGCCGCGCTCGGCCTCAGGCGGCACCTGGATCGTGCCCGACATGCAGGCCGCCTACGCCGAGCTGGCCCGCCGCGGCCTGGTGCACAGCGTGGAAACCTGGCGCGACGGGGTGTGCATCGGCGGCCTTTACGGCGTTCGACTGGGGCGCATGTTCTTTGGCGAGTCGATGTTCGCGCACGCCACCGACGCCTCCAAGATCGCCCTTGCTTACCTCGTGGCCCTGTGCCGGCGCGACGGCGTCGCCTGGATCGACTGCCAGCAAAACACCCGTCACCTGGCCAGCCTGGGTGCGGCTGAGGTCAGCGGCGCAGCCTTCCGCGCGCACCTGGCCAACACCGTGGACGCGCCAGCGCTGCCGGCCTGGACCGACGATCCCGGCGCTTGGCCTTGGGTGCTCGAGGCATGAACCGGCAGCCCGGCAGCCCCTACCCCTTGGGCGCCCGGCCCCAGGCGGGTGGCGTCAACTTCTCCGTGTACTCGCGGCACGCCACGGCTTGCCGCCTGCTGCTCTTCGCCCGCCCCGACGACCTGCGCCCCAGTCACACGCTGGAACTCGACCCCCGCCGGCACCGCACCTGGCACTACTGGCACGTCTTCGTGCCCGATCTGCCCGTGGGCACAGCCTACGGCTGGCAAATGGACGGCCCCTGGGCGCCCGAGCAAGGGCATCGGTTCGACGGTGCGCGACTTCTGCTGGACCCCTACGGTCGTGCCGTGGCCACACCGCCTGGCTACCGCCGCGACGACCCGGCCGTGGCCCACGCTCTGCGCAGCGTGGTGGCTGACGACCACGCCTACGACTGGGAAGCCGATCGGCTGCCCTGCCGCCCCTTCGCGCAAACCGTGGTCTACGAAACCCATGTGCGCGGCTTCACCGCGCACCCCAGCAGCGGCGTGCCCGAAGCTCACCGGGGACGCTACGCGGGCTTGATCGACAAGATCCCCTACCTTGTGGACCTGGGCATCACTGCGGTGGAGTTGATGCCGGTTTTCCAGTTCGACCTCCACGATGCCCCGCCCGGCTTGAGCAACTACTGGGGCTACAGCCCCTTGAGCTTCTTTACGCCCCACGCGGGTTATGCCGTCGGGGCCGACCCCTTGGCCCCGCTGAACGAGTTCCGGGACCTGGTCAAGGCCCTGCACCGCGCTGGGCTGGAGGTCATCCTTGACGTGGTCTACAACCACAGCGCCGAAGGCGACGAGCGTGGCCCCACGCATGGCCTGCGCGGGCTGGACAACGCGACCTACTACATGCTGGAAAGCGGCGGCCGCTACGCCAACCACAGCGGCTGCGGCAACACGCTCAACGCCAACCACGCCGTGGTGCGCCGCCTCATCCTCGACAGCCTGCGCTACTGGGTGCAGGTCATGCACGTGGACGGATTCCGCTTCGACTTGGCGGCCATC
>NZ_JAPZSY010000003.1 GCF_027532025.1 Inhella sp. | reverse complement strand
CGGGCCAGCTCCCGTCAAGCGTGGGCCAGGTCGCCCCAGAAAGGCCCCCATCGCCTCCTGAGCGGGATGAGGTCCCACCGAAACCAGGGTGGGGAAAATTCGTTGGCCCGAAATGGGGAAAAGTTCGGTGCCATTGACAGCATGAGCACGCTGGACGTGCTCGTCATCGGCCTCGTCGTCGTGGTGATGTTCGAGAGCATCCTGAACCTGCTGCGCACCTATGTGTTCACCCACACCACCAGCCGCATTGATGTGGAGCTGGGTGCCAAGCTGTTCCGCCACCTACTAGCACTTCCACTCGCCTACTTCCAAGCGCGCAGAGTGGGCGATTCAGTGGCCCGCGTGCGGGAGCTGGAGAACATCCGCGCCTTCCTGACCGGCAATGCGCTCACCCTGGTGCTGGACTTGCTCTTCAGCGTCGTCTTCATCGCGGTGATGTTCTTCTACAGCGTACAGCTCACGCTCATCGTGCTGGCGTCCCTGCCGCTGTACATCATCCTCAGCCTCACCCTGGTGCCGCTCTTGCGTGCCCGGCTCGACGAGAAGTTCGCCCGCGGCGCCGAGAACCAGAGCTTGCTCGTCGAAACCGTCACCGGCATCCAAACCGTCAAGGCCAGCGCCTTGGAGCCGCAAATGGCCCGCACCTGGGACCAGCAACTCGCCGCCTACGTCTCTGCCAGCTTCCGCACCAGCACCCTGGCCAGCTACGGGCACGAGGGCATCAACCTCATCGGCAAGCTCATCAACGCCGCCACGCTGTGGTTTGGCGCGCATTTGGTGATGGAAGGCCAGCTCACCGTCGGCATGTTCGTGGCCTTCAACATGTTCGCCGGCCGGGTGTCCCAGCCCATCATGCGCATCGCGCAGATGTGGACCGACTTCCAGCAAACCGGCATCAGCATGGACCGGCTTGGCGACATCCTGAACACCCGCACCGAGCTGCCGCCCAAGAGCGCCAGCCCGCTGCCCCGCGTGCAAGGCCGCGTCACGCTGGAAGACGTCACCTTCCGCTACCGCCCCGATACCGCACCCGTGCTGCACGCCGTCAACCTCGACGTGCAACCCGGCCAAGTCATCGGCATCGTCGGCCGCTCCGGCTCGGGCAAGAGCACGCTCACCAAGCTCATCCAGCGCCTTTACGTGCCCGAAGCCGGCCACATCCGCGTGGACGGCCAAGACATCGCCCTCATTGACGCCGCCCAGTTGCGCCGCCAAGTGGGCGTGGTGCTGCAAGAGAACATGCTCTTCAACCGCAGCGTGCGCGAGAACATTGCCATTGCCGACCCGGCCGCACCGCTCGAAGCCGTCATCCAAGCCGCCCGAATGGCTGGGGCCCACGAATTCATTGGCGAGCTGGCCGAAGGCTACGACACCAATGTGGGTGAACAAGGCAGCCTGCTCAGCGGCGGCCAGCGCCAGCGCATTGCCATTGCCCGGGCCCTCTTCAGCAACCCGCGCATCCTGATTTTTGACGAAGCCACCAGCGCGCTCGACTACGAGAGCGAAGCCATCATCCAGCGCAATATGCGGCACATCTGCCAGGGCCGCACTGTCTTCATCATTGCCCACCGCTTGAGTGCTGTGCGCCAAGCGCACCGCATCATTGCCATGGACAAGGGACGCATCGTGGAGAGCGGCACGCACGACGAACTGCTCGACATGCCCCAGGGCATTTACGCCCACCTGTGGCGCGTGCAGCAAGAAGGAGCGCCGGAATGAGCACCGCAGTGAACGCAGAAGCCCAAGCCAAGCCGCCCCATCCCTTCATCGAGCTGCTGCAGCGCTACGCCGCCATCTTCAAAGCCGCCTGGGCCGCCCGCGACGAACTTGCTGGCCCCAAGCGCATGACCGACGAGCAAGCCTTCTTGCCCGCCGCGCTGGCACTCCAAGAGACCCCGCCGCACCCAGCACCGCGCCGCTTCATGATGGCCATCTGCGCGCTGTTCAGCATCGCGCTCATCTGGAGCCTGCTCGGCATGCTGGACATCGTGGCCGTCGCCCAAGGTCGCGTCATCGTCAGTGAGCGCACCAAGACCATCCAGCCGCTGGAGACCAGCAGCGTCAAAGCCATCCACGTGAAGGACGGCGACCGCGTGCAGGCCGGGCAATTGCTCATCGAGCTGGACAGCACCTTGCAAGGGGCCGACGCCAGCCGGGTCACCCAAGAACGCGAGTCAGCCCAGAGCGAAGCACTGCGCACCCAAGCCTTGCTGGCTGCCCTGGTAGCAGGTCAAACCCCCAAGCTGGCCGCACACGAACTGAGCCCCGAAGCAATTCAAGCCCAACTCCAAACCGAATGGGCCGAGATCCAAGCCAAGCTCGCCAAGCTCAACGCCGAAGCCAGCCGCCGCGAAGCCGAGCGCCAAACCGCCGAGCAAGTCACCGCCAAGCTGCGCAGCACCTTGCCCCTGGCCCAGGCCCGTGAAGAGGATTACCAAAACCTCGCCAACCAAGGCTTCATGGGCAGCCACGCCACGCAAGACCGCAAACGCGAGCGCATTGAGCTGGAACGCGACCTGGCCACCGCCCAAGCCCGCCAAATGGAAGCCCAGGCCGCGGTGATGGAAGCGCGCAGCAACCAAGCCAGCTACCGGGCTGAGCTGCAGCGCAGTTTGAGCGAACGCCAAGCCCAGGCCCGGCTCAAGGTGGCCCAGCTGCAAGAAGAAGGCACCAAGGCCAGCCAGCGGCAACTGCTCACCCAACTCACCGCGCCCGTGGCCGGCACCGTGCAGCAACTGGCGGTGCACACCGCTGGCGGCGTGGTCACCCCGGCGCAAGTGCTCTTGGTGCTGGTGCCTGAAGAAGCCGAAGTGACCGCTGAGGTGGCGCTGGAGAACAAGGACATTGGGTTTGTGAAGGTGGGGCAGCAAGCGGAAGTGAAGCTGGAAACCTTCCCCTTCACCCGCTACGGCACTGTGCCGGCCACGGTCACGCGCATCAGCGCCGATGCGGTGCCGGATGAGAAGCGCGGTGCGCTGTTCATGGCCACGCTCAAGCTGGACAAGAGCGCGATGACGGTGGAGGGCAAGAGCATCCGATTGAGCCCCGGCATGAACCTCACGGCCGAGGTCAAGACCGGCAAGCGGCGGGCCATCAGTTACCTACTGAACCCGATTCAGCAGCATGCGGATGAAGCTGCGAAGGAACGGTGAACATGCGTCTGCTGATCATTCATCAGAACTTCCCTGGCCAGTTCAAGCACATGGCGGCCGAGTGGGCAGCCACGCCGGGCTGGGATGTGATCGGCATCGGGCGCGACACAGCGCCCGGCTTGCCCAGCTCTCCGGGTTTCAAACTCATCCGCTACAAGCCCCACCGCCCCGTGGGCAAAGACCAGCACCCTTACCTGCGCCGCATGGAAGACGCCGTGCTGCACGGCCAGGCGGTGGCGCGCATCCTCTTGCAGCTCAAGAAGAAGGGCTGGGCGCCCGACACCATCTTGGCCCACCCCGGCTGGGGCGAAACGCTCTACGCCAAGGACGTCTTCCCCGACGCCCGCTTGGTGCACTACTGCGAGTGGTTCTACAACAGCGAAGGGGCCGACATCGGCTTCGACCCCGAGTTCCCGGCCAGTTTTGACGACCGCACCCGCATCCGTTCCTGGAACGCGCTGCACCTGCTCAACCTCAACAACTGCGACGTGGGCATCAGCCCCACGCACTGGCAGAAGGCACAGCACCCGAAGGCCTACCTGGACAAGATCGTGGTGGCGCATGAGGGCATCGACACGGAGAACTTGGGGCCAGACCCCAACGCCGTCTTCAAGACGCCCAGCGGCGAAGTGCTCTGGGCCAACGACCCGAACAAGCCTGTCATCACCTACGTTGCGCGCAACCTGGAGCCTTACCGGGGCTTCCACACCTTCATGCGGGCGCTGCCAGCGGTGCAGAAGGCGCAAAGGAATGCACACGTGCTGATCGTCGGGGGTGACAACGTCAGCTACGGCTCTCAACCCAAGGGCGCGAAGTGTTGGAAGGACAAGATGCTGGCGGAGGTGGGCAGCCATCTGGACCCTACGCGGACGCATTTCTTGGGCAAGGTGCCCTATGCCGACTACAAGCGCGTGCTGCAGGTCAGCAGCGAACATGTGTATCTGACGTATCCCTTCGTGCTCAGCTGGAGCTGCCTGGAGGCGATGGCCACGGGATGCTTGATGGTGGCGGGGGATACGGCACCAGTGAGGGAAGTGCTCAGCGATGGACGCTCGGGTCGCTTGGTTTCCACGACAAGCAGCAGCCTTGTTGCAGCGGCATTGCGAGAGGCGCTCGACAGCCCCTTGTCGTCGTCGCAACCCCTTCGCCTAGAGGCTCGCAGCAGTGCGCAAATGCTGAAGCGCGAGCGCGGGCGCAAGGGTTTTGAAGCGCAAATCGTCGAGCCAACACCATCTGCTTCCCTACACAAGGTCCGCCAAGAGCGCGCGGTCGCAGATGCGCCGCAGCGGTTCGATGCACCTGCTTGGGCAACAAGCAATGAACGCAAATCACTTTCAACTTCTGGAGTCGCCGGATGAGTCGCAGTTCCATACAGCCGCAAGCACAGTTTCGACAGCACATCGTTAAAGGTTGTCTCACGCTGATGGTGTTCGCTTTGCTTGGTTGCAAGCCTAGTGCGGAGCAAGAAGCCAAGACAGCTGCGCGTTTGAAAGCGGAGGCGGAGAGGCAGGAGGTGCTTTGCCGTGACAGCGTGCATTGCGGCGAGAAGCCGCCCGCCGGGCTGAAGGTTGACTACAACAAGCACGCGCTCCAAAAGTGGAACAACCACTGGTTCCTGGTTCCCAGGGATTACGACGCGCACTTCGGGATGAAGTTCAAGTGGCCTAGCAGGACACCACAGGGGCGGGACCCTACCAAGCATGATCCAAATGACTGGAGTATCCAATTGCAGATTCGGTCGTATGACATACCACCGGAGCCACGTGGGTATCGAGCCATCGAACTGGCTGAGCAGGACGGCCGGGTTGTTAGCAGGGAAACCGTCCGGCCCGGGCTGGATCGGATCCAGTACTTCGATTTACATCCGTTCACGCGGGAGCGCAACAGGGACCTGGCGTTGACCTACGTCGCAACGGCCCGGCGCACCCCAGAAGGGTTGCCTCCGACTTTGGGATGCGACGTCGATCCCCTAAACCCAGCCAAAGGTGGCGCCGGCGCAGGCTTCATTTGGCGAGATGGCATTTTTGTTGAAGTGCTCATTCGTCGTGGGCATGTGTGTGAATCCTGGCCCGAGCTCTTTGACGAAGTGATCCGAATTCTTGAATTGACTGAGAAAGTTTGAACGTGTTCATTTACCTAACAAACGATGAGTTGGCCACGCTGGCCGCAATGCGAGCCACGGCCGATGCACTGAAACGTGCAGAAGCATTCGGCGCTTATGCGCCGATCTATGCCTGGCTAGCCAATCTCTTGGTCAGCAAAGGGGTTGAAGCCTCCGACTCGGCTCTGCTGTGGTTGCGGGGTGCCACCGAGGCGAACGCTGGCCGAGGCTCCATGTCGGCATTGATTCGCCAGTACACCGACAAGCAATCTTTGCTGCGATACGGGACCCAGATAACTGATCTGCAAATGCAGAACGCTTCTGATGCAGTTGCAAGCAACTTGCTGGACGACTTGCTCGGTGTAAATGTGGCAAAGGGCTGGCCAAGGGGTCAAGTACCCGACATTAGCCGCATAGCCTTCGCGGACGCGACGGCAGTCGGTGAAGTTTTGTTCTCACCCGAAGGAAGGCTGCCCGGTCGAGTCAAAGGTGATTCAGCGGACTTCGAAGAGAAGAACGCGGGCTGGTCCGGCGCCCTTCTTTTCGGCCTACTCCGCTCGGACCAAGCATGGCGGCTGATGGACCACGGCGGAGCCAAAGGTGCTATCGACACCCTGAGCGATCTGCGGGACGTGCTCTTTGGTCAACGCGCGTTCGCTACCGGCCTACGAGGTGCAACCCAAAAAACAATCGAGTTGATGGCAGCTGTTGCCGGGGGGCCAAGCACTGAAGCTGCCGAAGCTTCGCTGCAGCTTGGCCGTGACGGCCAGACCATGATCCAAACGCTTTTGGCGCTTGTGCCTAAGCCGGACAGCTTCTACACATGGAACCAGGGGACCGCCAACCTCACGACCAACGCCACTGTCGCTTCTGCATTCCAAACCATTACCGACGTTACTCCAGAGCGCCTTCTCGACATGCTCTATGGGGCTCGCGATGGTCAGGCCAAGTTCAGTCAAACGACCGATGAGAATTTCGACAGCCGAGCGCGCGAGTTTTTCTCTCAATGGACGACTGCCCAACTGAAAGCTGGTGCCGCACGTATTGCAACCGCAGCCGAGCTGCGCGTCCTCGCCCGCACCGACGTCAACGCCCGTGCCGCGTTGGCAGGCCTCTCACTGGTGCTGCTCGACACCAAAACGCCCACCGAACCGGCTCTTGGTCTCTTTGACCCAGCCAGCGGCACGGGCAACCTGACCCAATTCTGGATTGACGACAGAGCGGCCATGCTGAGCTGGCTCGGCAAGTCTGGGACACCGATCAATGGGGGCTTCGTCTCGGCCAGGCCTGAGACCGGAATTGCGACCTTCAAGGACTGGAGCAGTGGGGTCGAGTTCCGTGTCAATCCGGCCTTGTTGGTCACACAGGGGCTGCACGATGCAGATGCCAGCATCTTTGGCTTTGGTTCGCGCCAGCACGACCTGATCGTTGGCGGTAAGAACTCCGACCGCCTGTACGGCGATGCGGGCAGCGACACCCTACAGGGTGGTGCTGGCAATGACCGACTGGAAGGCGGCTTGGGCGCTGACTTGCTGGAAGGTGACGGCGGCGCCGTTGGCGAATTGGGCCTCGGCCAGCATGCGGACACGCTGATCGGCGGCCAAGGCAATGACACTTTGATTGGCGGCGTCGGCAACGATCTGCTCCTAGGTGGCCTCGGTGACGATTCCATCCAAGGCGACGCCGGCAATGACGTCCTGATCGGCGGCCAGGGTGCAGACGTGCTGAAGGGCGGCAGCGGAAACGACGTGCTCTTTGATGAGGGCGGCGCTGACACCAACCAGCTTTTCGGCGACGGCGGTAACGACCTGCTTGAAGTGAAGGCAGGCGCTGGCAATTTCACGCTGGACGGTGGCCTGGACAACGACGTTTTGCGCGGCAGCGCCCAGGCCAACAACCTCCTGATCGGCGGCAGCGGCAACGACTCCATCCAGGGCGGTGACCAGGCGGACGTGCTGCTCGGTGACAGCCCGACGGCGTTCGGCCCCGATGGCGCTGACTTGATCGAAGGCGGCGGCGGTGATGACGCCATCACCGGTGGCGGCGGTGCAGATTTGATGCGGGGTGGCGCCGGCAATGACACCTACGGCTTCAAGGCGATTGGGTTTGGCACCGACTCGATCGAAGACGCATCGGGCGACAACAAGCTCGAGTTCGACGGGAAGCGGCTCACCGCGGCTGTCTACAGCGATGACAAGCATGCCTGGGTCTCCGAGTTCACGGGCATGGAGATCCGAAAACTGGAAGCGAACGGATCGGTCACGCTGGCCATCAGCAACCCGGCTGACCCCAACAGCACGCTCTACCTGCGCAACTGGCAACCCGGCCAATTCGGCATTCAGCTGACCGGATCGCCGACGGACCGCTCGCGACCGCAGGGGGCGGCGGCCACGGCCAACTCTCTCTTCCTGAACAACTTCGTCGACTTCATGTTCGGCGATGCGTCAGATGGCGGCCAAGGCAACGACATCCTGCGCGGGACGGTCGCCGACAGCTTCTTGTTGGGCGGCACGGGCAACGACGTGCTGGACGGCCGCGGCGGCGACGACTGGCTGGAAGGCGGCGATGGCACCGACTTCATCCTGACCGGTGATGGCAAAGACGTGGCCTACGGTGGGGTCGGCAACGACATCCTGCGGGCGGGCGGCATGTTCGACATGATCCGCGCCACGACCATTGGCAGCGGAGAAGTGGCCTTGTTCTGGCAAGCGGGGGCTTGGGCCGACGACTGGCTCATGACGGACGCGGACACCAGCACCCCCTTCTCTTACCGGTACTTGAGTACGACCTACACCAACAAGCCTCACCCCGAGCTGGCGGTGTTCAACATCGCCTTCAGCCCCAAGCTGGTGACGACGCCCTCTGGATCCACCTACATGTGGTGGAACAACCCTGATTCGGTGGATGCGAGCCTGGAGCCGTCCTTGGACATCACGGTCACCATCGGTGACAGCGAGAACGTGACTCGCAATGCCGACCTCGACCGGGCCCCTACGGCCAACTTGGGCAAGGCGCTGACCTTCCCCCTGAACTATGGCTACGGCGGCAACATGCTGCCGCCCGGCACCAACACGCAAGGGGCGCTGTTGTATGGCGGAGAAGGCAACGACGCCGTGTACGGCGCCAACAACCACGACCGCCTGTTTGGCGACGGCGGCAACGACTTGCTCGTCGGCTACGACGGCGACGACGAACTGAGTGGCGGCGCTGGCAACGACGAGTTGTCTGGTGGCGCAGGACGCGACTCTCTCAGCGGAGGCACCGAAGCCGACACCCTGGTGGGTGGCTACGGGGCAGACATGCTCGATGGCGGGAGCGGTGACGACAAGCTCGTCGGCGACGCGCCCTTTCTGGAGGGGACGACCTCCTACCCGGCAGGCTTGGACAAGGCCCGCATGGGCGGCGACTTCTTGAACGGCGGTGCTGGCAACGACACGCTGTGGGGCGATCACGGTGACGACTACCTCTATGGCGGCACCGAGAACGACACCCTGTACGGCGGCGAGGGCAACGACCATGCCTTTGGCGAGGCCAACGACGATGAATTGTGGGGCGGCAAGGGCGGTGACCTGTTGGATGGCGGCGCCGGCAAAGACGTGCTGTATGGGGGCGATGACGGCGACCACTTGATGGGTGGTGCGGGCAGCGACCGCTTGCAGGGCGAAGCTGGCAATGACATCTTGGATGGCGGCACCGAGGACGACAACTTGTTCGGAGGCGGGGGCGACGACTACCTCAAGGGCGGCGCTGGCCGTGACCTGATGTGGGGCGACGTTGGCGAGACGGCCGACGGTGCTGACATCTTGGAGGGGGGTGCAGGCAACGACCAGATGTTTGGCGGCGCCTTCAGCGACACCTACGTCTTCTCAGTCGGCGATGGCCAAGACTTGATCAGTGACAACGGGGGTGATGGCTCTCGCAACGCGATTGTTTTCAAGTTCGGTAGCAGTGAAGTTCGTTCGCTGGTCCGTGAAGGCTCCGATCTGCTGATCAATTACGGCACCACCGATCAGGTTCGTGTGTCCGGTTACTACGGCACGGACGCGTTCGGACTGGGCTACCAAGGCAGTGGGGCGCAGGCCATTGACCAAGGCGACGCGCAGGCGCGGATTGCTGAGATTCGGTTTGAAGACGGCACGGTTTGGGGCACCAGTGACATCTTGGCGCGTGCACCGGCACCAACAACCAGCGAGTTGCCCGTCGATCCGTACCAGTCGCTGGAGTCGCTGTACTTTGTGAACGCGCTGCTGTCACGCGAAGAAGTGCGGGCGCATGGCAAGAAGACCCTGACCTATTCGTTTGCAACGTCCACCGATCCGGCGGTCACGGGGTTCTACCTGTACACAGACGCCCAGAAGCAGGCCGTGCGCGAGGCGCTTTCGCGTTTCAGCGATGTGCTCGATCTCTCGTTCGTGGAATTGGCCGACGGCGCCGACGCCGACCTGAGCTTCCACATGGACGACCTCATGTCGGAGAGCATGGGGGGGTTTGCGGGCTACGCCAACCCTGGAACGGGCGAGGTTCACCTCAACAGCGACCTTTACTCGGCCACGCGCACGAACGAGTTCGGCCAAACCGAAACCCGCCGCACCTTGGCGGTGGGCACCGAGGGGTTTGAGGTGCTGCTCCACGAGATCGGACACGTGTTGGGTCTGAAGCATCCTTTCGAGATGCCCATGCTGCCGGTTGCCGAGAACAGCACGGCCAACTCAGTCATGTCGTACACCCGATCCGGCGCTCCCGCCACGGGGTTGGCGGCATTTGACATCGCGGCGCTGCAGTACCACTTCGGCGTGCCGCAGAGCGTGGGCGCGGGCAACACCACCCACACCTTCGGGCCTCGCTGGATTCAAGACAGTGGCGGCACGGACCTGTTCGATGCCAGCGCGGAGACCCAGGCGGTTTCCGTCGACCTGACGCCCGGTTCTTGGATCTACCGTGGCGCCAAACAGGCGAGCATCTTGAGCGCCGACCAAGCCTTCATCGGCTTTGGCACCCACATCGAGAACGCAACTGGTGGCGCAGGCGACGACACGCTGCGCGGCAACGACGGCGCAAACCTGCTCGTGGGCGGCTTGGGGGCGGACCTGCTTCGGGGTGGCCAAGGCGCGGACACGCTGCAAGGTGGGGAAGGCAACGACACTTTGGGCGGCCAGGCTGGCGCCGATCAATTGATCGGCGGCTTGGGGTCGGATACCTACGAGTGGGATTCGACCGACGGCTCAGACGTCATCGTTGAAACCAACACCGTCAACGGCGAGGTCGATACCGTGCAACTGGGCTCGGCCTTGACCCCTGCCAACGTGGTGATCACCCGCGCTGGCAATGATCTGGTGGTGCGCAACCGCGACGGGTTGGAGCAGCTCACGGTGACCGGTCACTTCGATGGAAAGTCCATCGAGGCACTTCGCTTTGCAGACGGGACGGTTTGGAACCAGGCCGAGATCGCAAACAGAGTCTTCCTCGCCCTCACCGGAACCGATGCCTCGGAAACCATCTTTGGCAACCCGGGCGCCGACTTGATCAATGCCCAAGGCGGAAGCGACACCGTTTACGCCCAAGCCGGGCAAGACACGGTGTATGGCGGAGCGGGCAATGACAACCTTTATGGCGCCGCTGGTAACGACGTGCTCGATGGCGGCACGGGCAGTGACAACTTGGACGGTGGTGACGGCGACGACCGACTGATCGATGGCGAGTCGATGTCTGGTGGCGCCGGCAACGACACCTTTGAGCTGTCGGTTTTCCCGGTCACGGGCGAAGTCACGATCCACGACTTGGACGGCGCCAACGCCTTGGTGCTGCCGCAAGGCATCACTCCGTCCAACCTGCGAATGGTGCATGACGGTGCGGGCAACTTGCGCCTTACGGTGGGCAACGGCACCGTGGTGCTGCGACAGGCCGTGACGACCCCCACCAACTCCAAGATCGATCTTCGGTTCCAAGACGGAACAGTTTGGGTCGGGGCGTCCTTGGCCGACCGGGCAAGGTCCGCTGGGTTGACCGAGGGCGCGGACAGCCTCACGGGGTTCAACTGGGCAGAGACCATCAACAGCCTCGGCGGCAACGACACGATCAATGCGTATGGCGGCAATGACTCCTTGGATGGGGGCGAAGGCAACGACTCCTTGTTCGGGGCCAGTGGTCACGATTACGTGGCGGGTGGCGCGGGTGCCGACGTGATTTGGGGCGACGACAGCACCAACTACGCGTACGACACGGCCAACGACACCTTGGAGGGCGGACAGGGCAACGACAGCCTGTTCGGCGGTGCTGGCGATGACGTGTACGTGGTGTCCCTCGACAGCGGTGTGGACACCATCACGGAGCTGTCCGGCAACGACCGAATTGCGTTCGGCGCGGGGATCACCCCGGCTCAAGTGCAGTTGATGCGCTACGGCAACGACCTCTACGTAGCGTACGGCCCCACTGCAGGGCACGTGCGCGTGCTCAACCACTTCGCAGCGTCCACCAACACGGTAGACCAGATCTCGTTCCAAGACGGCACCGTGTGGGATGCAGCAGCGATCAACTCGCGCATCTCCAACACCAGCGTGCAGAACGCCATGGTGGGAACGGCTGCAGATGACGTGTTCGTGGTCGATCACCCCAACGACACGGTGACGGAAGCTGCCAATCAAGGGCGCGATCGCATCGAATCCTCGTTCACTTGGTTCTTGCCGCCCAACGTGGAGGACCTGACGCTCACAGGCGTGCTCGCTGTTGATGGGTATGGCAACGAGCTGAGCAACCGGATCGTTGGCAACGATGCGAGCAATCGATTGGCCAGCCGCGATGGGGCAGACACCCTGCTGGGTGGCAAGGGAGACGACTACTACGACATTAGGCGCAACGCTGGCTACAACACAGTGAGCACGCCTTCGCTAGTCGTAGTCGTCGAGTTGTCAGATGAAGGCACGGACACCGTTCTGATCAATACGAACTTGTATACGTTGCCGAGTAACGTCGAGAACCTTGATCTTGAGCCTTCTTACCGCTTCCGGGTCATTGACGGGTTCTACGTCCGAGATTCCTTTGTTGGGAATTCAGGAAGCAACGCAATCAACGCTTCCGCCATCACCAACTTCGTGATGCTTGACGGCGGCGCCGGTGCCGATACCTTGATTGGCGGCAAGAAAAACAACTACTACAAGGTTGACAACACGGGCGACGTGTTGCTTTCGAATTGGTCTACGGCGCTGGATACGGTTGAATCGAGTGTCAGTTGGACCCTCGGTATCGGCTTTGAAAACCTCCGTTTGGTTGGCAGCAACGCAATCGACGGTCGAGGCAATGTCGGAGCGAACTTACTGGATGGCTCGACCAACACCGGTGCGAACCGACTCGTTGGAGGCGACGGCAATGACAGCTATGTCCTAGGTCAAGGGGACTTCGTAGAAGAGTCACTTAACGGCGGCAATGACTTCGTCACCTTGAGCATCGGTCAAGTTGGCGTCTATCGCGTCGGTGATATTGCAAACGTTGAGGGTTTGGGACTGGCGAGCAACATGGGTGCGTCCACGGTGTTGGGCGGGCTCGGTAACGACTCTTTGTCCGGTAGCGGCCAGCACAGCACAGTCGACGCTGGAGACGGAGATGATTACCTGTCGGACCAAGTACTGCCGCTGAGCAAGGACATCTTCAACACGCACGACGAGTTCTTGGCATCGCCAGGTGTTTCGGCGCAGTCCGACACCTTGCGTGGTGGCGCAGGCAATGACGTGTTGGTTTCGCGCGGCGGCGGCGACGTGCTCGTGGGTGGCCTGGGCAATGACACCATCCAAGTCGACTGGCACATCAGCCAAAACAGTGCGATCGTGCAGTTCGATCGGGGCGATGGGGCCGATGTCATCGTCAACAACCGTCAAACCAACATTCAGGTGCGAGGCTGGTTGTTCGCCGACATCTCCGTGGTAGCGGACGGCAACGGGTTGGTCGTGAGCTTCGGCCCTGGAGCGGACAAGTTGACGATCGTGGAGGGGCGATTCAACTTTCTGCTGACACTTGAGGATGGCAGCAGCTTGAACCCCGCTGCTATGGCCGCGCTTGCCAGGAGCCAAGCCAATGGCAATCGAGGCACGGCCGACGCAGATTTCCTGGTCGGAACCAATGCTGCCGACACGTTGGCTTCTCTTGGTGGAGATGACACTCTGCAAGGCTTCGGTGGAGATGACCATCTCGACGGTGGCGAGGGGTTGAATGCCATCTACGGTGGCGACGGCAACGACACGTTGATCGGTGGCAGCGGCCGAGACACCATCGAAGGCGGCGCTGGAGACGACTTCATTGATGGCAAAGCCGGCGGTGCGGAACATGTGTACCAGCAGCTGTCTGGTGGCACCGGTCGCGACACGATCATGGGCGGCGACAACAGCGATCTGATCTTTGGCGGCGACGGCGATGACAACATCCAAGGCGGCCTGGGCAATGACTACCTCTTGGGCGAACTGGGCAACGACACCCTTTCCGGTGCTGGCGGTAACGATGTTGTAGATGGCGGGGAAGGCGATGACCTCGTCATCGGTGATGAAGGGAGCGACACCCTTCGGGGAGGAGAGGGCGCTGACACACTGCAGGGCGGTGCGGGCGACGACACATATGACAGCTGGATCGGCGGACCGGATGTGATCCGGTTTGGCCGCGGTGACGGTGCCGATACCGTGCATGCTGGCATTGCGACGATTGAACTTGGTGCCGGCATCTATGCGGACGACATCACCCTACAAAGGATCGGTTCAAGCGAAGACGTACGCCTGAGCATCAACGGCACGACGGACTCCATCCTCATGGTTCGGTTCATGGTGTGGAACAGTCCTTTCGGGCAGGTTCGGTTTGCAGACGGCACCATCTGGTCGCGAGACTTTTTGATCGAGAAGATGTCAACCATTCGTGGAACAGCGACCGCTGATAACCTGGTGGGAAGCGCAGGAAACGACCGCCTTCTGGGTCTGGAGGGCAACGACACCCTGAGTGGCGCTGCTGGCAATGACACCCTGGACGGCGGCGCGGGTACAGACCGCTTGGTGGGCGGTACGGGCAACGACGTCTTCATCGTCGACGCGAGCACCGACGTGGTGGTCGAAAACGCTGGGGAAGGCGATTGGGACTCGGTGCAAAGCTCCGCAACCTACACACTGCCCAGCAACGTGGAGGCCCTGGAGTTGACGGGCAGCGCCAACATCAATGGCACCGGCAACGGCTTGAACAACCAGCTATACGGCAATGCTGGCAACAACGTGCTGAACGGCGGAACTGGAGCCGATTACATGGCCGGTGGGTTGGGAGACGACAGCTACATGGTGGATGCGGTTCAGGTCTTCGACCAGTTCGGGCAGGTATCGGGCGATGACGTGTACGAGGAAGAGGGTCAAGGCACCGACTCGGTCTCTTCGACCGTCAGCTACGTGCTGCCCACCTGGGTCGAAAACCTCACCCTCACAGGTACGTTGAACACCACCGGCACTGGCAATGAGTTGACCAACGTGTTGGTGGGCAACGCAGGGGCGAACACGCTGCGAGGCAATGCCGGCAATGACACCCTAGATGGCGGGGCTGGCATTGACACCCTGATCGGTGGCACTGGCGACGACAGCTATGTCGTCGATTCAAGCAGCGATGTCATCACCGAAGCGTTGAACGAGGGCATCGACAGCGTGAGTGCGTCGGCCTCGTACACGCTGTCGAGCAACATCGAACGGCTGACGTTGACCGGGTCGAACGCCCTGAACGCAACCGGCAACGCCTTGAACAACACCTTGGTGGGCAACGCCGGAGCGAACCGCATTGATGGTGGCGCGGGCCTGGACACGATGACGGGCGGTGCGGGCAACGACGTCTATGTGGTGGACAACGCGGGTGATGTGGTGACCGAGCTTGCGGGCGGCGGCGCCGACAAGGTAGAAGCTTCGGTCAGCTACACGCTGGGCGCTGAAGTGGAGAGCCTGACGCTCATGGGCACGGGTCCCATCAACGGGACCGGGAACGCCCTGGCCAACACGCTGACCGGCAACAGCGGCAGCAACCGACTGGATGGTGGCTTGGGCATCGACACTCTGGTGGGCGGCGCGGGTGACGACACCTATGTGGTGGATGTTGTGGGTGACGTGGTGACCGAGGCCGCCAATGGCGGCATTGATACCGTGGAGACTGGCATCAGCTATACCTTGGGCGCGGAAGTCGAGCGCTTGGTGCTGACCGGCACGGCGGAGGTGAACGGCACGGGCAACGGCCTCGCGAACACCTTGACCGGCAACATTGGCAACAACCGTCTGAATGGCGGCGCTGGCATTGACTCCATGGCGGGCGGCGCAGGCAATGACACCTATGTGGTGGATGTTGCGGGCGACGTGGTGACCGAAGCAGCCAATGGCGGCATCGACACTGTGGAGACCGGCATCACTTACACGCTGGGTGCGGAAGTCGAAAGGTTGGTATTGACCGGCACGGGCGCGGTGAATGGCACAGGCAATGCCCTGGCCAACACATTGACCGGCAACAGTGGTGCCAACAGGCTCACGGGCGGTGCAGGTGACGACACCTTGGATGGTGGTCTCGGTAAGGACTCACTGGTGGGCGGTACTGGCAACGACACCTACCGCGTGAACCAAGCTGACGATGTCATCACCGAAGCCGCTAACGAGGGCACTGACACCGTGCTCTCTGATGTGACCTGGACGCTGGGCGCAAACTTGGAGAACCTGAGCCTTCAAGGCACTGGCGCCTTGAACGGCACGGGTAATGCGTTAGCAAACATCTTGACCGGTAACAGCGGTGCAAACACCTTGACGGGCGGTGCCGGTGACGACACCTTGGATGGTGGTTTAGGCAAGGACTCTTTGGTCGGCGGTACTGGCAACGACACCTACCGTGTGAATCAAGCTGACGACGTCATCAACGAAGCGGCGAACGAGGGTACCGACACCGTGCTTTCTGATGTGACCTGGACGCTGGGCGCGAACTTGGAGAACTTGAGTCTTCAGGGCACTGGGGCCTTAAACGGTACGGGCAATGCGCTGGCCAACCGTTTGACTGGAAACAGTGGCAACAACACCTTCAACGGCGGCGACGGTGCCGACACTCTGGATGGCGGTGCTGGCAACGACAGTTTGATTGGCGGCACTGGTGGCGACACCTACCGCTTCGGGCGTGGCAGTGGTTTGGATCGCATCAGCGAAAACGACACAGCAGCCAATGTGCTGGACTGGGTGGAGTTCGGTAGCAATGTGCTGCAAAGCGATGTTCGCTTTGTGCGCAATGCCAATGCGCTGGAAATCCGCATCAACGGCACTGCAGACGTGATGACGATGGAGAACTGGTTCTTGGGCAATCAGCACAAAGTGGAGCGCTTCAAGTTCAGCGACGCTTCGGTGCTGACGGATGCGCAAGTGGCAGGACTCGTTCAGGCCATGGCGGCGTTTGACGTTCCGGCGGTGCAGACTTTCTCTGCTGGCAATCAAGAAGAAGGCAGCCGACGCCATCAAGGCCTCGCTGTGAGCGGACTGGCGTAACCGAGTCAAGAGTGAGGCCCATCTTGCGCGACTTGCCCTGGCGGCAAGGCGCAAAGATGGGTCTTCGCTCAGAAATTCACCGGGTAAGCCGCGCTCGACCCGCAAGGCTGGCTGACCGCAGTGCCCTCAATTTCAGTCATTGGTGAGGGGCCGGTGCCAGGTCAGCCTATGACTGCTGACTGAACAGCAGTGTTCATTCGGTTGCAGGATGCGAATGGCCGCAAACGCTGCACAGCAGCCACTGGCTAGGTGGCCACAGGGTCGCAGGCTGGGTCAGCTGAGCGCTGGCTGTTCAAGGCATTGACATCGTGCCAGTGCGACCATCTGGCAAGTCGTTCAAGACATTGACCGCAAGATCAAGACTTTGTTATCGGCTCCCTCCCCAGCGGCTTTGCAGCGAGGGCTCGGCCACCGCCACCCAGTAGGCAGGGCCGGTGGCGCTGGGCAACCAGCGCCAGGGGCCCGATGGCAGGTCGGTGACCAGGCTGCGGGCCGCCAGCGGCAGGGCCTCCCCGCTGGCGTGCAGGAGCACGCCGGGTTCGCTGACGAAGAGGGCCCGCCTGGGGTGGGGGTCGTGCCAGGCTTGCTCGGGTTCGGCCCGCAACAAGGCGCCTTGGGCGTCGCCCTGCAGCATGAGGTTGAGGTCGCGGGTGGGGCCGTTGATCAGGCGGCAGGCCGGCGCGAGCGCGCCGTCGAAGGTCAGGGGGTCGCTGTCGGGAGTGAGGGTGTGGTCGCGGCCGTTCAGGGTCAGCACCACGCCGGCGCCTTCAAGCACGGCAAAGTGGCGGGTGACCCCTGGGAAGGCGCTGAAGGGCCCGTCTTGCCGAATGTCGGCCAAGCTCAAGCGCACGCACCAGTGGGTGTCGGCCCCTTGGGGGTGGACGAAGAGTTCGCGGGTTTCGCCCCCGCCGTTGCGCCAGGGCGTGGGGGCGATGCGGTCGGCAAGCAGGACGTTCATGGCGACAGGCGGTGCTGCAGCTGCAGGCTGAGGCGGCGACCAGGGCCGGGCTCGAAGAAGCGGCCGTTGGCCTCGTTGACGATGACGCTGGCCGCATGCGGGCGGCCGGCGGCATTGTCGACCCGCAGGGTGAGCGTGCTGCGGGGCTCGAGCCGCCAGCGGGCCCAGGCGGCGAGCAAGACGGTGCCGGCAGCGGCATCGGTGTTGCGTTCGTCCACCCACAGGCGGCTGCGGCCGCTGGCGGTGAGGCCCCATTGCCAGGGCGCGTCGCCGGGGCTTTCCAGGTCCAGGCGCAGGGCGCGTGCCGGCACCCCCGGCAGGCGGGCGCCGACTGGCACGGCGAGCGTGGCGCTGGCGCAGGGCGGCGCACCGCACACGGCGTAGGGCTGGCGCACGCGGGCGCTGAGGGCGGTGGCGGCCAGCGACCAGCGCCAGCCCGGCTGGAGCGGGCCCTGGGCCTGGAGCTCCAAGCCGTGACGGCGGGTGCGGCCGGCGTTGGCGAAGGCAGCGCGGCCGCCGCTGTTGCGGGCGCTGACGATTTCGTCGGTGGTGTGAGCGGCAAAGGCCACCAGCTCCGCCGCCCAGGCGCCTTGCCGGCGCTTGAGCCCAGCCTCGGCCTGGCGGCTGCGCTGGGGTCGCAGGCCGGTGTTGAGGCCGGCGCTGCCGTCGGGCCGGTAGGCCAGTTCGGCCAGGGTGGGGGTTTCGCGGGCTTGGCCCAGGCTGACGAACCAGCGGCTGCGGCTGCCGAGGGGGCCCACCAGGCCGAGCGCCGGCAGCGCGGTGGGCGTGCTTTGGCGGCCGCCGTCGTCGCCGTTGCTGAGGAAACGATCGGCGCTGGTCACGCGCAGCTGGCCCAGGCGCAGGCCGGCGTGCAGGCTGATGTCGTCGGTGAGCCGGTGCTCACTTTGAGCGTAGAGCTCGGTGCTGAGCGCGCGGTTGCGCTCGTCGCGCCGCAGGGCGCCCGTCACGCCCAGCGTGGGGCCGATGAAGCTTTCAAAGCCGCGGCGTTGTTCGTCTTGAGCGTCCAGTTGGAGGCCGACCGTGCCTTGGGGGCCGTTGTGGCGCAGGTCGACGCCGAGTTGGCGGCGGTCCAGGTCGATGACGCCGCCGGGGTGGGCGGGTGGTGCTTGGGTGCTCACGGGCAGGGCCTGCCACTGCTGCACCTGCCGGGCCGAGGCCCAGGCGCGCAGTTGCCACTCGCCACTCGGGCCCCAGCTCCCCGCCATGCCGAGCTGTTGTTGTTGCAGGGTTTTGCGGCTGTTGAAGGCGAGCGCGTTGGGGGCGGTGCCTTGGGGCTCGGCCTGCCACTGGGCGCGGGTCAGGCCCAGGGGGTCTTGCGCGGGCTGGCTGTGCAGGTTGGCCCGCAGGCTCCAGCCGGGCGCCCAGTCCCAGCGGGCGTCCAGCAGGCTGCGCTCGGCCTTCGACTGCGGGCGCTGGCCGGCGCTGCGCCAGTGGGCCAGGCCCAGGCGCCAGGGCGAGCCTTGCGCGCCGCCTTCGGCCTGCCGGCGCAGCTGTTGTTGGTCGTCGCTTTGGGCCCAGGCGTCGGCCTGCCAGCGCGTGGGACCCGGCTGAGGCGCGCGGGTGCGCAGGCTCAGCACGCCGCCGCTGTGCACGCCGTGCAGCGCGCTGAAGGGGCCTCGCAGCAGGTCCAGCTGCTCCGCGGCGTCCAAAGGAAAGTGACCCACGGCGCCGCTGCCGTCGGGCGCGGTGGCGGGCAGGCCGTCCACGAACAGGCGCAAGCCCCGCACGCCAAAGCTGGCGCGGGCGCCGAAGCCGCGCACGCTGAGCTGGAGGTCTTGGGCGGCGTTGCCGCGGTCGGCGGCCCACACCCCAGGCAGGCGGGAGAGCGATTCGCTGAGCTGGGCGCCGGGGCCGCTGCGCTGAAGGGCGTCGGCGTGCAGCACGCCCACAGCGCTGGGGGCGTCCAGCACCGGGGCGTTGCGCAGGCCTCCGGTGACGATGACCGGCGGCAGCGCGGTGGCCTCGGCCGCCGCCAGCAGCAGCGCCCCGATCACGGCCTGGGCTTCAAGGCGCCGCTCGGAGCCGCAGCAGGCGGCCGGGCTCGTCCTCGGTGAGCACGTAGAGCAGGCCGTCGGGGCCCTGGCGAACGTCGCGCACGCGACCGATGTCGTCGGCAAAAACTTGGGGCTGGCCGACGAGCCGCCCGTCCTGGAGCACCACGCGCTGCAGTTGGCGGAACTTCAGCGAGCCGACGACGAAGCTGCCCTGCCAGGCTTGGCCGTAGGCTGGGCTGGTGATGTGCGCGAAGCCCGAGGGCGCAATGGATGGGGTCCAGTGCCACACGGGCTGTTCGAGCCCGTCTTGGTGGGTGATGCCGTCGCCGATCTTGCCGCCGCCGTAGTCCTTGCCATGGGTGATGACGGGCCAGCCGTAGTTCACGCCGGGGCGCACGAGGTTGATTTCGTCGCCGCCTTGCGGGCCGTGTTCGTGCACCCAGAGCCGGCCGTCGGCGTCCAGCAGCGCGCCTTGGGGGTTGCGGTGGCCCAGGGAATAGATTTCGGGGCGCGCCCCGGCGGTTTGGGCGAAGGGGTTGTCGGCGGGCGCGCTGCCGTCCTTGCGCACGCGCACCACCTTGCCCAGGTGGTTGTCCAGGGTTTGCGCCTGCTTCATGCCGCTGTATCGCTCGCCCAGCGTGAGGAACAGGGTTTGCCCGTCGGCGCTTTCGACGATGCGGCAACCGTAGTGATGGCGCCCGGCCAGCTTGGGCGCTTGGCGGAACACGACCTGCACGTTCTCCAGGCCCGAGCGGTCGGCCTTGAGGGTGGCGCGGGCCAATGCCGTGCCGTTCTTGCCCTTGTCGGCCCCGATGCCGGGCTCGGTGAAGCACAACGACAGCGCCCGCGTGCGCTCGAAGTCTCGGTCCACCACCACATCCAACAGCCCACCTTGGCCGGCGAACTCCACCGCCGGCAGGCCACTGAGCGGCGCCGAGATGCGCCCCTGCGCACTGACCCAGCGCAAAGCGCCGGGTTTTTCGGTCACCAGGAACTCGCCGCCGGGCAGGAAGGCCACCGCCCAGGGGCGTTCGAAGCCGGAGGCCACGGTGTCAAAGGTCTTGGGGGCTTGGGCCAGGGCGGCGCTGGCCGCCAGGACGAATGCGATGGGGAGCAAACGGCGCATGGATGTTTCTGGGGTTCGGGCGAGGCGCCGATGATGCCCAAAAGGCCTTGGCCCTGTCGGGCGCCGGGGGCTTACGGGGCGGGCGGTGTGCTGCGGTCCGGGCCGCCGCGCACGAGGTGCATGCGGGGCTCGGGCAGTCCGGCGTTGAGCGCGGCGATCAGCTCGGCGGGGTGAGCCATCTGCGCCGTCAGCACGCCCACCCAGCGGTTGCGGCCCTCGCGTTTGGCCGCATACAGCGCGGCATCGGCCAGCGCCACGGCCTCGGACCAATGCTCGGCGCGAGGCTGCGCCGGGTTCAGCGGGAAGCAGGCGAAGCCGATGGAGCAGTGCACCGACAGGTCTTGCCCGCTCGGCAACGCGAAGGCCCGTTGCGCGACGGCGCGGCGCGCGCGCTCGGCCAGCTCGGGCAGGCTGTCCCGCGAGGTGCCCCGAGCCACCACCAGGAACTCTTCGCCCCCCCAACGCACCAAGTAGTCCGACTCGCGAAACACCTCCTGCAGGCGTCCGCGCATTTGCACCAGCACGGCGTCGCCCGCCGGGTGACCGTGTTCGTCGTTGATGCGCTTGAAGTGGTCGACGTCGATCATCAAGAAGGACAGGTCGGCGTCGGCGGGCGGGGGCGCGCCGCGACGCAGGGCCTCCTCGAACTGGCGCCGGACGAGGCGCAGGTCGTCATCCATGCGCTGCACGATGAAGCGCCGGTTGCGCAACCCGGTGAGCGGGTCGCTCAGCGCCGACTCCTCCAGCTCCCGCGACTTGGCCTGCAGGGCTTGCGTTGCCTCGTCCACGCGCTGCTCCAACTCGGCCTGGCGCCGCAGCAGCAAACGCGTGCGCCAGTGGGACACGCCGCCCACCGCCAGGCTCAGGGCCCCGAGCGCCAGCAACAACCCCCACCACGATTGCCACCAGCGGGGCTGCACCTCCACCGCGACGCTCAAGCGCTTGGGGCTCCAGTCGCCGTGTCGGTTGCTGCCCTCCACTTCCAGGGCGTAGCGGCCGGGTGCCAGCCCGGCGTAGCTGGCTTGTCGCCGCCGGCTGCTGGTTTCGGTCCACTCGTCGTTGTGGCCCACCAAGCGGTAGCGGTAGCGGTTGCGCGCGGGCTCGCTGAGGTCCAGCGCCGCGAATTCGATCGTGAAGCCGCCTTCGTTCGGCGCCAGCACCAGCGAGGGGTGCAGGCGCGACAAGGGCACCGCCTGCGACCCGATGCTCAGCCCCGTGGCCACGACCGCTGGCATGAAGCGGGACGCCCGGAAAGCCGACGGCTGGATCACCAAAATGCCCTTGGTGCCGCCGAACAGCAGACGGCCGTCGGTCGTTTGGGTGTAAGAGCGGAACCAGGGCGTGCCCAGGTCCACGCCGTCGGCTCCGGAGAGCAACTGCAAGCGTTGGTCGCGGGGGTCGTAGACGCCGCGTTGCGTCCAGATGTGCCCGGCTTCGTCCTCCAGCAGGTTGGCGCCGAATGCGTGGGGCCGCGTGTTGTGGCTGCGGGCGATGTGTTGACCGACGTAATCCAGCGCGGCCCGGCGACCGTCCCACTGCCTCAGGCGATGCAGGCCTGCGGTGGTGTCCACCCACAGGCGTCCGGCGCGGTCGATGAGCAGGCCCAGCACCGTGCCGCTGGCCAGTCCGGCCTCGGGCGCGAAGGCGATGGGGCCGAACACCCGCGAACCGGCCGCGATGGGCAGCAAACCCGCTTCAGCCCCCACCCACAGGCTGCCATCGGGGTTTTGCACCACGGCGTTCACGTCGCCTTGCAGAGGCCGACCGTCGTGGTGCTCCACACGCTGGAAGCGCGCATCGCCCGGGGCCAAGTGGTACAGCCCGTCTTGGGTGGCCGCCCACACCGCGCCCTCGCGGTCGGCCAGCAGTCGACGCATGCGGCCTCGACCGAATTCGTAAACCTTGGCCTGCGCTTTGGCATGCCGGAACATCAGCACCCGGTCCTCGATGCCCACCCACACGCGCCCGTCTGGCCCCTGGGCCAGGGCAGCCACTCGCCCGTAACCCAAACCCTGGCTGCCGGGCGCGATGCCGCCGATCGTGCGCAACTGCGAGTTCAAGATGGCGATGCCGCCATCGCTGGTGCCCGCCCAGATCGTGCCGTCGCGCAGCGCCAGCAGGCTGCGCACATCGGGCCGCGACAAGGCGCTGCGCGGGTCCTCGTCGGGCCGGCGCACGTGGATGGCGCCATCCAGGTTGTTGACCCGCTGCAGGCCGCTGCCGTAGCCGGCCACCCACAGCACCTGGTTGGGGCTGCGCACCAAAGCCCGGATGTCGGCGCCGGCCAGGCCCCACGGACGGGCGATGCTCGGGCGCAGGGCACGCAGCAACTGACCGCTGGCCGGGTCGCGCAGCTCGATGCCACCGGCCCGCCCCACCCACACTTGTTGCTCGTTGGCCGCGGTGATCGCCTGCACCGCCCCCAGCGGGTTGGGTTGCAGGTTGGCGTCGAGCCGCTCGGGGGGGCCGCCCTCGCGCCGGATGCGCCACAGGCTCCCGCTCTGAGTGCCGACCCAATGGCTGCCGTCGGGCATGGGCGACACGGACAACACCACCTCGCCGCTCAAGCGCAGCTCGCTGCCATCGCTCCGGCGTGGAGACTCCAAGCGCGTGGCCCCCCGTGGCAGCACGACCACGCCGTTCCAGGTGCCCACCCACAGCGTGCCGTCGCCGTCCACGCTCAGGTGCTGCACGCGTTGGTCTGGCAGGCCGTCGGCCGCCGTGTAGCGTCGAAAGCGTTGCGTCGTGAGGTCCAGCACCTGCAGACCGCCGCCGATCGTGCCCACCCAGATCCGTCCGCTCAGGTCTTCGGCCAAGCTGCGGACGACGCCGCGCGCCAGACTTTGCTCAGGTTGAAGGGGTTGGTGCGTGTACAGCGTCCATCGTTCGGTGCGCGGGTCGTAAACGGCCAAGCCTTCGCTCTCGGTGCCGATCCAGATGCGTCCGTCGCGGGCCGCCAGCATCGTGCGGATGAAGCTGATGCGGCTTTGGCCGCGACCTGGCGTCACCAATGGAATGGGGGTGAAGGTGATCCCGTCGAAGCGCATCAGGCCTTGGCTGGTGCCCAACCACAACATGCCTTGGGGGTCTTGAACCAGGTCAGAGACCACGCCGTCAGGGATGGCAGCGGGGTCGTTCAGGCTCTCGAAGTGGGGCTCGGGTGGCACGGCCACGGGGGGCGTCGCGCAGACGGCGTTGTTCCCGAGCAGGCCGAGCCCGCCCCACACAACCGTCCAGCACCAGGCCCTGAAACGGGCCGTTTTCCACACGCGCAATCGACACCCCACGACGCCATGGCTGCGGGCGATTCTGCCCGCACTGAGCCAGGGTTCAACCGGGTGGGCTGCGCAGCACGCGGGCTTCGCAGGCGAGGTCGCTGTGCAGCGACTGGGCGATGGCGAAGGGCGCCCCACGCCCTTGCACCACGCCCACCCAGCGGTTGCGGCCCTCGCGCTTGGCGGCGTACAGCGCAGCGTCGGCCACGGCCAGCACGGCCGACCAGGTCGCTTCGCGGGGGTGTTCGGGGTCCAGCGGGTAGCAGGCGAAGCCGATCGAGCAGGTCACGCGCAGTGGTTCTCCGCCAGGGATGGTGAAAGGCTCGTCGGCCACGATGCAGCGCGCGCGCTCGGCCAGCTCGGCCAGGCCGTCGCGCGAGGTGCCGCGGGCCACCACCAGGAACTCTTCGCCGCCCCAGCGCACCAGGTAATCCGATTCCCGGAAAACCTTCTGCAGCCGCGGACGCATTTGCACCAGCACCGCGTCGCCGGCGGCGTGGCCCAGCTCGTCGTTGATGCGCTTGAAGTGGTCGAGGTCGATCATGACGAACGACAAGTCAGCGTCGCTCGGCGGCGCTTCGCCGCGTTTCAGTGCCTCTTCGATGTGGCGGCGCGCCAGGCGCTGGTCGTCGTCCAGCCGTTGCAGCGCGAAGCGACGGTTGTGCAGGCCGGTGAGCGGGTCCGTCAGGGCCGACTCTTCCAGCGCGCGGCTCTTGGCCTCCAGCGCGTGCGTGGCGATGGCGATTTGCCGCTGCAATTCGGCTTGACGGCGGCGCAGCAACCGCGTGCGCCAATGCGCCGCGCCCCAGCCCGCCAACAGCAGGCCGACGAGGATGAGCAGCCGGCCCCACCAAGCCTGCCACCACGCGGGGCGCACCAACAGCTCCACGCGCAGCGTTTGCGGGCTCCATTCACCATGTCGGTTGCTGCCCTGCACCTCCAGCGTGTAGCGGCCGGGCGGCAAACCGCCATAGCTGGCCAGGCGCTGGCGGCTGCGGCTCTCAACCCAATCGGTGTCCATGCCCAGCAGCCGGTGCCGGTAGCGGTTGCGCATGGGGTCGCTCAAGTCGGTGGCCACGTACTCCAGGCTGAAGCTGCGTTCGTCCGGCGCCAGCACCAGCCGGGGTTGCAGGCGCGCCAGCGGCACGTCGCGCGAGCCGATGCGCAGCGCCGTGGGCACCACGGTGGGTGCAAAGGGCGTGAAGCGGAAGGCCTCCGGCTGCACCACCAGGATGCCGCGACTGCCGCCGAACAGCATGCGGCCGTCGCTCATCTGCGTGTAGGCACGGAACCAGGCGGAGCCGATGTCCACGCCATCGGCCGTGCCCAGCGGGCGGCCGCGGCCCTCGGCGGGGTCGAACACGGCGCGGTGCGTCCACAGCCGGCCGCGCGCATCTTCCAGCAGGTTGGCGCCGTAGGCGTCGCTGCCGGCGCCGGCGCGCTCGCCCAGGTGCTCCAGGGTGGCCGCGCGGCCGTCCCACTGGCGCAGGCGGTGCAGGCCGGCGGTGGTGTCGACCCACAGCGTGCCGTCGCGCCCGGTCATCAGGCCCACGACGTTGGGGCTGACCAGGCCGGCGCCGTCGGCGAAGACGATGGGTGCCAGGGCATGGCCGTCGGCGCTCAGGGGGAACAGCCCGGCTTCGGCGCCCACCCAGCGCTGGCCGTCGGGCGTTTGCGCCAGGGCGTTCACGCCGCCGGCCAATGGGCGGCCATCGTGGTGGCTCAAGCGCTCGAACCGGGTGCTGCCGGGGCCGCGGCGGTACAGGCCATCTTGCGTGCCTACCCACAGGAGGCCATCGCGGTCTTCGTGGATGCGCCGGATGCGGCCGCGACCGACTTCGAGCACCTGGCCCTCGGCCCGCGCGTGGGCGAACTCGATCAGGTGGGTTTCCACACCCGCCCAAAGCCGACCGTCTCGCCCTTGCGCCAGGGCCGTGACGCGCCCAGGGGGCAGGTTGCGCTGCCCCGGGGCGATGCCGCCCAGCGTGCGCAGCTCGCTGTCCAAAAAGGCGATGCCGCGGTCGTTCGTCCCGGCCCAGACCGTGCCGTCGCGCAGCGCCAGCAGGCTGCGCACATCGGGCTCGGCCAAGCGGCTTTGCGGGTCGTCGTCGCCGCGGCGCACCCACACGGCTTGGCTCAGGTTGTTCACCCGCTGCAGGCCGGTGCCGTAGCCCGCCACCCACAGCAAATCGGCCGGGTCGCGCAGGATGGCGCGCACGTCGGCGCCGCCCAGGCCCCAGGGGCGGCTGGCCCGGGGTTGCAGGCTGCGCCGCAGCGCGCCGCTTTGCGCGGAGCGCAATTCCACGCCGGCGCTGCGGCCCACCCAGACGTCGTTTTCGGTCACGGCGGTGATGGCCTGAACCGCGCCCAAAGCGCCGGGCCGGCGGTCCAGCTGCAGGGCGTGGCCCTCGGCCACGCGCCACAACTCCCCTTCCTGCGTGCCGATCCACAGGCTGCCGTCGGGCATGGGTGCGATGGCATGCACCACTTGGCCGGCCAGCGTCAGGCGAAGGCCGTCGGCCAGGTCCAGGGGCTCGAGCCGGCGGGCGCCAGGCGCCAAGCGGGCGATACCGCTCCAGGTGCCCGCCCACACCGTGCCATCGGGCCCGATGGCGATGTGCTGCACGCGGGCGTCGGGCAGGCCTTGCTCGGGCCCAAAGCGCTCGAAGCGTGCGCTGCCGGGGGCCATCACCTGCAAGCCCCCGCCATTGCTGCCCACCCAAACGCGGCCTTGGGCGTCCTCGGCCAGGGTGCGCACCACGCCGCCCAGGCTGTCGGGCTGTTGGGGGTCGTGGCGGTGCACCTGCCATGTTTCGGTGCGCGGGTCGTACACGCCCAGCAGCCGGCCGTCGGTGCCGACCCAGATGCGCCCGTCGCGCGCCGCCATCAGGGTGCGAACGAAGGTCGAACCGCCGCTGCGGCCCAGCGGCGCCAGCGACACCGGCACGAAGCTGTGGCCGTCAAAGCGCAGCAAGCCCACGCTGGTGCCCACCCACAGCAGGCCTTGGGGGTCCAGGGCCATCGACGACACCACTCCGTCGGGGATTTGCGTCGCGTCGCCCACGCTCTCGAAGCGGGGCTCGGCCAAGGGGGCGCCGGCGCCCTGACCGGCCGCGGCCAAGGCGGCCGCAGCCGCCAACGCCAGTCCCCATCCCAGCACCCATCGACGCACGTCATCCCCCTTTGGTTGCGCGCGATTCTCGGCCCTGAGTGCGGCCGTCTGGCCCACGGCGACTCGGGGCATCCCCGCACCGGTGCGGGGGCCGGGGCCCCTCGGCCGACAATCCGGCCCGTGACCCCTACCGTTTTGCACAGCGCCGGCGCTGGTTTTGAAGCCGCCTGCCACATCCCCGCCCTGCCCGCCGGCCATCGCAGCCGCCGCCTGCATGGTCACAGCTACTTCGCCCGCGTGCGCGGTGCGCTGCCGCCCGCTTGGGCGCCGTTCCCCGGCGCCGAAGTCAGCGCGCTGCGCGAGCGCCTGGAGGCCGCCGTGGCCCCGCTGGACCACAGTTTGCTCAACGACCACCTGCCCAACCCCACCGACGAGAACCTGGCCCGCTGGTTGCAGCGCGGCTTGGCCGACGTGCCGGGCCTGGGCCAAGTCAGCGTTTACAGCACGCCGCACACCGGCGTGGACCTGATGCCCGACGGTCAGGCCCACGTGTGGCGCCGCTACCGTTTTCAGAGCAGCCACTGGCTGCCCCATGTGCCTCCCGGCCACCAATGCGGCCGCCTGCACGGGCATGGCTTCGAGGTCATCGTGCACGCCAACCAGACCCTGGGCGCGGCCGACGACCTGGCGGTGGACTACGACCACCTCGACGCCCTGTGGGCGCCGCTGCACTTCGAGCTGAACTATCGCTGCCTGAACGAACTGCCGGGCCTGGACAACCCCACCAGCGAGCGCATCGCCGCCTGGCTGTGGGCGCGCCTGCAGCCGCTGCTGCCCAGCTTGAGCTGGGTCACCGTCTTCGAGACCGGCAGCAGCGGCGCCAACTTCAATGGGCACACGCACCGCATCTGGAAGGAGTTCAGCCTGGACAGCGCCGTGCAGTTGCGCCAGGCCCCGGCCGGCCACCCGCTGGGCCAGGTGCACGGCCACACCTTCACCCTGCGGCTGCACCTGCAGGCCCCGCTGGACGAGCGCCTGGGCTGGGCGGTGGACTACGGCGACGTCAAGGCCCTGTTCCAGCCCGTGTTCAAGCGCCTGGACCACCACCCCCTGCACCAGGACCCAGCGCTGAGCGACACCGACTGCGCCAGCTTGGCTGCCCACGCCCTGGACGCCGCCCGTGCGGTGCTGCCGGCCTGCGACCGCGTGGACCTGTTCGAGACCCGCGGCAGCGGCGCCATCGCCACCCTGGGCGACACCAGCGAGTTGATTCCGGTATGACCTACACCGTCAAAGAATGCTTCTACACGCTGCAAGGCGAAGGCGCGCAGGCCGGCCGGCCGGCCGTGTTCTTGCGCTTTGCCGGCTGCAACCTGTGGAGCGGCCGCGAGCAAGACCGCGCCACGGCGGTCTGCAACTTCTGCGACACCGATTTCGTCGGCACCGATGGCGAGGGCGGCGGCAAGTTCACCACCGCGCAAGACCTGGCCGCCCACGTGGCGGCGCGCTGGCCCGATTTGAAACAGGGTCGGCCTTGCGTCGTGTGCACCGGCGGCGAACCCCTGCTGCAGCTGGACGAGGCCGCCATCGACGCCTTGCACGCCCAAGGCTTCGAGGTGGCGGTGGAGACCAACGGCACGCAGCCGGCCCCGGCGGGCCTGGATTGGATCTGCGTCAGCCCCAAGGCCGATGCGCCCCTGGTGCTGACCGCCGGCCACGAGCTCAAGCTCGTCTACCCGCAGCCCCTGGCCCCGCCCGAGCGTTTCGAGGGCCTGGACTTCCAGCACTTCTTCCTGCAGCCCATGGACGGCCTGCTGCAAAGGCAGCACACGAAGGCCGCCATCGCCCATTGCCTGGCCCACCCCCGCTGGCGCCTGAGCGTGCAGACGCACAAGGTGCTGGGCATCCCCTGACAGGGTGAGGGGCGGAGGGGCTCAGTACGACAGCAGCACCCGCTGTCCTTGCACCAGCAGCAGCGCCGAGCGCGGTTGGATCTCCTGCAGCACCACGCCCGGGGCGAGGGTGTCGCCCTCGCGCGCCACCTGGCCGTTGACGATCAGCAGGCGGCTGGCCGGGTCGGGCGAGTGCATGGCGCCGCTCACCGCCAAGGGGCCGATGCGCTGCCGCGTGGCCTCGGGCAGCTGGCGCCAGGGCAGGGGCTCGGCGGTGGTGCGGGTGGCCGCGGCGGCAGGCACCGGGGCAGGCACCGGGGCGGGTATCGGGGCGGGCACGGGCATGGCCACCGTTGCCGGGGCCGGCGCGGGCGCGACGACGGCGGGCGGTGCGGGCATGGCCGCCGGACTCGGCGCTGCGGCAGGCGCTGGCGGGGGCTGGACCGGGGCCGCCAGGGCGGGGGGAGGCAAGGGGGCCGGCACAGGAGCCGGCACAGCTCGGCCAGCCCACCACGCCCCGATTGCCACCAAACCCAGCGCCGCCGCCCCCAAGCCCAGGCCCCAGGCCCAGCGCGCGCCCCGGCCTGCGCCAGGGTGGGGTGGGGACGGCGCTGCGTCGCCCAGCGGAGCGCTGTGCAGGTGGGGCACCGCGGCTTGGTCGCGTTGGCGCTCGGCTTCCGCGCGGCGCAGGGCATCGAGGATGTAGCTCATTCAGCGGCGCTCCTCCGCGCTCAGCCGGGGCTCATCCACCCCGGTGGCGCGGTTCAGGTGCATGAGGGTGCGGGGCCCGGCGCGGCCGTCGGCCGGCAGGCCTTCGCTGGTCTGGAAGGCGGCGATGCGTTGGCGCAGGCTGGCGGCGGCCGGCAAGGGCTGGCCGATTTGCGCCACCGCCAATTGCCGCACCAGCCACTGCGCTTGCGCGGGCGGTGCGTCCTCGCCCAGTTGCGCGCGGTAGCCCTCGGGCGTGCGCCAAAGGGTGGCGAAGTCGCCACGCCATTGGCGGGCCAGGGTCTCCAGCGGCCAGGTGGTCTCGCCCTTCGGGCCGCGCAGCACCGCCTCTTGGGGCCGCAAGCCCACCAGCAGGGCGTGCACGGGGGCGCTCCCTTCGTCGGCATTCAGGGTGATCAGGCCGGGGCGGTCCAGGCGGCGCAGCTCGGCCAGGCTCAGTCGGCTGCGCCAACAGCGCTGCGTGTGGGCTGAGGCTTGCTCGCACACCGGGGTGCCGTCGTCGCTCGGCGTCCAGCCCCAGGCTGGGGTCAGCGCCTGCCAGGCCTCGGCTTCGTTGGCGAAGGGCTGCCAAGCGGTGGTCGACTTGGGTGCATCCGTCGGCTTGGTGGTGCGAGGGGGGATCTGGGGCGTGGGGGCAGCAAGCCGGGCATGTGTCGCGGCTTGCTCACGGGCATGGCGGCTGGCCCAATACGCTGCGGCGGCCGCGGTGCCCGTCAAAAGCACCGCTGCGGCGAGCCAGAGGCTCCAGCGACGAGCGGTGGGTGGGGTAGCGTCGCCCAGGGCCTCGGTGGCCGCGTGGCGCACCATGGTGGCCGTCACGCGCCCCGTGTCGCGCCCGTAGGCGCCCAGCAGCGCGCGGTCGGCCAGCAGGTTGATGCGCCGCGGAATGCCGCCCGAAAGTCGATGCAGCGCCCTCAGCGCGCCCGCGTCGAAAGGCAGGGGTCCACTAAGCCCGGCCACGCCCAGGCGGTGTCGCACGTAGCGGGCGGTGTCGGCTTCGTCCAGGGCGTCCAGGTGGTAGCGGGCGATCACGCGCTGGTTTAGTTGCTCCAACTCGGGTCGGGCCAGCAAGTCCCGCAGCTCGGGCTGCCCCACCAGCACGATCTGCAGCAGCTTGCGCTCGTGGGTTTCGAGGTTGGTCAGCAGGCGCAGTTGCTCCAGCACGCCGGGCGACAGCTGCTGCGCCTCGTCGATCACCAGCAGGCAATGCTCGCCCGCGGCATGGGCCTGCAGCAAAAAGGCGTTGAGCGGGTCGACGTAGTCCTTCACGCTGCGCGGCCGCTGCGGGGTTTCGTCGCGGTAGCGCACGTGGAACTCGTCGCACACGGTCTGCAGCAGCTCGCGCGCCGACAGCCGCGGGTTCACCACGTAGGCCAAGTGGCAGTCGCTGGGCAGCTGCTCGAAGAAGGCGCGGCACACCGTCGTCTTGCCGGCGCCGATCTGGCCGGTCAGCAGCACCACACCGCCGCCGCCGCGCACGCCATACAGCAGGTGGGCCAGCGCCTCGCGGTGGCGCTCGCTCAGGTAAAGGGTGCGGGGGTCGGGCGCGATCGAAAACGGCTCGCGCGTCAGTCCGAAGAAGCGGTTGTACATGGGGGGCGCAGCTTACGGGCTGTTGGCGGATGCCGGTTCAGCGCCCGCGCCACGCACCCACCCAGGCGCGCTCCAGCGCCGCCACGGCGACGTACAGGCCCAAGCCCGTGAGCACCACGAGCGACAGGCAGGCGAACATGCGCGGCATGTCGGTGCGAAACGAGGCCTCGAGCATGCGGCTGGCCAGGCCGGTTTGGCTGCCAGCGGCGCCGGCGGCGAATTCGGCCACCACGGCGCCGATCAGGGCGAGGCCGGCGCCGATGCGCAGGCCCGCCAAGAAGTAGGGCACGCAGCCCGGCACCAGCAACCAGCGCAGGCGCTGCCAGCGCGTGGCGCCACACAGCTGGAACAGCTCGCTCAAGCCAGCGTCGGTGGCGCGCAATCCAGCCAGGGTGTTGCTCAGGATGGGGAAGAAGGCCACCACCCAGGCGCACAGCAGCAGGGCGGTGTGCGGCTCGTCCACGTAGATCAGCAGGATGGGCGCGATGGCCACCAGCGGCGTGACCTGCAGGCCGATGGCCAGGGGCATGACGGCACGCTCCATCGCCGGCCACAGCGCGAACAGCGCCGCGCCCGCGATGCCGCTGGCGCAGGCCAGGGCCAGCGCACCGAGCGTGACCTTCAGCGTGAACCACCAAGCCGCGGCGAAGCTGCCGGCATCGCCCAGCAAGGTGGCGACGATGGTGCTGGGCGCGGGCAGCAGGTAGGGCGGCACAGCCCCGGCGCGCACCGCGGCTTCCCAGCCCCCGAACAGGGCCATCAGCAGCAAAGCGGCCGGCAGGTGGCTCAGGGCGCGAGATCCCCAGGGCTTCATGCCGCCGCCTCCTGCCGCATGCCGCGGGCCAGCGCCTCTTGGGCTTGGCGCACCAGCCCGAAGTAGGCATCGCTTTGGGCCCAACCCGAGGGCGGACGCTGGCCCGCCACGTCCAGCTCGGCCAGCACCCGGCCGGGGCGCGGCGACAAGATCACGATGCGGTCGGCCAAGCTCACCGCTTCGAACACGCTGTGCGTGACCAGCACCACGGCCAGGGCCGGCTGCTCGGCGCAGCGCGCCAGCAGCTCTTGGCCCAGGCGCTCGCGGGTGATCTCGTCCAGCGCGCCAAAGGGCTCGTCCAGCAGCAGGGCCTCGGGTTCGGTCACCATCGCCCGCGCCAGCGCCGCGCGCATTTGCATGCCGCCGCTCAACTCGTGCGGGTGGGCGCGCTCGAAGCCCGCCAGGCCCACACGCGCCATCTGGGCGCTGGCCCGCTCGCGCGCCGCGGCCGCGCCCAGCCCTTGCAGGCGCAGCGGCAACGCCACGTTGTCCAGGGTGCGCGCCCAGGGCATCAGCGTGGCCTGTTGGAATACGCAGCCCCAGCGTGGGGGGCGGCCCGCGTCGAAGCGCAAGGCGCCGCTGCTGGGCGTCAGCAGCCCCGCCAGCAGGCGCAGCACGCTGCTCTTGCCGCACCCCGAAGGGCCCAGCAAGGCCAGCCGCTCGCCCGCGTTCAGGCGCAGGTGCAGGCCCTGAAGCACGTCGACGGTGCCGAGGCGCAGGGAGACGTCGGTCAGCGTGAGCATTCGATCGGCTGATCAAAGCGTTGCAACATGGGCTGCTCACTCTTCCTCAAAGTAGTCGGTGTCGATCCGCTTGATCTCGTAGAACCCGACCCGACTGACTCCGACGTTGTGCTCTGCCATGAGGCTGGCCAAACGCTCACCATCGATCAAGATGATCTTGGTCGTGATCAACTGTGCGTATTCCACAGCCTCCCTTGTGAAGCTGGAGGTGGTGATGAACACGCCCTTTTGTGCGCGCTGGCCCTGGAGTGCGCCGGCGAACTTTTGAATCTCTGGTCGGCCGACGACTCCTTCCCAGCGCTTGGCCTGGAGGTAAATCACGTCCAGACCCAACCGGTCCTCGTTGATGACGCCGTCGATACCGCCATCGCCGCTTCTCCCCACGGCTCGTCCGGCGTCGTTGCGCGATCCGCCATAGCCCATGGCGACCAAGAGGTCGACCACCACCCTTTCAAAAAAGGAGGGCGAGTTGGACTTCACTTGATCCAGCAGGTCGGATTCGAGGCTCCTTCGAAGTTGCTGATAGGCAGTGGAAAGTGCGTCTTCCGGGGTTTCAATGCTGGTGGGCGGCGCGGGACTCACCGCGTCGGCGGCTTCGCTCGTTGACTTGCTCTTGCTCTTGAAAGCTTGAAACGCAGTGAATCGGCTCAGGACCGAGTTATCGATTCGAGCCGGCTTTTCCGCCAGCAGCGACTTCCCTTCCGCCGTGATGACAAAGACGCCTCGCCGGGGGGACGACAAGAGCCCCGCTTGCTTCAAGTAAGACCGAGCCCAACCGACTCGATTCGTGAAGACCGGTTGGTTGCCGCTGGGGAGCATTTCGTTGGCTTCGTCACTACTCAGCTGGTAGTGCTGTGCGAGTTGGCGTACAGCGTCTTTGAAGGTCATCTCTCCGCGCGTATCGGCCAGGCTGAGAAGTGGAAGCATCAAGGTTTGGTAGTCGGGTACCGGCATGCAGGTCTCTTGCGGTGCGAGTGGATGCAATGGTTCAGTTCATTCGATCGGCTGAGCCCCCGCGCGACGCACGAAGACGTAGCCGCCTTCGGTGGCGCCCCAAACTTGCCGGCCCTGGGCGTCGAAGCCCTGGTCCCAGGTCTCCAGGCGGTCGGCCTTCACGCGCACGGTGCTGGTGGCGTAAGCCGCTCCGCGCAGGTCGCTGGCACAGGCTTGGCCTTGGGTGCCGCCGTCGAAGTCGCCATCGGGCAGGGCGCGCAGCATCACGTCGCAGCCGGCGCGCCGGCTCAGCTGCTGGGGTGTCAGGCCGGCCGCCAGGGCCCGCAGGGCCACCGGGTCGCTGGCGCGCCCGGCCCAGGCGGCTGGATCGGGCAGGGTGTAGACCTCGCTGACGAAGGCGTCGCCTCGCCGGGCCACGCGGTAGATGCGCTGCCGGTACGGGCGGTCTGGGGCGGTGGCCGTGGCCTGTTCGACGTAGAGCCAGCGGCCGTCGGTGCGTTCGGTCCAGAGGGGCACCATGCTCAGCCGGATGTCGAAGTAGCCCGCTTGGGCGGCGGCCTGGGCGCTGCTGTCAAAGCGGCCGGTCATGCGCGCCACGAGGCGATCCAGGGCCGGGTCGGCGGGCGGGGGGCTGGCGCAGCCGCACAGGCCGGCTGCAAGGCCCCAAGCGATCCAGGCCTTCATGACGGCTGCCCCAGGCCGAACAGGAAGCGCAGCGCCGCGGGCAACTCGGCGCGCCAGGTGGCTTCGTTGTGCTGCCCGGTTTCGTTCACGCGCAGGGCGGCCACGGCGGGCTTCTCGATCAGGCGGTGCAAGCGCTCCGCGTTGGCGGCCATGTCGCCGCCCTCGAGACCACCGGCGTACACGTAGATCCGGGTTCCCGCGGCCCAAGTTTGGCGGGCGGCCCCATCCAAGGCAGCCGGTGCGGCCCAGAGCGAGGGCGACATCACCAAACCGCCCCCGAAGGTGTCGCCGTGAAGGCACAGCCCGGCCCAGGTGATGAGGCCGCCCATGCTGCTGCCGGCCAGCGCGGTGTGGGCGCGGCCGGGCAGGGTGCGATAGCGGCGGTCGATGTGCGGCTTCACCGTGTTCGCCACGAAGGCGAGGTAGGCCCGACCTTCGCCCGGCCCGAAGCGGGGGTGGTCCCAGGGATTGAGCTCACGCATCCGGTGCTCGCCCCCGTGGTCGATGCCCACGGCGATGGCCTCGACGCCGGTTTGCGCCGCCAGGGCGTCCAGGGTTTCGTCGACGCCCCACTCGCCGGCGTAGCTGGTGGCGTCGTCGAACAGGTTCTGACCGTCGTGGAAGTACACGACGGGGTAATGCCGGCTGGGCTGGCTGGCGTAGCTCGGCGGCAGGTAAACCCGCAGCGTGCGCTCGCGACCCAGGCCGGGCATGGTCAAGGTCGCGAGCACGTGCAGGCGCTCGCCCACGCTGCGCGGGCGGGTTTGGGCCTGGAGCCAGGCGGGGGTGGCCCATGCAGCGGCCAAGGTGGCAGCCAGGCAGTCGCGGCGTTTCATGGCCCGGGATTTTGGGGGGTGGGCGTGCCGCCCCGGGCTGGCGCGCGGTGCGGCCGTCGTCGGCAGCTTCGGGAAAGTGAGCCTGTCCAGCCGCGATCAGGTTCATTAAAGTTTGTTCATGAACCTGATGCTGGCCGAAGACGACGCCCTGCTGGCCGATGCGCTGTGTGCGCAGATGCGCCGCGCGGGCTTCACCGTGGAGCACGCGCCCAACGGCGCCGTGGCCGAGTTCCTGCTGGGCCGCCAGGCCTTCGACGCCGCCGTGCTCGACATCGGCCTGCCCATGGTCGACGGCCTGACCGTGCTGCAGCGCGTGCGGGTCACCCAGCCGGCCCTGCCGGTGCTGTTGCTCACCGCGCGCGACGGTCTCGAAGACCGCGTGGCCGGCCTCAACGCCGGCGCCGACGACTACCTGACCAAGCCGTTCGACTTCCCCGAGCTCGAAGCCCGGCTCAACGCCCTGCTGCGCCGCTCGCGCCTGAGCGCCAGCGCCCCGCGCGGCCAAAGCCTGGGCCAGCTCACGCTGGACGCCGACAGCCGCCGCGCGCTGGTCGACGATCAACCCCTGGAGCTCAGCCCGCGCGAGTGGCTGTTGCTCGAGCTGCTGATGGCGCAGCGCGACCGCGTCGTCACCAAAGAGCAGATCCTGCAGACCTGGGGCCAAGACGGCGGCGAGCCGCAGAGCAACGCCATCGAGGTCTACATCCACCGCCTGCGCAAGAAGCTCGAAGGCGCCGGCGTTGCCGTGCGCACCGTGCGCGGCCTGGGCTACTTGCTGGAAGCGCAAGCCGCGCCATGAGCCCGGCGCAGCCCGCCTCGCTGCAGCGCCAGCTGCTGCTGTGGCTGCTGCTGCCGCAGCTGGTGCTGTGGGCCGCGGGGGCGCTGTTCACCTACAAGCTGGCCGAGCGCTACGCCACCGAGGCCGTGGACGCCAGCCTGCTGCAGGCCACGCGCGCGCTGTCGCGCCAGATCAAGCCCCTGGGCCACGGCCTGATGATCGACCTGCCCCGCGCCGCGCAGGACGTGCTGGAGGCCGACCCCAACGACAAGCTGCTGTACACCGTCAGCTCGCCGCCGGGGCAGTTCATTTTGGGCAACCGCAACCTGCCCGAACCCCCGTCCCACGCGCTGGGCAAGGGGGTTCTGGGCCGACCATTCGTGTACGACGGCCAATTGCCCGCGCAAGACGGCCAGGCCCCGCAGGACTTGCGCGTGGCCTCGCTCACCCTGCAGGTGGGCGAGCCCGAGGGCCCGCCCACCACCATGCGCGTGCAGGTGGCGCGCAGCAGCGCCAACCGCCAGGAGCTGACCCAGCGCCTGCTCATCGACACCGTGCTGCCCCTGTCGGTGCTCATGGTCGTGATGAGCCTCATCGTCTGGGCCGGCGTGCGCGCCGGCCTGGCCCCCATCCACCGCCTGCGCAAGGCCGTGGAGGGCCGCGCCCCCGACGACCTGCGCGCCATCCAGCTCGACGTGGCCCCCACCGAGCTGCGCTCGCTGGCCATGGCCATCAACCAGCTGCTGGACGCCGTGCAGCGCACCGTGCAGGGCCAACGCCGCTTCATCGCCGACGCCGCCCACCAGCTGCGCACGCCCCTGGCCGGCTTGAAGGGCCAGGCCGAGATCGCGCTGGCCGACGCCGACGACCCCGCCCAGCGCGAGCGCCTGCGCCGCGTGGTGGAGGGCGCCACGCGCAGCGCGCACTTGGTGGCCCAGCTGCTCAGCCTGGCCCGCGCCGAGCCCGAGGCCGGCGGCGCGCAAACCTTCCAAACCTTGGACCTGGCCAAGCTCGCCCGCGAGCTCACCGCCGAGTGGGTGCCCCGCGCCCTGGCCGCTGGGCTGGACCTGGGCCTGGACGACAGCAGCAGCCCCGTGGCCCCGGTGCGCGGTCACCCCACGCTGCTGCGCGAGGCCCTGGCCAACCTGATCGACAACGCCCTGCACTACGCCGGGCGCGGCGCCGAGGTGACGGTGCGCGTGCTGGTGCTGGCCAACGAGGTGCAGCTCAGCGTCACCGACACCGGCCCGGGCCTGCCCGCGCACTGGCACGACAAGGTGCTCGAGCGCTTCGTGCGCGCCACGCACGAAGGCGGGGGCTGCGGCCTGGGCCTGGCCATCGTCAAAGAAATCGCCGAGCGCCACGGCGGCCGCGTGGCCGTGGCCGGCCACGCGCCGCAGGGCCTGGCGGTGACCGTGAGCCTGCCGCTGGCCCAGGGCTGAGCGCGCATGAAAAAGGGCGCCGTGTGGCGCCCTGTTGCGTGGCTGGATGGCTGGCTGAATGGGCTGGGCAGCCCCTCAGCGGGAGGGTCAGTGGGCCGCCACCTGCACCGCCAACCGCGCCTGCTCGATGCAAGCGATCAGGCGATCTTCCGAGTAGGGCTTGCCCAGCAGCTCGGTCACCCCGGCGGCCGTGGCCGCTTCTTGGCGGTCGTCGGCGCCGGTGATCATGATCACCGGCAGGTGCGCGCTGAGCGGGTTGCTGCGCACCAGTCGGGTGAGCTCGAAGCCGTCCATCCCCGGCATCTCCACGTCCGTGATGATGACGTGCGGCAGTTGCGCCGCCATCTTGGCCACCGCTTCCTCGCCGCTTTCGGCCAGCACCAGCTGGTAGCCCTGTGGGGCCAGCGCGCGGCTGGTTTTGACGCGCACGATCTTCGAGTCGTCGACCACCATGACGATGGTCTCGGCGGGCTGCAAGGGGCGGGTGGCGACCGGTGCCGGGGCCAGGGCGGCCGCCGCCGCTGCCGCTGCCGCTGCCGCTTCGGCGGCTTCGCGTTCGGCCTGTTCGGCGGCCAGGCGCTCGGCTTCGGCGCGCGCCGCGGCTTCGGCCGCTTCGGCCTGGAGACGTTCGGCCTCGGCCCGCGCCGCTTCGGCGGCTTCGCGTTCGGCTTGTTCGGCGGCCAGGCGCTCGGCTTCGGCGCGCGCCGCGGCTTCGGCAGCCAACAGTTCGGCTTCCGCCCGAGCCGTGGCTTCGGCAATTTCAGCGGCTTCGCGTTCGGCTTGCTCCGCGGCCAGGCGGGCCTCTTCGCCGCGGATGGCGGCTAGGCGTTCGGCTTCGGCTCGAGCGATTTCCGCCGCTTCTGCCGCTTGACGCTCGGCTTCGGCCCGGGCCGCTTCGGCAGCTTCGCGCTCGGCTTGCTCGGCGGCCCGCCGCTGCGCTTCGGCGCGTTCTGCGGCTGCGGCTTCGGCTTCGGCTGCTTGGCGCTCGGCTTCTGCTTGCTCGGTTTGTGCACGCGCCAGAGCCTCTGCGGCCTCCTGTTCCGCCTGCTGGGCGGCTCGGTCAGCCGCCTCGGCTTCGGCCTCGTCGCGGCCGGGTTCGGTCGCCTCGGTGGTCGCGGGGGTGGGTTCGGTCCGTGCCACCGGCTCGCCCGTGGGCGATGGCTCGTCGTCGAGCCGTGGGGCTTGGGCCTCCAGGCGTTCGATGGCCTCGCGCGCGACCCGCTCGGCCTCGCTGTCGCCATCGGCCATCGCCGCCACCAAGGCGGCATAGGCGTCGGCCGGGTCTTGCGGTTCGTCCAGGCTCGTCGACAGGGGCCCTTCGGCGTCGGCCGCGTCCGGCGGCAGGGTGTCGGCGTGCTCGGACAGGGTGGGGGTGTCGTCCGGGTGGGACTCCAGGACGGCGCGCGCCTCGGCGAGGTCGCGTTCGTCGCGCGCGCGCTTGGCCTGCAGCCAGCGCCAAACGAGGCCCGCCAGGGCCGCAGCGGCCACAGCGGCCAAGATCCACAAAAGGGTGTCGGTCATCGGTTGGATCAGCGGGGGCGACCGCGCATCGCACGGCGAACCCAGTCGTGAGGATTGGTAACAGCTTAGCGAATGCCCGCGGTCTGGCAAAACGTCAGGGGTGGCAGCCCGTCCACTTTGACGCGCATCAAGCCCCGTTGGTGAAGGTGTTGAAACCCGCGTGCTTCGCCCTTAACTTGGAGCCTGCAGCGCGATCCGGAGCGTCGCTGATTGGGTGCCCAGGCCCGCCAAGGTGGCGGCGCCGGGTTGTTTTCTGTCATGCCACGGGAGTTCCCCATGAACCGCTTCCCCATCCGTTCCAACCTGTTCGACGACCTGTTCCGCGACGCCGCCCCCGGCTTCTTCGTCCGCCCCTTGCACGGCGACGCGCTGCCCGAGCGCATTCGGCTGGACGTGAAGGAGTCTGAGCAGGCCTACACCGTGCTGGCCGAGCTGCCCGGTGTTGCCAAAGACGACATCCACGTCGACATCGACGGCAGCTTGGTGACTCTGCGCGCCGAGGTCAAGCAGCACGACGCCCAGCGCGATGGCGAGGGCCGGGGCGAACGCCTGGTGCGCAGCGAGCGCTACTACGGCAGCGTGGCCCGCAGCATTCAGCTGCCGGTGGACGTGGACGAGGCCGAAGCCAGCGCCAAGTACGACAACGGCGTCCTCACCCTGAACCTGCCCAAGCGCCGCGCGCCGGTGGGCCAGAAGCGCGTGCGCATCGACTGAGTCGCTGGGCTCAGGCCAGGCGGGGCGGCAGGGCGTCGGCCAAGAAGTCGAACACCCGCCGCACCGCCGGGTTGCCGCGAATCTCGCGGTGCACCACCAGCCACGCCGGCAGGCTTGGTGTGGGCAGCTCGGGCAGCAGGGGCACCAGCCCCGGCGTGCTGTCCACCAAGTAACGCGCCACGAAGCCGATGCCTGCGCCCGCCATCACCAGCGCGGCGTAGGCCACCTGGTCGTCGGTGCGCAGCGCGAAGTGCTCGCGCGCCAGCGGGCTCCCCGCGGCGGCAAAGCCTTGCAAGATGCCCTCGTCCCGGTCCATGCCCACCAGGGTGTGGCCCGCCAGTTCCGTCGGCGAGCGTGGCGTGCCCCGGCGCGCCAAGTAGCTTTCATGCGCGCAGGCCACCACGGCCACTTCGCCCAGTTGGCGCGCCACCAAGCCGCTTTGAGCCGGTCGCAGCATGCGCAGTGCGATATCGGCCTCGCGGCGCAGCAGGTTGCTCACCGCGTTGGTGGCCACCAGCTCCACCTGCACGCCCGGCTCTTGCCGCTGCAGCTCCGCCAACAGCGGCGGCAGCAGGGTCACGGCCGGTACTTGGCTGGCGCTGACGCGGACCGTGCCTTGCGTGCTGCTGGCGCGGCGCAGCAGCTGTTGCCCCATGTGCTCGGCGCCCTCGGCCATGCGGCGGGCAGCGTCGGCCAGCTCGCGCGCCGCGGCCGTGGGCTGCACGCCGCGTCCGGTGCGCTCGAACAGTGCCACGCCCAACTGCGCCTCCAGTGCAGCGATGTGACGCGACAAGGTCGGTTGCTGGGCGTTCAGCGCGCGAGCGGCACCCGTCAGGCTGCCGGCGTCCAGCACCGCCAAAAAGCTGGGCACCAGGGACCAATCGAAGCGGGGGAGTGGGCTCATACCAAAACGCATGGCTGGTTTGCAGGGTGGGTCGATTGTGGAATGGCCCACGGAAAGGCACAGTGGGCCTGTCGCCATCCGGCAGCCCCTGAAAGCCCAGCATGACCGTCCTCCCCGCCGTCCTGGTGCTTGGCGCCCAAGGCCGCTTGGGTCGCGCCGCCACCCAGGCCTTTGCCAGCTCGGGCTGGCGCGTGCTGGCCCAGGCCCGCCGCACCGAAGGCCTCGGCCCCCTGGCCCTGACCCTGCCGCTGGCCGACACCGTCGCCCTGGCCCAGGCCGCGCAAGGCGCGCGCGCCGTGGTCTACGCCGTGAACCCGCCTTACACCCGCTGGGCCACCGAGATGCTGCCCCTGGCCCGCCAGGGCATGGACGTGGCCGAGCGCCTGGGCGCCACCTTTCTGCTGCCCGGCAACGTCTACGCCTACGGCGCCGGCATGCCGCCCCTGCTCACCGAAACCACCCCCGAGGCCCCCAGCACGGCCAAGGGCGCGCTGCGCGCGCAGCTGGAGCACGAGCTGGCCGAGCGCGCCGCCGCCGGCCGCCTGCGCAGCGCCGTCCTGCGCGCCGGCGATTTCTTCGGCCCAGGGCAAGGCACCTGGCTGGACCTGCTCATCGCCAAGAAACTGCCCCAAGGCCGCCTCGTCTACCCTGGCCCCATGGACGGCGTGCCCCACGCCTGGGCCTACCTGCCCGATCTGGCCCAGGCCTTCGTCGCCCTGGCCGAGCGCCGCGGCGCCGAAGCCCACGAACGCCTGCACTTCGAAGGCCACACCCTCACCGGGCGCGAGCTGCTCGACGGCCTGGCCCGCGCCGCCCTGCAACTGGGCTGGGTCGAGCGCGTGCATGCCAAGTCCATGGCCTGGTGGCCCTGGCAGCTGGCCGCCCCCTTCGTTCCCCTGCTGCGGGAGGTGATGGCCATGCGCTACCTGTGGGACGTTCCCCACCGACTTGACGGCACCCGCCTGCGCCAGCGCCTGGGCGAGGCCCTGCCCCACACCCCGCTGGACGAGGCCCTCCTCGCCACCCTGCGCACCTGGCGCCCCGAAGTCCCTCAGGCCACCCCCGTTGCCGCGGAGGCTGCATGAGCTCGCAGGGCCGCCCCAAGGGCGAATCCCGCAGCGCCCGGGCGCGGAGGGTGGGCCAGTGAACGCCATCCACCCCGCCCGCATGACCGCCCGCCTGGACGGCGACTTCGTCGTCTTCCTCATCGGCATGCGCTTCAACCGCCTCTGGCGCGTGGACCGTTGGGCGCCCGTGGTGGCCGCTATGCCGCGCATGCTGCGCGAGTTGGCGCAGAAGCCCGAGCTCGGCTTCCTGCACGGCGAGAGCTATTTCGGCCGCACCACGCTGATGCTGCTGTACTGGCGTTCGCTGGACCCGTTGCTGGCCTACGCCAAGGCCAAAGACGCCCGGCACCTGCCCGCCTGGGCCGCCTTCAACCGCGCCGTGGGCACGGACGGCAGCGTCGGCATCTGGCACGAAACCTACCTCGTCGGCCCCGGCCGCTACGAGAATGTGTACGTCAACATGCCGGCGTTCGGGCTGGGGGCGGCGGGGGCGTTGGTACCGGCCGTGGGGCCGTTGGCGTCGGCCCAGGGGCGCGCGGCGCACGGCGGTCGCCGCGACGGGGCATCCGCCGAGTCGCGCTGAGGGGCAGCTCGGTAGGGCGGCTCGTCGGGCGCAAGCCCATGCGGTGGGCACTGAGGCAACATGACTTGCTCGAACCGCAGCCGAGTGCTGCGGGTTGTGGCACCCAGGTCGGTGTCTCTTCCAAGCACCGTGTTGAGCCTCAACAGTGGAGCAACCATGAAATTTGGTTACGCAATCATTTATGTGCCGGATGTTTCGTCGACGCTTGCCTTCTTTGAACGAGCGTTCGGTTTGTCGAGGCGCTTCCTCCATGAATCCGGTGCTTATGGCGAACTGGACACAGGCGAAACAGTCTTGGCGTTTGCGTCCCTTGAATTGGGGAATGCCAATCTACCCGCTGGCTTTGTTGCCGCAAGTGCGTCGGAGCAACCGCTCGGGTTCGAAGTCGCGTTTGTGACACCGTCCGTTGCCGAAGCTCACGCGAAGGCGGTGTCTTGCGGTGCCACCGAAGTCAGGCCTCCCGAGTCCAAGCCGTGGGGGCAGGTCGTGTCGTATGTTCGGTGTCCTGACGGCACCTTGGTTGAACTCTGTTCTCCGTTGGGTGGCTGACGTGAGGCCCAACGCTTCGGTCGAGGGGCCAGTCCAGACCCTGCGCTTCCGGGTGCCCGCCCCTCGGTCGGCTGCCCCTCACCTTGGACGATGAGAAGCAGCCATGATGACTTTGTCAGTTTTGGGCTTCTTGTTGGTCGTTTTGGGGGGCATCGGCACCTTGATCGCTGCGTTTCGAACCAGCGTTTGGTGGGGTCTCGGGTGCTTGCTGATCGCGCCCGTCAGCTTGGTGTTTTTGATCGTTCAATGGAACGTGGCGAAGAACCCCTTTTTCGTGCAGCTGGCCGGTGGCGGCCTGCTGCTTGCCGTTGCTGTGATGGGCGGCCGCGTGCACTGACGGCGGTGCACTGACGGGACGCCGCTCCGGCGGGATCTCGCCGCGCGGACGAAGCGGGGGCGGGCCATCGGGTTCCCACGGCCCAGGGCAGCCGATACTGCCGTTTGGGTTTTCAAGGGGGATGAAACGTGGAACCAACGCCAGTCAAAGCGGCCGCCATGGACGAGCCCAAGCATTCGGGTTTGGGGATTGCCTCATTCATCATCAGCTTGGTGTCGGGCGTCTTGATCTTCTTGTTGATCGTGATCGCCGGTGTGATGGAGGCATCCACCCCGGGGGGCATCGACGAAGAGTCCCCCGCGGCTGTGGCCATTGGTTTGTTCCTGTTCGCCTTCATCGGCCTGGCCTTGGTGGCCTTGGGGTTGGGGGTCGGGGGCCTGATGCAGGCCAACCGCAAAAAGATCTTTGCGATCTTGGGCACGGTGTTTTCGTCGGTGTCCATCGTCGGCACCCTCTTCATCATGTTGCTCGGGCTGGCCGCCGGGCAGTAAGACACTGGGTCTCCAGCGGGCTCGCTCCAGGGCCCGCCCCATTCGGCCGCCTTCCCCAACCCAACAGGAGCTTTCCCATGTTCAGCCACGTGATGGTCGGCACCCACGACCTCGATCGTTCCATCGCCTTTTACGATTCCGTGCTCGGCGTGCTGGGTGCCGCCCCGGGCGCGCGCAGCCAGGCGGGCACCGGCCATTGGCGTGCCTTTTGGCGTCACGCTGGGGCCAGCTTCGGCGTGTGCGAGCCGATCAACGGCGAACCCGCCACGGTGGCCAACGGCGGCACGATCGGCTTCTTGTGCGACAGCCCCGAGCAGGTGCTGCGCTTCCATCAGGTGGCCTTGGCCCATGGCGGCACCGCCATCGAAGCCCCACCCGGGCCGCGCGAGGGCCCCGCCGGGGTGCTGCACCTGGCCTATGTGCGCGACCCCGACGGGCACAAGCTCTGCGCCTTGCACCGGCCCAAGCGGGCAGGCTGAAAGAGCGGGAACCCCTCCAACGCGCCCGCGCTGACTCGAGCGACGGCGGCGCTGGTCGCCCACATCCCGCCGGGGGTCGGATGTGGGAATTCATGAAACATTAAGGTTATTACCGATTCATATACCTGAACGTCTCCTTAACATCCGTCCCGCTAGCGAACATGAACGTTTGCTGAACGTCGGGCTCCGGAACCTGGCGCTCCAGCAGCACCAACACCCCGAGGAGACCCCCCATGACCCGAACCCCTGGCGCGCGCAACGTGGCGCGCCTGCCCCTGGCTGCCCTGCTGGCCCTGACCGGTGCTTTGAGCGCCCCCACCGCCCAGGCTTTGGACTGGAGCGGCTACTTCCGCGCCGGCCCTGGCCTGACGAGCAACAGCACCAACCGCGCCTGCTACGGCCTGAACGGTGGCACCAGCGGCATGAAGTACCGCCTGGGCAACGAGTGCGACCTGTACGGCGAGTTCTTGCTGAGCCAAGACGTCAAGAAAGACGGCCTGGAGGCCCGCGTCAGCCTGATGACGAACCACTACACGGGCAACACCGACACCGACGGCAAGGGCCTGGCCATCGAGCAGCTGTGGGCCGAGGTCAAGGGCTTTGACTTCGCCCCCGAGGCCACCTTCTGGATCGGCAAAGAGCGCGGCCGCCGCGGCGACGTGCACATCGTCGACACCTTCTTCACCGAGATGAAGGGCGTGGGCGCTGGCGTGAAGAACATCGGTGGCAACTTTGGCGTGGCCTACTACAAGAACGATGACCAGCCCAACAAGCCGGGCCACCGCGTCAACCTCGAATGGGTGAACCTGCCCGCCAACGACGACGCCAAGCTCAACGTGTTCGCCACCTTCACCAAGGGTCAGTTCACCGGCGGCAAATCGGGCATGGCGCTGGCGGTGCGTCACGACCAAAGCAAGTTCCTGGGCACGGGCCTGAGCAACACCTTGTGGGTGCAGCTGTCGCAAGGCTCGGCCGCGCTGAACAGCAACTTCGGCGACTTGAGCGCCGGCAGCAAGGCCAAGGGCTGGCGCATCGTCGAGTCGTTCAATGGCCAAAGCGGCGCGCTGGGCGGCCAGGTCATGCTGCTGCTGGCCAAGGAAACCAACGGCGCGGGCGTGAGCACCACGTCCAGCTCCATCGGCGGGCGCATGAGCTACGGCCTGTCGCGCCACTTCAAGTTCGTCAGTGAGCTGGGCGTGAGCCAGTACAAGCCCGAAGGCGGCGCCACCGCGCGCCTGACGAAACTGACCCTGGCCCCGACCCTGTCGATCGACAGCAGCTTCTGGTCGCGCCCCGAGCTGCGCTTCTACGTCACCACGGCCAAGTGGAACGCCGCCGCGGGCAACGTGACCGGCAACCCGGCCTTCAACGGCAAGACCTCGGGCACCAGCGCTGGTGCCCAGGTCGAGTGGTGGTTCTGATTCCCCGAGGAGACACACGATGAACGCAAAACTGACGATGGTGGCCGCCAGCCTGGCGCTGGCCTTGAGCAGCGCCGTGCAAGCCGGCGAGGTGGAAGTGCTGCACTGGTGGACGGCCGGGGGCGAGGCCAAGGCCGCGCAAGGCCTGAAGGCCAGCCTGCAGGCCAAGGGCCACACCTGGAAGGACTTCGCCGTGGCCGGCGGTGGCGGTGACTCGGCCATGACCGTGCTCAAGAGCCGCGTGGTCTCGGGCAACGCCCCGGCGGCGGCGCAGATCAAGGGCCCGTCCATCCAGGAGTGGGCGCGCGAAGGCCTGCTGCAGCCGATGGATGCCGTGGCCAAGGCCGAGGGCTGGGACGCCAAGCTGCCCAAGGTGGTCAGCGACGTGATGAAGTTCAACGGCCAGTACGTGGCCGCGCCGGTGAACGTGCACCGCGTGAACTGGCTGTGGGCCAACGCCGCCGTGCTCAAGAAGGCCGGCGTGAAGGCGCCCACCACCTGGGACGAGTTCTTCGTTGCTGCCGAGGCGCTGAAGAAGGCCGGCGTCATCCCCCTGGCGCACGGCGGCCAGAACTGGCAGGACTTCACCGTGTTCGAGTCGGTGGCCCTGGGCGTGGGCGGGCCGGAGTTCTACAAGAAGGCCTTGGTGCAGCTGGACGCCGCGACGCTGAACAGCGCCACGATGGACAAGGTGCTGGAGACCTTCCGCAAGGTCAAGGCCACCACCGACAAGAACAGCCCCGGCCGCGACTGGAACCTGGCCACGGCCATGGTCATCAAGGGCGAGGCCGGCATGCAGCTGATGGGCGACTGGGCCAAGGGCGAGTTCCTGGCCGCGGGCAAGGCCCCGGGCAAGGACTTTGTGTGCGCCGCCGCCCCCGGCACGGCCAAGAGCTTCACCTTCAACGTCGACAGCTTTGCGCTCTTCAAACTGAAGAACTCGGCCAACCAGGCGGCCCAGCGCGACTTCGCGTCGGCCGTGATGTCGCCCGAGTTCCAAGAGCTGTTCAACCTGAACAAGGGCTCCATCCCGGTGCGCACCGACCTGAAGATGGACAAGTTCGACGACTGCGCCAAGCAAAGCAACGCCGACTTCCTGGCCACGGCCAAGGGCGGCAGCCTGGTGCCCTCCATCGCCCACGGCATGGCCGTGCCTTCGGCAGTGGAAGGCGGCATCAAGGACGTGGTGAGCCAGTTCTGGAACAACGACAGCATGACGGTGGCGCAGGCCAAGCAGCGCATCGCCGCCGCGGCCAAAGGTTCCTGAGGAGGGAGACGCGGCCCTGGGGCGCCCACCGCCCCGGGCCGCGTGAGTTGGTCCGTTGATTGGGCAGCGGCCTCGCTTTGAACGGGGGCGAGGCCGCCTTTTTTCCCCGCGTCTGTCCTCGTTGTTGGTTCCCCATGTCCGCGTCGTCTTCATCCACCCCTTGGCTGCCGAAACTGGTGCTTGCACCGTCCTTCGTGCTGGCCATGGGCTTCATCTACGGGCTCATCGCCTGGAACGGCGTCTTGTCGTTCTCGGCCTCGCGCCTGCTGCCCAACTACGAGTGGGCCGGCCTCGTGCACTACCAAACCCTGTGGGCCAGCGAGCGCTGGTGGCTCGCGCTGCGCAACCTGGCGGTATTCGGCGGCCTCTTCATCGGCGGGGCCATGGCCCTGGGCCTCTTGATGGCCGTGCTGCTCGACCAAAGAATCCGCGCCGAGGGCGCGCTGCGCACGGTCTTCCTGTACCCGATGGCGCTGTCTTTCATCGTCACCGGCACCGCCTGGAAGTGGATCCTGAACCCCGGCCTGGGCCTGGAGAAGGTGCTGCACGACCTGGGCTTCACCGGCGTGAAGTTCGACTGGCTGATCGACCCCGACAAGGCGCTGTACTGCGTCGTCATCGCCGCCATCTGGCAAAGCGCGGGCTTCGTGATGGCCTTGTTCCTGGCCGGCTTGCGCGCCATCGACGAGTCCATCGTCAAGGCCGCGCAAGTGGACGGTGCGAGCCTGCCGCAGATTTACGCGCGCATCCTCATCCCCAGCCTGCGCCCGGTGTTTTTCTCGACGCTGATGATCGTCTCGCACCTGGCCATCAAGAGCTTTGACCTGGTGATGGCGCTGACCGCCGGCGGCCCCGGCTACGCCACCGACCTGCCCGCCACCTTCATGTACACGATGGCCTTCACCCGCGGCCAGATCGGCCTGGGCGCGGCCAGCGCCACCATGATGCTGGCCACCATCGCCGCCATCGTGGTGCCCTACCTGTACTCCGAGCTGAGGGCCAAGCGATGAAAGCGCACCGCCTCTTCCTGGGCGCCGTGCTGGCCGCGCTGGCGCTGGTGTTCTTGGCGCCGCTGTACGTGATGCTGGCGACCTCGTTCAAGAGCATGGACGCGCTGTACGCCGGCGGCCTGCTGAGCCTGCCGCCCTCGCTGGACTTCAGCGCCTGGGCCAAGGCCTGGGGCAGCGCCTGCACCGGCATGCAGTGCAACGGCCTGCAGCCCTTCTTCTTGAACTCGGTGGCCATGGTCATCCCGGCGGTGGTCGTCTCCACCGTGCTGGGGGCGTTGAACGGCTACGTGCTCACGCAGTGGCGCTTCCGCGGCAGCGAGCTGATGTTCGCGCTCATCCTGTTCGGCGTGTTCATGCCCATGCAGGTGGTGCTGCTGCCCATGAGCCAGGTGCTGGGCTGGTTGAACCTGAGCGACTCGCTGGTGGGCCTGGTGCTGGTGCACGTGCTGGCCGGCCTGCCCAGCACGACGCTCTTCTTCCGCAATTACTACCTGGGCGTGCCTGGCGAGTTGCTGAAGGCGGCGCAGTTGGACGGCGCGGGCTTCTGGACCTTTTTCTGGCGCATCCTGGTGCCGCTGTCGGGGCCCATCGTCACCGTCACCGTCATCTGGCAGTTCACCGCCATTTGGAACGACTTCCTGTACGGCGCCGTGTTCAGCGGCTTCGACAACAAGCCCATCACCGTGGGCCTCAACAACCTCGCCAACACGACCAGCAGCGTCAAGGAATACAACGTGGACATGGCCGGTGCGCTCATCGCCGCGCTGCCCACGCTGATCGTCTACGTGCTGGCCGGCAAGTACTTCGTGCGCGGCTTGACCGCTGGGGCGGTCAAGGGTTAGCCCCTCGTCCAAGGAATACCTTGGCCGGTCCCCCGGGGGGACGGCGAGGCTGGCGGGCCGGACCCGCCGGCCTCACCAGCGGGGCCGGCTTGGGGCGGCCCGGCGCTCGGCCCGAAATGCAAGAAAGGCAGTCAAACATGCAAAGTCTCAAGATCCAAGGCATCCGCAAGACCTTCCACGAGACCGAGATCCTCAAGGGCATCGACATCGCGATCGAGCCCGGCGAGTTCCTCATCCTGGTGGGCCCCAGCGGCTGCGGCAAGAGCACCCTGCTGAGCATGATCGCGGGCCTGGACCAGCTCACCAGCGGCCACATCCACCTGGGCGAGCGCGACATCACGCACCTACCCAGCAAGGACCGCGACATCGCCATGGTGTTCCAGAGCTACGCGCTCTACCCGAACATGAACGTGGCGCAGAACATCGCCTTCGCGCTGGAGATGCGCAAGGTGCCCAAGGCCCAGCGCGAGGCCAAGGTGCAGCAGGTGGCCGAGCTGCTGCAGATCCAGCACCTGCTGGACCGCCGCCCCGCGCAGCTCAGCGGCGGCCAGCGCCAGCGGGTGGCCATGGGCCGCGCCCTGGCGCGCGAGCCGCAGCTGTTCTTGTTCGACGAGCCGCTGTCCAACCTCGACGCCAAGCTGCGCGTGGAGATGCGCGCCGAAATCAAGCTGCTGCACCAGCGCACGCGCACCACCACCGTGTACGTCACGCACGACCAGGTGGAGGCCATGACCCTGGGCGACCGCATCGCCGTGATGAAGGACGGGCAGGTGCAGCAGTTCGGCACCCCGCACGAGATCTACACCGCGCCGGCCACCGTGTTCGTGGCCGAGTTCATCGGCTCGCCCGCCATCAACTGGGTCAGCGCCCAGCGCGCCTTGGGCGGCCTGGCCGCCAACGGGCAGATGCTGATGCTGACCGAAGCGCAAACCGAGCGCCTGCCCGAGGGCGACTGCCTGCTGGGCCTGCGCCCCGAAGCGTTGCAGTTCGCCGACCGCGGCCTGCCCGCGCGCATCCACCTCATCGAGCCCACCGGCCCCGAAACCTACGTGGCCGCCGACACCGCCTTGGGCCGCCTGACCGCCCGCGTGCCCGGCCAAGTGCGCGAACGCGTGGGCGACCTGGTGCACCTGCAATGGGCGCCCGAGGCCCTGCACCTGTTCGACGCGCGCACGCAGCAGCGCGTGGCCTGAGCGCCCTGGCCTTCGGGCGGCTGGATCAGCCCGCGGGCGCCGCCGCCGGCTCGGGCAAGAAGGCCTCCACCAAGGCGGGCGTGATGGCCATGGGCTGGCCGCGCCAGAGCACGCGACCTTGGTCGTTGGTCATCAACGAGTAGGGCAAGGCGCGCACCTTGAGCTGGTCGGACAAGCTGGGCTGGCCTTCGCAGGCCACGGCGTAGTCCATGGCCACTTGCTGGCGGAAGGGCCGCACCACCTCGGGCGGCTCGCGGGTGACACCCACCACCAGCAGGCCGCGGTCGCGGTAGCGGGCGTGCAAGGCATTGAGGTGGGGCATGGCGGTTTTGCAAGGCCCGCACCACGTGGCCCAAAAGTCGATCAGCACCAGCTTGCCCTGCCAGCGGGTGTCGGCCGGCGTGGGGGGCTCGTAGCGCAGCGCGTGCGGGGGCAGCACCTGGCCGACCTGGACGCTGTTGAACCAGTCCATCAGACCGGCTTGGGCGGCGCCCACCGGCAGCAGGGCGGCGGTGGCCAAAAGGGAGCGACGTTGCATGGGGTCTCGAACGGGGGGCGGGGTCAGGCCGTTGACTTTGGCCTTCAGGGCCGGGGCAGGCGCAGGGTGAAGACCACGCCATCGGCGGCGTTGCGAACCTCGATGGTGCCGCCCATTTTGGCCAGGTAGCCGCGGGCGATGAACAGGCCTTGGCCGCGGTGGGTGGGGCCTTCGGCGTCGCCCGCGCCCAACTCGAACAGGGTGTCCAAGCGCGCGGGGTCGATGGTCGGGCCTTGGTTGTGCACCTCGACCTGCGCCGTCTCAGCGCCTGCGAGCAGGTGCAGCACGATCGGCGTGCCGGGCAGGCGGTAGCGCTGGGCGTTGGTCAGCAGGTGCGTCAGCGCGTCTTCGAGCTTGAGCGCGTCGGCGTAGACCTCGCAGGGCGCGTCGCAGCCTTCGGCCACCACGCCCTCGATGCCGGCGTAGGGCGCATTGGCGGCCACCTGGCGCAGGAAGTCGGCCAGGTCCAGGCGCTCGCGCTGCACCTGGGCCTGGGTCATGGCCTCGCCCACCGAGGCCTGGCCGTACAGCAGGTTCAGCGCGGCTTGCATGCGCAGCAAGTAGCGGCGGCTGGTGTCGTCGTCCGCCCCGTGCAGGGCCAACAGGCTTTGCAGCGGGCTCATGATTTCGTGGCCCACGGCCTGCCATTGCTCGCGCTCTTGGTGGGCGCGCAGCTGCTCGCCGCGCAGGTGCTCGCGGGCGCGGGCCAGCAGCTCACTCAGGGTGCCAGCCAAGATGCCCAGCTCGTCGCGGCCCTTCAGGTCGTCCACGTCCAGCGGCGGCAGTTGGTCGGGCGCGCGCTGAAGCTGCAAGGTCAGCGCGTTGGCGCGGCGGGTGAGTTGCGCCATGCGGCGCAGCAGGCCGATCTCGACGATCAACCAGGCCAACGCGATGGCCCCCGCCAGCCCCCCGAAGTAGCTGGCGTAGCGCGTGGCCGTGGCGCTGAGCGTGCGGTCCACGCTCTTGAGGTCGCCCTCCAGGCGCAGGCGGTGGCCGCTGGGCAGCGTGGCCTCGGCCTGCAGTGGGCCCTCCAGCCGGGCCGCGGGCAAGCGGCGGATCAGGCGCGTGAGCCAAGGGTAGGCCGCTTGCCCTGCGGGCGCCGGGCCTTGCACGCGGGCGATGGGGGTCTCGCCCTGGGCGGCGAACACCGTGAGCAGCTCGCCGGCTTGCAGGTTGGCGGCCAGGTCGCCCACCGAGGGCGCAGGGCTGGCGCTGGCGCGCAGGCTGTCGAACAGCAGGCCCGTTTGCGGATCTGGGCCCAGCAGCTGCACGGCCACACGCAACTGGGGCAGGTCGGCCGGTGGCCAAGCGGCGCCAGCGCGCGCGGCCTCGCGCCAGGCGGCCACGGGCACGCGCAGCGTGAGCAGGGTGCGGCGCGCGCAGGTGGCGGGGTCGTCGCCGTCTTGCACGCAGGCGGGCTCTTGCCAGAGCCAACCGCGGAAGTCGCGGTCGGGGCGGGCGCGAGGGTCCAGCGCGTCGGCGTCCGTCGCAAAGCCGGCGAGTTGGCCGCGGCGCTCGCTCAGCAGCTCCAGCGGCGCCAGCCAGCGCTGCCGCTGGCCGGCGTGGGTCAGCAGCACTTGGGCGCGGTGCACCTCGTCCAAGGCGGTTTGTCCGGGCGCGCGGCCCAGCAAGGGTCCGGCTTGCAAGCGCACCACGGCGTACACGAAGGCCCCGGCGCTGGCGCGCTGGCCCACGGCGATGCAAGCCTCGCTGCCGTCGGCGTGGCGCTGCGAGCAGCCGCTCATCTCCACCGCGCGCTCGGCCTTGGCCGGGTCGTCGAAGTCGATGGCGCCAAAGGGCAGTCGCAGCGGCACGCTGCCCTGGGCGGTGTCAGCCGGGCGGCCGGCGTTGCGCAGGGCCAATTGCCCGCTGGGGTGGCGCAGGCGCTCGGCCAGCACGTCCAGCTGGCCGCGAAAGCCGGCCTCGTAGGCGCGCTGCAGGCGCTGGCGCTCGTCGGTCAGCAGCTGCAGAACCAAAAACGCACTGCCGGCCAGCAGCAGCACGAACACAGCGCGCAGCAGCGCGCGGCGCCGAAACGCTGCCAGCGGCAAGCGCGGCAGCCGAGGCAGGTGCGGGTTGAAGCGGTTCACCGCGCCGACCAGCGAAAGCCCCGCATGGGCACGCTCTCGATGCCGTCGAACGCCGGGTCCACCTCGCGCAGCGCGTCGCGGATGGTGGCGATGTGCTTGCGCACGTTGTCGCGGCTGCGGCCGCTCTTCACGGCGTCGAACAGGGTCTCGTAGGCCACCACCTCGCCGCGGTGTTCCAACAGCGTGGCCAGGATGCGCTGCGCCGTCAGCGGCAGGTTCAGCTTCTGGCCGCGCCACAGCGGCGTGCGCTGCCACAGCGGGTCCAGCGTGGGGGCGTCGTCGCTCGCAGGGGCGGTGGATTGCCGCGTCTGGCGGACCAAGGCCAGCACGGTGTCGATGAACTCGGCCTCGTCGAACTGGGTTTTCTGCAGGTAATCCCAGGCGTCCAGCGCCTTCATGATGGAGCGGTACACCGCCGCCGGCATGGCGCTGACCACCAGCACCGGCGTGCCCTGGCCGCGCTTGTTCAACAGGTTGATGAGGGCGATGCCCGCGTGCCGCTCGCGGCCCAACTCCAGGTCCAGAGTGACCAGGTCGTAGCGCTCGCGCTGCAAGCCGGCCTCGGCGCCGTCGCGGTCGAAGTAGGTGTCGATCTGCGCCTGCGGCTGGGCGGCGCGCAGCCAGCGCACGAGCTGGTCGCTGGTGGGGGGGTCGTCTTCGACGACGGCGATGCGCAAGGTGGGAGGGGTCATGGGCGTGCTCACGCCGAGATCGTCGCATTGGCGGCGGCCGCCCCGTGCGGAAGTTTTCTTCCGCGCCACGCCCCACTCCCACCCCGCGGCGCCCTGGCGCGCTCCGGGGGGTCGGCCGGACAGTGAGACCCATCGACCACCCGCTCCAAGGAGAGCTTCCATGACCGCCTCGAACGACCCGCTGAACGACACCACCGCCACCCCGATCCCGATGACGCCCACCACGGGCCAACGCCTGCTGGACGCCGCCGAGAGCCTGGCCCGTCACACCCTGCCGCCCCTGCGCCGCGCCCTGCTGCCCCTGGCCGCCGTGGCCGCGCTGGGCGGTGGCGCTTGGTGGTTGAGCCAGCAAACGCAAACCATCCCCCGCGGCCAGCAGCTGGTGCGCACGAACACGTGGACGGGCGGCGTCGGCGTGCTCATTGAGGGCCGCGCCTGGGTGCTGCCCGGCGTGCACGAAGCCCGCCTGCTGCCAGCCCGCGACTGGGTGCTGCAGGCCCAAGGCCTGAAGCGCGCCGACAGCGCACAGGCCCTGCAAACCGTGGAAGGCCTGTCGGTGGGCCTGGAGGTGAGCCTGCGCTTGGGCCTGGACCCCAAGCAGCTGCCCATGCTGGCCCGCAAGCTGCCCGAGCGCATCGACGCCGAACTCGTCGAGCCCGCGCTGGCCTCCATCCTCTACAAGCACGTGGCACAGCACACGGTGCGCGAGCTGTTCAGCAGCCAGCGCGCCGAGATCCAGCGCCGCGTCGAGGCCGAGCTGCGCACCCAACTGGCCGCCGACGGCATCGTGCTCAAGGGCCTGAACTTCGGCGCCGTGGACCTGCCGGCCGACTACCGCCGGGGCATGGACGCGCTGCTGGCCGAAGGCCTGGCCGCCGACAAGATGCGCTTCACCCTGGAGCTGCGCGCCAAGCAAGGCCAAGAGGCCGAGATCAACGCCAACACCGAGCGCCGCAACCGCGAGATCGCCGCCGAGGCCGCCGCTCGCGAGCAACTCATCCAGGCCAAGGGCCAAGAAGAAGCCATGAAGCACGTGCTGCCCTTCAAGCAGCGCCAGATCGAGCAGCGCCAGCTCGAAGCCGAGGCCGAGCGCCAGTCGCGCGTCAAGCTCGCCGAAGGCGCGGCACAAGCCCGCCAGATCGAGGCCGAGGGCGAGGCCAAGGCGCGCCAAAAGCTGGCCGACGCCGAGGCCTACCGCATCGCCGAAATCGGCAAGGTCAACGCCGTGCAGATGGAGCGCGAAGGCCGCCTCATCACCAAGCACCCGCTGCTGGTGCAGAAGACCCTGGCCGACAAGCTCAGCGACAAGGTGCGCGTCATCGTCGCGCCCCCCGGCATCGCCGGCAGCCTGATGGGTGGCCCGTTGGACACCCCGCCCGCCCCGGCTGCTGGCGCACAAACCACCTCGGAGGAATGAGCCATGCCGAACCTCCGTCACACACTGGCCCAAGCCACTGCCGTGGCCCTCGCTTCCAGCGCCGCCATCGCCCTGGCCTTGCTGCTGCCACAGCCCGCCCACGCTGCCTCGGCCCTGGTGCTGCAAGACGGCAGCGCCCTGCGCGCCGCGCCCAAGGACGCCGCGCCCCTGCTCACCCCGCTCACCCGCGGTGAAGCGCTGGAGGTGCGCGGCACCCAGGGCGACTGGCTGCAGGTGTGGGACCACCGCCGCGAGCGCGGCGGCTTCGTGCGCGCCGATCGCCTGCTGCCCCTGACGGACGGCAGCACCGCGCTGCCCGAGCTCAGCGCCCAGCTGCGCCTGGTGCGCCGCCAACCCGGCGCCGAAGCGCTGGGCCTGGGCCTGGCCGCCGCCGTGATCGAACGCGCCCCGGCCGACTGGCTCACCGGCCCCGCCGGCGCCGAGCTGCTGGACGCGCTGGTGGAGGTGAACGAACGCCTGGCCGAACGCGCCCAGGCCGCCGCCACGCCCGGCCAGCAAAGCAGCGCCGCCGCGCAGGCCGAAGTAGCGGCCCGCTACGGCTACCCTCTGCGCCCCGTGCCCCTGGCAGACGGCACCCAACGCCTGTGCGCCAACACCGAGCCCGCCCGCCTGCTGCGCGGCCACCCCGCGGCTCGCCCCGACCAACAAGCCCGCGCCGCCCTGGCCCTGACCCGCCCCGAGTGCCTGAGCGCCGACACCCCGGCCCACCAGTGGGCGGCGGTGCACGCCGCCCGCGCCCAAGCGCTGGACGGCATCCACCTGACCGAGCTGCCCGGCCCCCTGCGCAACCGCCTGCTGCTGCGCCGCGTGGGCGTGCTCAGCAGCCTGGCCTTCTCCCAGCGCGGCACCGACGCCACCGCCCCCGCCGGCCAGGCCCTGGCCGCCTGGACCCAGCTGCTGCCCGCCGAGCTGAGTGACGACGACGCCCCCGCCCTGCGCGAGGCCGCGCTGCGCATGGCCCCCATGCGGTGGGCCGCCCGCCCCGCCGTGCGCGAGCAGCGCTTGGGGCAAGGCCAGCTGAGCTTGAGCGCCGGCGCCACGCCGGGCGAGACCTGCCTTCGCTGGCAGCACCCGAATCCCGAGGGCAAGTGGCTCGACACCGTGCAGCGCTGCACCCACGCCTGGGTGCACGCCACTAGCGCCCGCCTCAGCCCCGACGGCCGTTCCCTCGTGCTCGCCGTGCAGCCCCTGGACGGCTGGACCGAACTCTGGCGCTTGGGGACCGACGGCACCGTGCAAGTCCTGCCCCCCAGCGCCGCCGTGCCCGGCCTGGGCATGGCCGAGTTCGCCGGCTGGTCGCCGAACAAAGACGGCCTGCAACTCCTCGTCGCCCGCGAGGCCGCGGCCGAGGGCAAGGTGCTGCGCCGATTCGAGGTCTACGGCAATGACTTCGTGCAGCCCCTGCGCTGGGCCACCGAGCCCTCGCCGCTGGCGGCGTTCCAGCGCAGCGCCGATGCGGCGTGGAAGGCGGGGAGTCCGTTGGCGCGCTGAGGCGTTGAAAGCGGCCCCCGACCCCATCCAGCTTGGGGGGTTGGAGGCCTCGCCAGCTCGGCCACAATCCCGCGCGATCGCGCCACCCAGCGGCGCTTCCAGGGAGGCTCCATGAATCCAATCTCCGTCAAGCCAACGCGCTCGCGTTGGCTGTTCGCTTTGATGTTCTGCAGCGGCGTTGCCATGGGTCAATCGACACCGTGGATCGTGCCGTCGGCGAAAGAGGTGGATTCGCTGTTCCAACAGGCCCAGGAGGCCACCGCGAAGGGCGAGTGGGAGGCGGCCGCTGGGCTCCTCAAGCGTTATCACGAAATGAGCCGCAACGCAGGCGGCCACGGCGGCGTCCGGCTCTCGTACGCCCTGACCTATTGGCGGCTGGTGGGCGAGAAGCACCCGCCAGCCCTGCTCGACCTGCGCGACGCGCGCGACCGTGCGGCGGCCAAGGTCCGTGCCGGCGGCTACGGGTCGCGTAGGACCATGAACGAACTGGAGTCCCTGAACGCCCACTTGAGCGAACCGCACGCTACCGCGGACACCTTTGCGTGGCTGCTGGAGCGCCGCCCGGCCGACGCCCGGACCTTCGCGCCCTTGGCCCTGCCCGCGTTGGTGGCGACCAACCGCGTGGCGATGGCGCTGCCGTTCATCGACACCGACGAGCTGCTGCGGGACGCCAAGCGCACGCAAGAGGTGGGCATGGATCCCCGCTACGGGCTCCCGCAATGGACCGAGCAGGACCGCATTCGCCACGCCCAAGAGAGCATGGACCGCCAGGTCGCCCCCACCGTGGCCGCCTTGGTCAAGGGCGGTGCATTCGACCGCGCCATGGCCCTGGCCACCAGCGCCCAAGCCTTGCTGGGCGCGGAGGCCGCGCTGCCCGTCACTTTGGCCGCCCTGGCGGGGCAGGCGCCTCGGTTTGGCAACTTGGGTGACTTGCCAGCACCCAAGCTCGAGCCGGTGTGGACGCCCCCGGCCCAGCCCGACTTGGACGTTTTGGATCGGCAAGCCCGTGCTGACTTGGCGGCTGGCCGTTACGCCCAAGTGGCGGCCTACCACCGCTGGTACTTCACCCATGCCTTGGGGATCGATCAGGCGCACAGCGGGGTGCGCTTGTCGTTCCAACTGTCAGCATGGCGCGCGCTGGGCGAGCTGTACCCGCCCGCGCTGCAGGACATGCGCGAGGCGCGCGATGCGGCAGCGGCCCAAGTTCGCGCCGGCGGCCCCGCACAGCGTGAAGTCGTGCGCGACCTGGTGCGGTTGGAGGAGCACTTGGCCGATCCCTCCGGCAGTGCTGCCACCGCCCTGTGGCTGCAGATGCATCGGCCCGCCGACCTCCCAGCCTTCGTTTCAAGAGCCTTGCCCGCCCTGGTGGCGGCTGGAAACGCCTCACTCGCGATGCAGCATTTCGACGCGAAGCAGGCACTGGCCGCCATCCAACGCACCTTCAATGGTCTGTCGGAAAGCAGTCGAAGCGACCGGAGCGTCGAAGAGACCCGGCGTTCGGCCCAGGCCTTCGCCGACCGCGAGGCTGCACCCGCCGTGGCCGCTATGGTGCAAATCGGCCAAGCCGAGCGCGCGCGGGACTTTGTGACGCAGGTCCGCGCGCTGATCGGCGCGGACGCCAAGCTCCATGCGTGCGATGACGCGCTTCGCGGTTTTGCGCCGCCGTTCCGTCGCGGCTAGCTAGCGGCAAGGCGCACGGCGGCGGTCTGGCTTGGGTCCCGCCGCATTGAGCGACAAAGTCTGGCCCAATGCGGCGGGGACCCATCGCTCCTGAAGTTGGGCCATCGCCCTCAGCAGCGCCGGCGCGTCATGAAGTTTGAGGTTCATGATCGGTCGACATTCGCAATTCGTGAATTGCGAATGTCATCGATCTTTTGCGTGCTGGCGAGGCCGCGGCCGAGGGCAAGGTGCTGCGCCGCTTCGAGGTCTACGGCAACGACTTCGTGCAGCCCCAGCGCTGGGCCACCGAACCCATGCCCTTGGCGGCGTTCCAGCGCAGCGCCGATGCGGCATGGAAGGCGGGGAGTCCGTTGGCGCGGTGAGGGCAGGCCGATCGCTAGGCGGGACCAAGCAGTGACCGTCAAACCAGGGTGGTCACTGTCGTTGATGGGCCAAGCGTTTGAATACTGGCTTTCAGTTCTCAACGGCCGCGGCTTTCAGCATCGAGCGACGTTTGAGCAAGAACACGATGGCGCCGAGCGGGAAGGCCAGCGTGAAGACGTAAGGGGCGACCGGTCCCGCCTTTGCAAAACCTGCGCCGAGTAGGGCGAAGCTGATGGGTTGAACACCCCAGGCGCCGCTCGTCCAATCGAACTGGAACTGCACCACACCTGCGGCAACGAACAAGAGCCACAACCACTTGCGCTTTGGGAGCTTGGTACGAGCGCAAACGAAAAGTGCGTAGACGATGAAGAGTGGAATGGCAATGGCCAGCGCGAACACCGTGTAGTGCGCAATTCCCTTGCCCTTGAACGTGAACGCGTTCGTTGCTGCAAGCGACTGGGAACTTGGCATGAAGTGAATGCCTTCCAAGATCAACTGCCCGTCGCGGCGTTCCAGCACTGTGGTTGCAATGATCCAGCGATCTGGGTACTCGTACTCGTAGGTCAGGTTGTAGGTTGTGGCGGCACTCGAAGTGCTCGTGTTGGCACCGACAGTTTTTACAGACTTTGGGGGCTCGGGAGGCAGCAAGCTGGACATCTGTTCCAGCTTCTCCCGGAGGTCAGGAGTCTTGAGTGGGCCGGCCAAGCGCGATTCGACCGCTGCGAAATCTTTGGCGGCCATCTTGGCAATGAGTTCCTTTGCAAGAGCCGATTCCTCTTGGGGAACAAATCTTTCAAACAGGGCCTCTTGGGAGCAGCCAGTAAGAAGCAAAGCGAGTAACGAAAGGACGATGAAGCGGCGCATGGGGTCTTGGGTTTGGATGGGGCCTAGGCGTGTTGTGCTTGCACCGTTGGCGTTCAACGAAACATTCGGACATCGCCGCCTTCGTGCGTTCGCAGGTTCGCTAATCGGGGGGCGAGAGTGTGGCCCAGAGTCAGGGCTGCCCGGCGGGCGCGGTCAGGTGAGTTCTTTCGGAGCTACCGATGAGGCGGCCAGCACGGATCGGCAGTGGACAGGCGTCAAGTTGAACGGCGAATGCGCCGTGCCAGCGAAAGAAGCAGCCAAGAAGTGGCAGCTCCGATCGGTCCAAACAGGAGGAGGTTCCACAAAGGTGCAAACAACAGCCCTAGAGCCGCCGTTGACCCCGTCGGCGACACGAAAACGCTGTAATGCATGTACAGATCAAAACCCAAGGTGGCCGCCGCTCCACCAATGGCTGGGTCCATGTGTCGTTTCATCAGCGCAACCGAAGCCCATACCAAGTACGGAACGAGCGACCAGACCAAAAGTCCTGCCAAGAAACCCAAGCCTGCCCAATCCAAATCACCCTCGGCGCGGAAGGTCACCGTGAAAAGGTGCAGCAGCAGCCCAGAAAGGCAGATGGCGAACACCAGACGGATGGCAATTGGCATTGGCTGGTTCATAGAAAGAGGCATGCCCTGCAAGACGTCACGCCGCGAAGAAGTAGCGCACGAGCGCCAAAGCCAGAGCGAAGAGAAAACCGTAAGCAAACTTGTCGATGCGCAGCACGGGCTGCCCGCGGCGGGCGCGCCAAGCCCCCATCCCCGCCATGACACCCCCAACGGCCACTGGCGTGGCCACGAGGTTGGCGACGCGCCAAGCTTCCGGCACCAGGTTGTTGGGAAACGCCAAGAGGCTCAGGCCACCCAGGATGGCGCCGAACAGCGCGTACCCCAGCGCAGCCAGCCAGGGGTTGGGCGGTCGGCGAAAGGGCTCACCCAGGGAATGAAGTCCCAGCTCCACAAGGGCCTCGCCCAACACTTGAAGGATGAACTCACCGACGATTTCGAAGACGATCTCAAGCATGGAGGCAGCGCTTCTAGGTCGCTGGGCACGCGCTCAGCCGGACTGCGTCTGCCAGATGTGGGGACTGGCATCCACGTACTTGTGCATGGCAAACATCTGGGGCCCAAGGAGCAGCCAGACGCCCGCCAGCGCCAGCAGAGGACTGAACTGTCCAGATCGAGCTCCCGAAAGGCCGAGGAGCGCGGTGGCCAGCAGCAGGCCCAGCCACGAAAGGCCCAGCACCGCCAGGCACAGCCATCTCGGCGCCACTCGCTTCTGCGCGACAAAGCCAAACAGAACCCAAAGCGCCAAAGACGGGATCACCAATTGGGTGAATGAAGACATGCTGGCCTTGCTAGCCCACACGTCCAGCAAAGTGGAGCCGTAGGACCAGAGCAGCGCTGCCAACATGGCCCATGCATAGAAAACCCAGAAGCGGCGGTACTGGAGCGCGTAGTTGATGGGGGCGTCTTGCATGCGGTGCGAAGGGCTAGGGCAGGGGAAGTGGGTCCGTGGATTGAATGCCAGCCGCCGCAACGCCTCAGGGGTGCAGCTCAGTGCACGGTGCTGGCGAGTTGCGGATCAAGCTTCGGCGCCATTCTGCAGGCAGGTGCAGCCTGTCCCATGCGCAGCGGTGGCGAGGCAGAAAGTGCCAGCGATCAAGCCTTCGGCCATGCCCACAATCGCCACCATGCCCACCCACCTCGCCCTGCTGCGCGCCGTCAACGTTGGCGGCACCGGCCTCTTGCCCATGGCTGAACTTCGCGCCTTGGCCGAGGGCTTGCCCTCGGGGTTGTGCACGAACATGAAGTACTCGCCGGCTGCGTTCCGTGAGTAGCGGGTCAGCTCGATACCGACCAGGTTCTTGTTCATGTAGCGCAAGGTCTCTTCGTCCATCACCTCGGTGACCTGCATCCCGTCGAAGTGCAGGCGGGGGTTGGCCGAGGGCACGACCAGATGGCGGAACTGTTCATCGGCCGCTTGGCGAAAGCGCATCAGGCGCTCCGCCTCCACGCGCTCTTGCTCGCGCCACAGCAGCACGCCCACCCAACCTGCCAACGCGGCCAGTCCCAAGGTCAAGCCCCAGTGCATCGCGAGATCAGCGGCTGGTCAGCCAAGCGTCCAGCTCAGCGTCGGTCTGTAGCGACCAGTCCGGCTGCACACCGACGTCGCGCTGGGCGCGTTCCGTGTTCGGGCGCACCCAGCGGTGGGTGACCAGCGACAGGGCGTAGCCCTCGGGCAGGGCCGTCAGCGTGCGGATGCGCGTGTGGCCCAGGGTGGGGCGGCCCACCACGGTGGCGCGGCCGGCGTCTTGCAGTGCGGCGGCCACCAGCTCGGCGCCGGCAGCGGTGCTCTCGTCCACGCGAACCACCAGGGGCAGCGTGCGCCACGCGGGGCTGCTGCGTTGGGGCGCTCGGCCTTGCAGCGGCTCCGAAGCGCCCCCGGCCATGGTCTGCAAGGCGGCCACCGGGCTGCCTTCGGGCAGGAACATCGCGGCCACGTCGGCGGCGGCGCTCAGCACGCCGCCGCTGTGCCCGCGCAGGTCCAGCACCAAGCGGCGAAACGGCGCCTCGCGCTGGGCGGCGTCCAGTTGGCGCGACAGGTCGGTGGCCGCGGTGGCCTGCCAATCGGGCGGCGTGAGGTGAAGCACGCCAGGGGCGCTGCGTCGCAGCTGCCACGTCGGCGCCGGCAGGTCGGCGGCCTGCAAGCGAACCGACAGCAGGGTCTCGGCCGAGGGCCGCCACACGGTGACGTGCAGGGACTCCGCATCCGTCCATGCTTGCCGTTGGGCCGCACCCAGGGAAGGGCCTTGGCCGTTCAAGGCGATCAGGCGGTCGCCCACGCGCAGCCCGGCTTGGGCTGCGGGGCCGCGCGGGTGCAGGTGCTCCACGACGAGGTGGCCGTCGCGCACGCCGATGGCCCAGCCCAAGCCGCGCGAGCCCTTCGAGGCGGCGGCACTCTGGCGGGCCAGGTCCTCGGGCGACCACACGGCGCCGTCGCCGTCGGCCCATCCGCGGAGCATGCCGTTCATGGCGCCCAGCAGCAGCTGCTCGGGCGGGGGCGCGTCGGGGCGCAGTTGGCGCACGCGGCCGTAGGTGTCGGCCAGGGCGCGCATGGCCGGCAGGGGCAAGGCGCTGGGGGTTGCGGGTTCCGCGGCCGGGGTCGGCAGTGTGAAGAGCAAGCCCAGAGCACCGGCCCCGTACCAAGCCAAACGACGGCCCAGGGCCCCGGCGATCAGGGCTGTGGCAAAGCAGGTCTTCATGGGCTGGTGAACGGTCGAAGGGTGTGAAGCGGCGGCATTGTGGCCATGCCCACAATCGCCACCATGCCCACCCACCTCGCCCTGCTGCGCGCCGTCAACGTCGGCGGCACCGGCCTCTTGCCGATGGCTGACTTGCGCACGCTGGCCGAAGGCCTGGGCTTCGAGCGCGTGCGCACGCACCTGGTCAGCGGTAACTTGCTGGTGGACAGTCCACGGCCCGCTGAGGAGGTGCAGGCTTTCTTGAGCGTGGCCCTGGCCGCGCAGCAAGGCCGCGAGGTGGGCGTGGTGATGCGCACGGCCGAGGACTTGGTGCGCGTGCTCGACGCGCAGCCGTTTCGCGAGGCCGCGCCGAACCGGGTGCTGGTCAGTTTTTTGCCCGGCCCGGTGCCGGCCGATGCGCTGGCCACGGTGCGCCACCAGCGCGACGAGGAGATCGCTTTGTTGGCGCGCGAGGTGGTGGTGCACTACACCTCGGGCATGGGCAGCGGCAAGCTGCGCGTGCCGGCGGCCGAGGCAGGCACGGCGCGAAACCTCAATACCGTGGCGGCCCTGCTGCGCCTGATGCAGGGTTGATCGGCTGCGCCGCTGGACGTGTGGCGCTCGGGGCGCGTCGCGGCGCGCAGCCTGGACCTTTTGCCCAACGTGCGTCAACGGCCTGCACGAACCCGCGTTGAACGCCCAAGTCGGTCGCACACCGACTGGCTCTTGGCCTCGGAGCTTTGTCGAGCCGAACGATTCAGGAACGGAACCATGAAGACCTCGCTGATGCTCATCGCCACCCTGTTCGCCACCAGCGCCGCTTTGGCACAGGCCCCCGCTGCGACGCCGCCCAAGACGGCGACGCCTGCAGCCACCACGGCGGCCCCCGCCGCGCCGGCACCAGCCGCCAAGCCCACCGCTGCGCCTGCTGCCGCTGCTGCGCCGGCCCCGGCGCCGGCTGCGAGCGGCATGCACCACCCGGCCAGTGCGCCCCACCATGCCAAGCCCCATCATGGGGTGCACCATGGCGGCAAGAAGCACGAAGGCAAGAAGCAACCTGCTGCCGCGCCGGCTGCGCCCGCCAGCGCGCCGAAGTCCTGAGCTGGACCTCCCTCGTGGCCCCCGCGCTGGGGCTGCGGGCCCCCGCCCGTTTCCCCCTCACTCGCTCACCCTTTGAGGCGGCTCTACCCCGCGAAGCCTGCAGTCGTGACGGCGCAGCCCGCGCAGACTCCTAGCCTGTCGCCCCCGGGATCTCGGCGACGGCCTGGGCTTCTGCCGCGCAGACTCCTAGACTGCACGGATCTCCTTTTCGAGCTTGGTCTGTGCTGCACACCCTGGCGAAGTACTGGCCCGAAGCGCCCACGCACGATGAGTGGCCGCGCTGGCGGCAGTTGGCCGAAATGGCGGCCCTGTACGTGGGCCGATCCATCGGTCCCGGCTACTACTTGCAGGCCCGTTGGGGTCGCAGGGCGCTGCCCTGGGCGGACAAGTGGGAGCACGTCAACCGCCGCGAGTACCGCCAGGCCCTGGCTCGCTTGAACCCGGTCGTCTACCGCAAGGCGTCGCAGCACAAGCTGGTGGAAAAGGCGGTGTTGCTGGCGCAGGGCTTGCCCACGGCGCCACTCGTTGGGCATGCGCACCGCTGGCGCGGGCGCGCCGTCGACGGCTCGCCGCTGCGCAGCGCCGCCGACCTGGCCCGCGTTTTGGCGCCGTATGCGGGGCGCCGCGTGTGCTTCAAATGGGTGGAGGGCCACGGCGGGCATGGCTTTGCCAGCTGCAGGGTGGGCGGGCAAGGCGACGCGTTGACCTTGCAGCGGATGGAGGGCGAGTCGCCCCAGCGGGTGCAGGACTGGTGGGAGGAGCACGCCGCCCCGACCGACGGCCTGTTGATCGAAGAGCACATGGCGCAGCACCCGCTGCTGGCTGCGCTGAACGACAGTTCCTTGAACACGGTGCGGCTGTGGACGATGGCCACGCCCGCAGGCGCGCAGACGCTGGGGGCCTACCTGCGCGTCGGGCGCCGCGGGGCGCAGGTGGACAACATCGCCAGTGGGGGCATCGCCTGCCCGCTGGACTTGGCGACGGGGCGCGTGCGCGAGGCGTTTTTGCCGGCTCAGCCGCGGGTGCCCTTGCCCCGCCACCCCGACAGCGGTGTGGCGCTGCAGGGCTTGCAGCTGCCCGATTGGGACGGCGCGTTGCGCTTGGCGGGCGAAGCGGTGGCGGCGTTCCCTCGCATCCAGCTGGCGGGCTTGGACATGGCGTTCACGCCCTCCGGGCCGATGGTGATCGAACTGAACGTGTGCCCGGACTACATCGGCTGTGCCTGGATGGACTTGCCCCTGCGCCGGGTGCTGGACGCCGTGTCGCCCTCCGCTCCTGCCACGCCCGCGCTGCCGAGCCGGCCGCCTTGGTAGGGCGGCGGCCTCTCGCGGCTCACAGGCGCCGGTGTTGCAGGGCGGGCAGTTGGCTGCGCACCTGGCGCAGGCGCTCGGGCTCCAGGGTGGCCAGGGCCAGGCCCTCGCCTTCGGGCAGCTCGGCCAAGATGTCGCCCCAGGGGTCGACGATGGTCGTGTGCCCCCAGGTGCGGCGGCCGTTGGCGTGCAGCCCGCCTTGGGCCGGCGCCATCAGGTAGCTGAGGTTTTCCACGGCGCGGGCGCGCAGCAGCAGCTGCCAGTGCGCTTGGCCCGTGGTGTGGGTGAAGGCGGCGGGGGCGCAGATGAGGTTGGGGCCGAGCTGGCGGTAGAGCTCGGGGAAGCGCAGGTCGTAGCAAACGGAGAGGGCGACGTGCCAGCCCGCCACGTCCAGCGCGGTGGGCGTTGCGCCAGCGGCTTGCACGCGCCCCTCGTCGTAGCGCTCGCGCCCGTTGTCGAACGCGAACAGGTGGATCTTGTCGTAGCGCGCCGCCAAGCGGCCGTCGGGGGCGTAGACCAAGCTGCTGTTGCTGACCTTGCCGCCGTCGGCGTGCAGCGGCAGGGTGCCGCCATGCAGCCACACGCCGTGGCGGCGTGCCAACGCTTGCAAGGCGTGCTGAAGGGGCTGGTGCGCGGCCTGCGGCTCCGTGGCGAAGGTCTCGGCGATGGCGCGTTTGTCTTCGTCGGCCTGGCCCATGAGGCAAAAGTACTCGGGCAGGCCCACGAATTGCGCGCCTTGCCCGGCGGCCTCGCCCACCCAGTGGGCGGCACGGGCCATGTTCTCGGCCACGTCCAGGCCGCTGACGAGTTGGACGGCGGCCACCCGCAACGGGGCCGTGGGCAGGGGAAGGGTCATGGGTTGGCTCCGCTGGGGGCACTGGCTGCTGACGCGGCCGCTGTTGGGCGCAGGGGGCGCTCCACCTTGTCGACCTGCGGGGCCGACCACGGCCCGGTGACGACGAAGTGCGTGGTGTTGGCCGCCGCGATGGGCTTGCGCAGCAGCAGCTGCGCGAGGAAGGTGGTGAGCCCCACGGCCGGGTTCACGGCCAGGTAGGCCAGCGAGGCCCCGCCGGCATTCACCTCGGGCACGATGAGCACGCGCAGGTCGGTGGTTTGGGCGGCCAAATCGGCACTGCCCTCCATAAGCACGCTGGCGTGCACGCCGCCCATGCGCAGGTTGCGGGTGTGGGCCACGCCGCGCTCGATGTCGACGTCGCCCGTGAAGTTGTCGAACGCAAAGCCGTCGCTGAATACGTCGCGCCAGTCGAACAGCAGGCGGCGCGGCAGGGACTGCAGGCTGAGCACGCCCAGCAGGCGGGCCATGCCGGGTTCGGCTTTGAGGAACTGGCCGCTGCCCAGTTGCACGGTGAATTGCCCGTCCAACTGCGCGGGGTCGGGGTTGAGCGGCGAGCCGGGCCAGCCGAGGTCGCCCTTGAGGGCGCCTTTGCCACCGCGCACGGTGCCGGGGTAGCCCACGGCGTCGAGGAAGCGGCCGCTGTTGCTCAGCGCCAGGGCCCAATGCATTTGCGTGCGGCGGGTGACGGGGCTCCAGGCCCCGTCGGCTTGCAACACGGCGTCGGGGTGCTGCAGCACCAGGCGGTCGATGAGCCAGGGCTCGCCGGCGCGGGCCGCTTGGGCTTGCAGGGTCAGCCGCCCCAGCCGCATGCCGCGCAGCTCGAAGTCGTCCACGCTCATGTCCACCGCGGGCCAGGGCGACTGGCTGGCGCGGGCCTCGTCGACCCACTGCTCGACGCGCTCGGTTTCGCTTTTGGGCAGGGACAGCCGCGCCAACCGCGCTTCCAGGCGGCCGCCGCTGGGGCTGTTGCTGGGGGGCGGCGTCCAGGCCAGGAAGCCGGCGACGCGGTCGGCCTGCAGGGTGACGCGCTGGGTGCTGCCGTCGAGCGACACGCCGGCCAGCACGTTGTTGAGCGTGCGACCCAGCAGGTACAGGCTGGGGGTCTGGATGCTGCCGTGGTCGGGCAGGTAGGCCCGACCGGCCAAGCTGGCGTCGGCGCCGCGGGCCGGGCTGGGGCCTTGCAGCGCGCGGGCCAGGGGCACCCAGGCGTCGAGGTCCAAGCGGGGCAGGGCGAGGTGGAGGGCGACACCGCGCTCGGGCAGCGCGGGCTCGCCCTGCCGAGGGCCGCCCACTTGCAAAACGCCGCGCTGCGGGCGGGCGTCTTGCCGTTCGTAGCGGGCCGACAGCAGGTTGCCGAGGTCCAGGCTGAGTTGGTCGCGCCCGCCCTCCCCAGGCAGCAGGCCGATGCGCAAAGGCCACTGGGCGTCGGCCGGCTTGCGCAGGGGTTCGGGCAGGGTCAGGGCCAGGCCCTGCAAGCTGCTGCGCACGTCGAGTTCGGGGCGGCTGCCCCGCGACTGCAGGCGGGCGGTGTAGCGCGTGCTGCCACTCATGGCTTCGGCCAGCACGGGCAGTGGCGCCCACTCCACCGTCTGGCGCAGTCCGTCTGCGGTGGCGGTGCCTTGGGCGTTGAAGCGCAGCACGCCGTCGGCGGCCAGGCCTCCGTCCACCCGCACTTCACCCCCCAGCCACTGGGCCTGGCTGGGTTGAAGGGTGAAGCCGCGCTCGGTGAACTCCAGCCGCGCCCGCAGCTGCTGGAAGCTGGGCAGGTCGGGCCGCCATTGCAGCTCGGCGCCGAGCAGTTGCACGTCGCCTTGGGCGCGCGTGCGTTCGGGGTGCTTGAGTGGCAATTGCAGGCTCAGGCGACCCTGGGCCGGGCCGTTGAGCCGAGCCCGGGCCAGGGCTTGCGCCGTCCAGTCGTTGATCGGGGTGGTCTGCACCAAGGCCAAGGCTCCGGCAGCCGGTCCGCGCCACTGGCCGTCGAGTTCCAGGGTGGGCTCGTGGGCGAAGTCGGCGATGGTGGCCCGCACGCCCGTGGCTTCCAGATCGCCCACGCGAGCTCGGGCGTTGCGGATGCTCATGCCCGGGCCTTCGAACAACAGGTCGCCCGAAACCTCGGCCAAGGCGGGCCAGGGTGAGGCGTAGGCCGCACGTGTGGCGTCGGCGCCGTGGCTGGGCACGAAGGCGTAGCGCACGCCGTCGGCCTTGGCGCTGACGCGGAACACGCCGGCTGGCGCGCCTTGCGCCGGCGCCGCGAACGGAAAGGCGTGAAGCGGGCCGTCCAGCCGGAACTGCAGGCCGCGGGCCTGGCCGCCCAGCAAGGCGTCGGTCAGGTACTGACGGGTGACCGGCAGCATGGCGGGCAGGTACTTGGGCAGGGCACGCGCATCCAGCTTGGGGGCGCTGGCTTGCAGCTGCAGGTGGCCCGCCGGGTGGCCGGGCAGGCTGCGCCACTCGCCACTGACTTTCAGGTCGGCATCGTCGGTGTCGATGGACGAGGCCAGCAGTTGCACGCGCCAAGCGTCGCCGTCGTGGCGCCACTTGAGGGGCAGCTCGGCTTTGGCCACGGCCAGTCGATCGACCGCCAGCAGGCCCGGCCACGCGACCTCGCCTTGGCGCAAGGTCAGCCGGGCTTCGCCGCCTTGGTGGGTGGCACTCAGCGTCAGGCCGGCGCCCCGCCAGCCGGGCTCGCCCAGCGGGTGCGGGCTGCTGGCGCTGGGTTCGGGGGCGGGCAGGGCATTGAGGGCCAGGTCTTGGGCCGCCGCGCTCAGGCGCCAGCGGGCCGGGGGGCGCTCGGCATCGAGCGCGCCTTGCCAGTCGGCGTCCAAGCTGGTCACGAGGCCTTGCGGCTGCCGGCTCACCCAGGCTTTTTGCAGGGCGTCGCCCAAGGGCAGGGCGCGGCCCAGGTGGGTGAGCAGGGCCAGGTCCAGGCGGTCGGCCTGCAGTCGCCCCCCCTGCACGGCGCTGGCTTGCCAGGGGGCGGCGGCTTCGGCATGCCGCAGGGTCAGGGTGAGTTGACTGGGGGGCCAGCGAAGCGGCGACTCGCCGTCCAGCGTGAACTGCAGGCCGCGGGCCTGCAGGCGCGAGCCGTCGGGCAAGGCGCGCCAGCCCAAACGGGTTTGCAGGGTGGGCAGGCGCAAGCGCTCCTGGGCTTGCGCCAGCCGCAGGTCGACGTTGGCGAGGGCCAAGTCCGCGTCGACGCTGCGCGTGCGTCCCCGTTCGACCTCGGCCCAGGCCCGCAACTGCCCCACGCCCTGGGTGATCTGCAGCGGGAGGTCGACTTGCTGGCGCCAGACGGCGAGGTCGGCGCGCGGCAGGTCGGCGTAGAACAAGCCGCTCCAGCGGCGCCAGTCGCCCGAGCGGGCCAAGAGCGGTTGGGTGAATCGGGCGCGAAGGCTGAAGCGCTCGCCCCAGGCGGCCGGTGGCGTGGCATCCAGCCGGGCCTCGTGGCGGCGCAGGCCGTTGCGCAGCACGGCGTTGACGTCGCTCAGCGTCAGCGGCGTGGCACCGGGCCGGCGTTCGTCCAACCAGTGCAGGCGTCCGCCGCGGATGGCCACCTCGTGCTGGCTGAACAGCCAGTCGGCCAAGGCGGTGTCTTGGCCCCCCCCGCGCAGGGGCTGGCCGCCCAGCCACAGCACGCCCTCTCGGTCCACGCGCAGGGTCAGCTCGGGCTCGTGCAGGTAGAGCTGCTCCAGCCGCGGCACCAGGGTCAGAAAGCTGCGTGCTGACAAGGCGGCCGTCACCTGCGGCAGCTGCACCGCGTTCTGGCCCTGGGGGTCGATCAGGCGCACGTCCCGCAACTCCACCACCGGCATCCAGCCGCTGGTTCGAACGCTCATGGCCCCGATGCGCACGGAAGACCCTGTCCACTGTGAGGCGCGGGATTCCAGGGTCGGACGCCAACGGTCCACGTTCGGCAGAATCGCCCAATGGAGCACCAGCCACAGGGTGAGCAGCAGCAGCCACAGGCCCGCCACCCCCAGCAGCAGCCAACGCAGCACGCGGCGCAGCCAACGCGCCGGCCGGTGGCAGGCAGTCAGCAATGGAGACCAGAGGGACGACATGGACGGGGAACGGGCGACCGCCTGGAGGCGGTGGTGGTGAGCGGGCCGGATCGTAGGGGGTGTTCGTGAACGCGCTGCCCCCGCCGGTTGATGACGCGGTGTGGCAAAACACCGCCACTGCCGCTCACAGTCGCTTCGTTCAGCGCGTGCGACGCCGCCACGCGGACGAATTGCCCCTGCTGCCGCCTGGCACGCCCGACCCCGCCGCCATGCGCGCCCTGGTTGCGACCTTGCAGGCCCGGGGGCGCGAGCTGGGCGCTGCCTTGCGGGTGGCCCGGCAGGTGCTCATCGAGCGCTTGGCCGTGCTGGACCTGGAGCAGCGCGTGCCCCTGGCCGACGTCACCGGCGTGATGACCGATTGGGCCGAAGTCAGCCTCGACTTGGCCCTGACCGCCGCCCAGGACGAGCTGCGCGGCCGCCACGGCACCGTGCGAAACGCCGAGGGCCAGCCGGTGGACTTCTGGGTGCTGGGCATGGGCAAGCTCGGCGCGCGCGAGCTCAACGTCTCGCCCGACATCGACCTCATCTACGTCTACGAAGAAGACGGCGACAGCGACGGCCCCGTGCCCCTCACCGCGGCCGAGTACTTCGGCCGTTTGGCCAAGCGCCTGTACGCCCTGATCGGCGACGTCACCGACGAGGGGCAAGTCTTCCGCATGGACCTGGCCCTGCGCCCCAACGGCAACAGCGGCGCCCCGGCCGTGAGCCTGGCCGCCTTGGAAACTTACTTCCTGGTGCAGGGGCGCGAGTGGGAGCGGTTGGCGTGGCTGAAGAGCCGCGTCGTGGCCCCGCGCGACCCCGACACCCTTCGCCGCGCCGAGCAGCTGCGCCAGTTGGTCACCCCCTTCGTGTACCGGCGCTACCTGGACTACTCGGTCTTCGAGGGCCTGCGTCAGCTGCACCGCAAGATCCGCGACGAGGCCCAGCGCCGGGCCGCCGGCCGCCCCGAGCGGGCCAACGACGTCAAGCTCAGCCGCGGCGGCATCCGCGAGATCGAATTCACCGTCCAGCTGCTGCAGGTGGTGCGGGGCGGGCAGTTCCCCGAGATCCGAACCCGCTCCACCCTCAAGGCGCTGACGCGCTTGGCCGCCGCCGGCCTGATGAGCCCTGACACCGCCCGCGCCCTGGGCGAGGCCTACGAGCTGCTGCGTCACATCGAGCACCGCATCCAGTACCTGGACGACCAGCAAACCCACGTGCTGCCCAGCGACGACGGCGACCTGCGCTGGATCGCCCAAACCCTGGGCCTGACCTGCAAGCCGCAAGCCTGCGAACTGATGGAGCGCTTGCTCGAAATCCGCGAGCGCGTGGCCGCCGAATTCGACGCCTTGCTGCACGACGGCAACCCGCGCGACGCCGCCCCCGGCGGCTGCAAGAACTGCGGCGGCCCGCCGCCGGCCCTCGACAGCGAGGCCTTCGTCGAGCAACTGCCCGAGCGGCTGGGCCAGGCGGTGCGCACCTTTGGGCAGCGCCCCCGGGTGCAGGCGCTCAAAGAAGACGCCAAGCTGCGCCTGGCCAAACTGTTCGAGCGCGCCGCGCAGGCCGTGCGCCGGGGCGACTGCAGCGACGAGGCCGGCGAGCGCTTCGTCGACTGGCTGGAGCCCCTGCTGCGCCGCGACGCCTACCTGGCCCTGCTGGCCGAGCGACCGCGCGTGCTCACCCGGCTGCTGCGCCTGCTCGGCCTGGCCCGCTGGCCCATGCGCTACCTGATGCAGCACCCGGGGGTCATCGACGAGTTGGCCGACGAGCGGCTGCTGCACGAGCGTTTCGACCCCGTGGTCTTCCGCCAAGAGCTGGCCGACCGCCACGCCGCCTGGGTCCGCTCGGGCGAAGACGCCGACGAAGAAGCCCTGCTCGACGCCCTGCGCCGCGCGCACCACGCCGAGGTGTTCCGCACCCTGGTGCGCGACGTCGAAGGCGTCATCACCGTCGAGCAGGTGGCCGACGACCTCAGCCTGCTGGCCGACGCCCTGCTGCAAACCGCCATCGATTGGGCTTGGGCGCGGCAGGTCAAGTCTGGCAAGGCGCACCGGGCCGCGCCGCGGTTCGCCGCCATCGCCTACGGCAAGCTCGGCGGCAAGGAACTGGGCTATGGCTCCGACCTTGACCTCGTGTTCCTGTTCGACGACGACGATGAGCTTGCGCTCGAGGCCTACAGCGCCTTTGTGCGCAAGCTCGTGCCCTGGCTGACGCTGCAGACCCGGGCCGGCGGCTTGTTCGACATCGACACCGCGCTGCGCCCCAACGGCAGCAGCGGCCTGCTGGTCAGCAGCCTGCAGAGCTTCGCGGCCTACCAAGAAGGTCGTGGCAGCAACACCGCCTGGACCTGGGAGCATCAGGCCATCACCCGCGCCCGCTGGTGCGCCGGCGACCCGGCCTTGCAAGCCGGCTTCGACGCCGTGCGCGAGGCCGTCATGGCCGCGCCGCGTCAACCCCAGGCCCTGGGCGCCGAGGTGCTGGCCATGCGCGACAAACTGCGCGCCGCCCACCCCATCCGCGCCGGTCGCTTCGACCTCAAGCACAGCCCCGGCGGCATGCTGGACGCCGAGTTCGCCTTGCAGGCTTTGCAGCTGACCCACAGCGCCACGCACCCGGGCCTGATGGCCAACCTCGGCGTCATCGCCCTGCTCAAGCGGGCCGAGCAAGAAGGCCTGCTGGCCCAGGGCGTGGGCCAAGCGGCGGCCGATGCCTACCGCGCCCTGCGCCGTGCCCAGCACCGGCTGCGCTTGGACGAGCAGGCCACCCACCTGCCCGAGGACGCACTGGACGAACTGGCCGCCCACCGGGATGCCGTCCGCGCCCTGTGGGCGGCCGTGTTCCCGACGACGCCCCAACCATGAAGCACGACGCCTGGCGGCAGCCGGGCCGTCTGTGGGTCCTGCTGGCCCTGCTCGGCGCTGCTTGGGCGGCGTTGTCCATCGCGTGGCAGGCCGACGCTGCGCGCTGGGCCTGGGACCGCGCCTGGCTCCGCGAGGAGCCCTGGCGTTGGGTCACCGGCGCCTTCACCCACTGGTCGGTTGGGCACGCGGGAGCCAACGTCGCCGGGGCGCTCGTGCTGGCGGCCCTGGGCTGGCGCGCCGGCTTGTCGCTGCGCGCGGCCTGGGCCTGGGCGCTGGCCGCGCCCCTGGGGCAGTGGATGCTGCTGGCGCACCCCGATCTGACGCGGGTGGCGGGCTTGTCCGGCTGGCTGCACGCCGGCGTGGCGATCGCCGCCTTGCATGTGATGGCGGCGCCGCGGCGCGACCGCTGGGTCGGGGTCCTCATCGGCCTGGGCCTGCTCGTCAAACTGGGCCTGGAGCAGCCCTGGGGGCCGGCACTGCGCCACGAGCCGCTTTGGGGGGCCATGCCCGTGGCACCTTGGGCGCATGCAGCGGGCGCCCTCGCGGGCGTCATGGCGGTGGCGACTGCGTGCGGGTGGCGCGCGGTGGCTCGCGCCGCCCGGGGATCGAATTCAGGCTCAGGCTCAGGCCCAGGCTCAGGCAGCCCCTGACGTTTGCTCGGTCAGGGCTTGGCAGCGCACGCAGCGCAGCGCCGTGGGCTGAGCGAGCAGCCGCTCGACCGGGATGGACTCGCCGCAGTCGGCACACGCCCCGTATCGTCCATCGCGCAGGGCCAGCAACGCCTCGCCAATGGCCACTTGCTCGGCATGGAGCGCATCGGCCCGGCCCAACGCCAGCTCGCGGTCGTCGGGGTGGTGGCGCACCCCTTCGGGGTCGTTGGCCAACAACGCGTGCGCGAGCTCGGTGCGTTGCTCGCCGCTTGCGCCGGCTTGCTCGGCCAGCGCCTGCCATTCCGATGCCAGCGCGCGCTCGCGGGTCATCAACTCGGATTCCAGCTGAGCCCAGGGCTGGGCCAATCGTGAGGGGATTTGGGTGGTGGTCATCGTCGTCTCCTGAAACCCCATGCTCGCCGTCCCGGACGAGGCTGGCTTTGCGCTGCATCAAGCGCCGTGGCTTGGTGCTGCGCTGCCGGCTGTGACGACTGCGCTGGTTGGCTGCTCTGGGCTGCGCTTCAGGTTGCGGTAGCGTCCTGTCGATCACTCGGGTCTGGCTGGGTTACCGGGTTCACTGTCTTACGAGCCCGTTCAGTTCAGGATTGAATGAAAACAATCCCGGTTTCAGTGAAACCCGACAACAGGCAGCCCATCCACCCCGTGTGCAGTTCATCCTCGCCACCGTGCGGCGCATCGCGATCGCTTTGGGTGGGGCGAGGGGTGCGGGCATAGTGTGTTAACTCACCAACACACTGGAGCCGGAGGGATCGCGATGCACCACCCATGGAATGACACGGCGCCGATTTATCGGCAGCTGGCCCAGCAGTTGGCTGGGCAGTTGCTCGATGGCGAGCCGCCCGAGGGCCAACCGATGCCGTCGGTGCGCGCGCTGGCCCAGCAGTACCTGATCAACCCGCTGACGGTGAGCCGGGCGCTGCAGAGTTTGGTCGACGAGGGGTTCTTGGAGCCCCGTCGCGGCTTGGGCATGTACGTGACCGAAGGGGCGCGCCAGCGCCTGATGATGAGCGAGCGAGAGGCGTTTTTGCGCGACGAGTGGCCGGTGCTGCGGGAGCGGTTGCGCCGACTGGGCCTGGGCGCCAAGGACTTGAACTGGGAGAGCCACTGATGAATTGGATCGAGGCCCGTGAAGTCACGCTGCGATACGGGCGCAGCAAGACGGCGGTGGACCGCGTGTCATTCGACATCGCCCCCGGCCGCGTGGTGGGCCTGTTGGGCCACAACGGCGCGGGCAAGACCAGCCTGATGAAGGCCCTGGTGGGTTTGAAGGGCGTGGAGGGCTCCTTGAGCGTGCTGGGCCGCAACCCGGTGGTCGATCGCGCCGAGTTGCTGAGCGAACTGAGCTACATCCCCGACGTGGCGGTGCTGCCGCGCTGGGCCCGGGTGCACGAGCTGATCACGCTGATGAGCGGGCTGCAGCCCAAGTTCAGTGCCGAGCGGGCGCGCCAGCTGCTGCGTCGCACCAGCGTGGGCCTGAACGACAAGGTGAAGAGCCTGAGCAAGGGCATGGTGGTGCAGGTGCACTTGGCGCTGATCGCCGCCATCGACGCCAAGCTGATGATCTTGGACGAGCCCACGCTGGGCCTGGACGTGATCAGCCGCAAGGGCTTTTACGAAATGCTGATCGACGAGTGGTGCGACGGCGAGCGCAGCGTGCTGATCAGCACGCACCAGGTCGAAGAGATCGAGGCCTTGCTGACCGACGTGCTGATGATGGACGAAGGCAAGCTGGTGTTGAACCTGAGCCTGGAGGCGATGGAGAGCCGTTTTGTCGCGCTGAGCCACGATGCCGAAGCCGCCGACGCGGTGGCCGCCGCGCACCCGCTGCTGCGCTACCGCTCGATGGGCGGCAAGCCGGCCGCGCTGTTCGACGGCGCGCCGCCGCCGCACTTGGAGGCGCTGGGTCAGCGCTTCCGCCCGAGTTTGGTGGACCTGTTCGTGGCGCTGACGCGCAAGCCCGAACTGGCCCCCCGCGCCTGAAGGAGAAGGACCATGTTCAACGCAACGCGATTCAAGACCCTGATGCTGCGCGAGTGGTTGCAAAACCGCTGGACCTGGCTGATTGCCGTGGGCAGTTTGCCAACGCTCGTGCTCCTCATCACGCCCTTTGGGCAAGTGAGCTTGCCCAAAGATTTGCCTGTGACGCTTGTGGGCACGGCGGCCGTTTGCGTGACGGCCCTGTTGGCGGTGACCTTCGCCTGGCTGACGACCTTGTTCACCGCCAGCGGCCTGGCGCGGCGAGATGTGCAGGACCGTTCCATCGAATTCTGGCTGTCCCTGCCCAGCACGCATGGCGAGCACGTTGGTGCGCAGTACTTGATGCACGGCCTGCTCTTCCCGCTGGGCGCACTGGCCCTGGGCCTGGCCCTGGGTTTTATGCTGCTGCCGCTGCTGCTGGTGAAGTGGCAGGGTCTGGCCGCGCTCGGCAACGTGGATTGGGGCTTGTTGTTCGGCCGCGTGGGTCTGCAGGCGGGCTTGGGCGTGGTGGGCCTGGTGCTGACCGCCCTGTGGATGGCGCCGCTGGTCTTCGTCATCATGGCTGCGTCGGCCTGGGTCAAGCGTTTGGCGCTGCCGCTGCTGATCGTGGTGGGCGTCTTGTTGGCCAACCTGCCGGCCTCGGCCGCGGCGTTCCGTGCCTTCATGATGACCTGGCTGAGCTTGGGTGGCGCGGTGGTGGACGGCTCTGTGCGGGTCTTTGCCACCCTGAACGTCCCGGGTGGCAAGGTGGACGGCGACAGCTTCCAGCCCATGCTGCCGGTTGAGTTCCTCACCGAGTCCGCCAAAGACCTGGCCTCCCCGCAGTTTGCGCTGGGCCTGCTGTTGAGCGCGGTGGCGATCTATCTGCTGATCGTCAAGCGCCGCAGCAACGGCTGAGCGACTCACGCGCACAACGAAAAGCCCGGCACTGCCGGGCTTTTCGTTGCGGGGCCTGAACCCCGGCGGCAGCCTCAGGGGCGGGTCGGCGCTTCTTGGGCGCGGCCGCGCCATTGGCTCACGGCTTCGGCCACTTGGTCCAGCGAGGCGATGACCCGCAAGCGCTCATCGCGTTGCGCATGCCGGCGCAGGGCGGCGGCCGAGCCGCCCACCCACAGCTGCGCATCGGACGGCAGGCTGGCGAGCAGGTGGGTCAGGGATTCATCCACCAGGGCGGCCGAGGCGTAGGCCGAAAAGCTCAGGGCCAGCACGTCGGCGCGCTGGCTGTGGCTGGCGGTGGCGATTTGGTCGATGGGCGTTTGCAAGCCCAGCGAAATGCATTGGCAACCCGACAGGGCCAGCAGCGCCTGGACCATGAGCAGGCCCAGGCCGTGCTCTTCGCCGGGCACCGTGCCGAGCAACACCCTGGGCGGGCCCATGCGCTCGTTGGGCGGCAGCATCGCCATGGCGCGGTGCAGCTGTTGTTGGACGACTTCGGTGAACAGGTGCTCCTCAAAGATCTGCACCCGGCCCTGGCTCCACAGGTGGCCGACGTGGGCGATCAGTGGGGCCAACACCTCGATGACGTAGGGCCCCAAGCCGCGTTTGAGCAGCTGGGCTTGCAGGGCCTCTTGCAGCGCATACAGCTGGTGGCTGAGCAAGGGCTTCAGCAGGGCGTCCAGGTCTTCGTGGCTCAGTCGCCCTTCGCTGCGGCTGGTGGCCGGTGCGGGTCGCTGTTCCAGGGTTTGCAGCCGCTGCTGCAGCGCGGAGGTGGGCAGGGCCACCACGTGGCTGGGACGGGCGCCTGCGTCCAGCAGGCGCTTGATCAGACGCAGCCGCTGTACTTGCTCCGCCGAGTACACGCGTTCACCCAAGCCGTCCCGTTCGGGGCAGGGGAAGCCGTACCGGCGTTCCCAGACGCGCAGCAGGTCCTTGGAGAGCCCCGTGTCGCGTTCCACGGCAGCAATGCCCAAGCCCACGTCCAGCGTGGGGCTGGCAGTCGGAGGGGCCTCGACCTGTTCGGCGAATGTCTTGGACAGAGTTGTGCTCGAATGGACAATGTGCTGTAATTTAGCGCATCAACCCAACTTTGACCAGGACAAAACCCCATGAATCGCTTTTCTGTCCAAGCGTCGGTGTTCGCCAGCTTGGTGCTGGCGTGGTGCGTGGGGGCCGGCGAGGCCCGAGCACAAGCGCCCGGCAGCCCGGCGGCGACCAGCGCCGCTCCCAACTGCCCCAGCTTGCTGCAGCGCACCCAACTGCGCTTGCAAGACGAAGCGCCCCAGAATCTGTGCCAGTATGCGGGTCAGGTGCTGTTGGTGGTCAACACCGCCAGTTACTGCGGCTTCACCCCGCAGTACAAGGGGCTCGAGGCCCTGCAAGCCAAGTACGGGCCACGAGGCTTTTCGGTGTTGGGGTTCCCGTCGAATGATTTCGGCGAGCAGGAGCCCAAGAGCAACCAGGAGATCGCCGATTTCTGCGAGAACACCTTCAACGTCAGCTTCCCGATGTTCGCCAAGTCGGTGGTCAAACCCGGCAAGGCCGGGATGAACCCGTTGTTCGAGCAACTCATCCGCGAAAGCAACAGCGCGCCGCGTTGGAACTTCCACAAATACTTGGTGGGCCGCGACGGCAAGGTCATCGAGGCTTACGGCAGCATGACCGCGCCGGACAGCAAGGCCCTGGTGTCGGCCTTGGAGAAGGCGCTGGGGGCCCGGCCTTGAGCGCCCTGGGCAGCGCCTCCCCGATGCTCGCGCCCGCCATGCGCCGCGAGACCGCCGCGCCCGACCGCGGGCCTGCCGCCCATGCGCGGGATTTGCTGCCCTGGCTGCACGAGCGGCGCGCTCGCCCGGCGCCGTCGGGTCGGGGGCCGCGCGTCGCCGTGGTGGGGGCGGGCATCAGCGGCCTGGGCGCGGCGCATGCCCTGTCCACCTCGGCGCAGGTCACGCTGTTCGAGGCCGAGCCGCGCCTTGGCGGCCATGCCAACACGGTCGACGTGACCCTGGACGGTGTGACGCACGGCGTGGACACGGGCTTTCTCGTGTTCAACGAGCGCACCTATCCGCTGCTGATCGACCTGTTCGCCCACTTAGGCGTGACCACCGCGAAAAGCGACATGAGCTTTTCGGTGCAAAACCTGGCCACGGGCCTGGAGTGGAGTGGCAGCAGCCTGAACACGGTGTTTGCCCAGCGTCGCAATCTGGTGCGACCGGGCTTTTGGAGCATGCTGGCCGACCTGCTTCGCTTCAACAAGCGATGCACCGAGTTGGCGGAGCGGGGCGATGACGCCGCCTTGGCCGAGCCCACCGACGCCTTTTTGCGCCGCGAGCGCTTTGGCGACGCCTTCCGCGACGGTTATCTGTTGCCGATGGTGGCCTGCATCTGGTCCTGCCCCACGGAGCAGATGCTGCGTTTTCCCATCGGCACGCTCATTCGCTTCTGCCACAACCACGGCCTCTTGCAGGTGGCCGACCGACCCCAGTGGTACACGGTGGCCGGGGGGTCGCGGCACTACGTGGAGCGTCTGCGCGCCAGCTTGAACGACGTGCGCAGCGCCAGCCCCGTGCGCGGCGTGCTGCGCCAGCCCGACGGCGTGTGGGTGCGGACCGACCAAGGCCAGGAGCACTTCGATGCCCTGGTGATGGCCACGCACAGCGACCAAGCCCTGGCTTTGCTGGACACCCCGAGCGACGCCGAGCGCCGCCTCTTGGGTGCGTTGCGCTACCAACCCAACCGCGCCGTGTTGCACACCGACGAGCGCGTGCTCCCTCGCCGCCGTCGTGCTTGGGCCGCTTGGAACTACGAGGCCCAAGCTGCGCAGCCTCAGCAGGACCACCGCCCCGTGTGCCTGCACTACCTCATCAACCACCTGCAGCCCTTGCCGTGGCGCCGGCCCGTCGTCGTCAGCATGAACCCGTTGCGCGAGCCGACCCAGGTGCTGCAGGAATTCCGCTACGCGCACCCGGTGTTCGACGAAGCGGCGGTGCGTGCGCAGGCGCGCTTGAACACCTTGCAAGGCGAAGGCCGGGTGTGGTTTGCCGGCGCTTGGACGCGCTACGGCTTCCACGAAGACGGGCTGTTGTCGGGCCTGACCGCCGCGCGTGCCGTGCTGGCCGAGTTGGAGGCGGTTCGCTCATGAGCCTGGCGACCGCCTGGTTGGGCCGCGGCCCGGTGCGCCACCAGCGCCTGGCGCCGCGCCGCCATGGCTTTGCCTACGCCAGCTGCTTCCTGATGCTGCCCATGCGCACCTTGCGGGCGCAGCCCCATCCCGCCTTGCCCCGCAATCGCTGGGGCTGGATGTCGTTCCACGACGCCGACCACGGCGACGGCGGCCCCGATGCCCTGGCTTGGCTGGAAGCGCTGCTCGCCCGCGAGGGTGTGCGCGACGCCGATGGCGAGGTCTGGTTGCAGTGCTTTCCCAGGGTGCTGGGTCATGCCTTCAAGCCCGTCAGCTTTTGGTTTTGCGAACGCGCCGACGGCAGCACCGCCGCCGTGGTGGCCGAGGTGCACAACACCTTCGGCGAGCGACACGCTTACTTGCTGCAAGGGCCGGGCTTGCGCACCGGTGCCACCTTGCAGGCCCGCAAGGTGTTCCACGTCTCGCCTTTTGCCGAAGTGGCCGGGCGTTATCGCTTCCGGTTCTTTCACCGCTGGGGCGAGCAGCCCCGCCTGCTGGCCCGCGTGGATCTCGACGACGACGCCGGGCGGCCTTTGATCGAAACCTCCCTTTCCGGCACGCTGGAACCCTTGACGGCCGCGGCCTTGCGCCGCGTCGCCTGGGCCCAGCCTTTGCACAGCCTGATGGTCGTGGCCCGCATCCATTGGCAAGCCTTGGGTCTGTGGCTCAAGCGCGTGCCCTGGTTCAGCAAGCCCGAGCCTCCCCTCCAATCTGTCACACGGTCCACCCCATGAGCACCACCTCCGACACCCTGCGCCCCGCCTTGGAGGCTCCGGCCGACGCGCCGCATGCCGTGCGCGCCGTCTTTGCGCTGCTGCACCGCCTGCGCCATGGCAGCCTGGACCTGCAACTGCCCGATGGCAGCACCGCCCACGTGGGCGTGGCCGAGGGCGAGCGTGCCGCCATCCGCATCAAAGACTGGGCCTTGGCCGAGGCCACGCTCAAGAAGGGCGACATTGGCTTCGCCGAGAGCTACATCCAGGGCCACTGGAGCAGCCCCGATCTGGCCACCTTGCTGACCTTGTTCCTGCGCAACCGCCAGGAGCTCGAATCCGTCATATACGGCACCTGGTGGGGGGCGCTGGCTTACCGCGTCAAACACTGGCTCAACCGCAACACGCGCAGCGGCAGCCGCAAGAACATCGTCGCCCACTACGACCTGGGCAACCCGTTCTACACGCTGTGGCTGGACCCCAGCATGAACTACAGCAGCGCCTGGTTCTCGCAAGGGCGCGACATGTCGCTCACGGAGGCCCAAAACGCCAAGATGCGCCGCGCGCTCGACGAGCTGGGCCTGCAACCCGGCCAGCGTCTGCTCGAAATCGGCTGCGGCTGGGGCGCCATCGCTGAGATGGCCACCCGCGACCTCGGGGTGCGCGCCACCGGCCTGACCTTGAGCGACGAGCAACTGGCCTACGCCCAAGGGCGCTTGCATGCGGCCGGCCTGCACGAACAGGCCGATCTGCGCCTGCAGGACTACCGCGACCACCAAGCCGCGCAGCCGTACGACGGCCTGGTCTCCATCGAGATGTTCGAAGCCGTGGGCGAGGCCTACTGGCCCGCCTATTTCGAGACGGTGGCCCGCCAGCTCAAGTCGGGGGGGCGCGCCTGCATCCAGACCATCACCATCCGCGACGAGCTGTGGGCGCGCTACCGCCGCTCCACCGACTTCATCCAGCAGTACATCTTCCCGGGTGGCTTGCTGCCCAGCCCCAGCGCTTTCCGGCAAGCCGCCGAGCGGGCGGGCCTGGTGGTCGAGCGTGCTTTCTCGTTCGGCGCCGATTACGCCGAAACGCTCAAGCGCTGGCGTGAGGCCTTTTTGCGCCACGAGCCGCAGGTGCGGGAACAAGGCTTTGACGAGCGCTTCGTCCGCATGTGGGAGTTTTATTTGGCCTACTGCGAGGCCGCCTTTGCCACGGGGAACACCGATGTCATGCAATTCACCTTGCGCAAGCCGTAGGGCTTGGATCGGCGCGGCTGCCGCGCTGATGGCCGTGCCAGGGCTCGCCTGGGCCCAGGGCGCCACCGCCGTCCCGGCCGAGTTGGCGGGCATGCAGGCGCGCGGCCAGGGGCGCTTGCGCTTCTTGGGCCTGCGTGTGTACGACATCAAGCTCTGGTCGCCCGAGCCCATCGGTCCCGACTGGACCCGGCACACGCTGGCCCTGGAGCTGACCTACGCGCGCAGCCTCAAGGGCCCGCTCATTGCCGAGCGTTCGCTCAAGGAAATGCGGCGCCAGGGGGAGATCGCGGAGCCCAAGGCCAAGGCCTGGTTGGCAGCCATGACCGCCGCCTTCCCGGACGTGGCCGAAAACGACCGTCTTGTGGGTCGCTACGCCCCTGGCGAGCCCGCCCGCTTCTGGTTCAACGGACAGCCTCGGCCCGCCCAACTGGACGCCGAGGGCAGCCGCTGGTTCTTCGGCATCTGGCTCAGCCCGCAAACCTCCGAGCTGGCCCTGCGTGAGCAGTTGTTGGGAGAGCGGGGATGAGCGGCTGGCGCTACGGCGCCTTGGGGCTGCCCCTGGCCTTCGTGGCGCTGCCGCTTTATGTGAGCCTGCCGGCCTATTACGCCCAGGCCTTTGCCGTGCCCCTGGCGCAGTTGGGCGCGCTCTTGCTGTTCGCCCGATTGGTGGATGCCGCGTTGGACCCCTTCATCGGGCGGGCGGCCGACGCCTGGCTGTCCCGCCGGTCCTGGCTGGTGCCCGTGCTTGGCGTGGCCGGTGTCGTCATGCTGCTGGCGTTTGCAGGGCTGTTCTTCCCGCCGGCCGCCGTTCGCGGTCCCGCCCTCCTGGCTTGGGCCGGTGCCATGCTGGTGCTCGGCTACACCGCCTACAGCGTGCTGGCCATCAGCCACCAAGCCTGGGGCGCACGGCTCGGGGGCAATGCCACGGCCCAAACCCGCATCGTGGCTTGGCGCGAAGGGTCTGCTCTGCTGGGGGTGTTGCTGGCCAGCGTGCTCATGAGCCAAGCGGGGTGGCCCATCACCACCCTGGCATTGGCCATCACCCTGGCCTTGGGGCTGGCGCTGCTGTGGAGCTTGGCCGCGCCGCCGGCCCCGCCCCGCCAGTCCACGCGCTGGGCCTTGGCCTGGCGCACGCCCGCGTTTCGCAAGCTGCTGGCGGTGTACGCCGTCAACGGCATCGCGGCCGCCATCCCGGCCACCGTGCTCCTGTTCTACGTGCGCGACGTGCTGCAAGCCCCCGAGAAGGAGGCGATGTTCTTGGTCGCCTACTTCGCGGCCGCGGCCGTTTCCATGCCGCTGTGGCTGCGCGCCGTGGCCCGTTGGGGTCAGGCGCGCTCGTGGCTCTTGGGCATGGGCCTGGCGGTGATCAGCTTCGTTTGGGCGGGGTCCCTGGGCGCGGGCGATGTGATGCCCTTCCTGCTCGTTTGTTTGGCCAGCGGCGTGGCGGTGGGGGCCGACTTGGCCATCCCCGCCGCCATGCTGGCGCGGGTCGTGCAGAACGCCGGCTTAGCCGGCCGTGCCGAAGGCGCTTTTTTCGGCTGGTGGAACGGCATGAGCAAGCTCAACCTGGCCTTGGCCGCCGGCTTGGCCCTGCCGCTGCTGCAGGCCCTGGGCTACCAAGAAGGCGCCCGCGACGAGGGCTCCTTGCAGGCGCTGGCCCAGGTGTACGCCTGGCTGCCTTGCGTGCTCAAAGTCGGGGCCATGGCCCTGTTGTGGACGTTTTTCGCGGCCGGTCAGGGCCGCTCCTCGCTGGAGACACACCCATGAACCGCCGATGGGCCCTGTTGGGCCTGCCTTTGCTGGCCGCCTGCGCCAGCCCCTCGGTCGAGCAGTACGCCGCCGAAAAGCCGGTGCTGGATCTCCGCCAGTACTTCAACGGCCCCATGACGGCGCACGGCGTCTTCACCGACCGCAGCGGCGCCGTCAAGCGCCGCTTCGTGGTCAAGCTGCTGGGCACCTGGAAGGGCGACGAGGGGGTGCTGGAGGAGGACTTCGTCTACAGCGACGGCGCCCAGGAGCGTCGCGTGTGGCGCATCACCCACCACGGCCAGGGGCGCTACACCGGCCGGGCCGACGACGTCATCGGCGAGGCCCAAGGTCAGGCTGCGGGCAATGCCCTGCGCTGGGCCTACACCCTGCGCCTGAAGGTGGACGACACCACCTACGACGTGCAGTTCGACGACTGGATGTGGCTGGTGGACGAGCGCGTCATGCTCAACAAGGCCACGATGAGCAAGTTCGGCGTCCGCTTGGGCGAGGTCACTTTGTCGTTCACCAAACCCTGAACCCTCCCCATGCCTTTGAACCCGAAGATCACCGACTGGCGCGGCAAGACCGTGTGGCTGCTCGGCGCCAGCACCGGCATCGGCGCCGCGCTGGCCCACGCCCTGCATGCCGCTGGCGCACGCGTGGCCGTCAGCGCGCGCAGCGCCGACAAGCTGCAAGCCTTCGTCGACGAGCACCCGGGCAGCCTGGCCTTGCCGGTCGATGTGGGCGACCCCGCCAGCTTGCGCGCCGCAGCCCGTGCCCTGGTGGCGCGCCAAGGCGGGCTGGACTTCGTGCTGTTCTGCGCCGGCACCTACAGCCCCATGCGGGCCGAAGCCTTCGACTTGACCAACGCCACCGACCAGCTGCGCGTCAACTACCTGGGCGCTTTGAATTTGCTGGATGCCGTGCTGCCGCAATTGCTGGCGCAGTGCGAGCAAGGGCGCGGCGGGCACCTCAGCCTTGTCAGCAGCGTGGCCGGTTACCGTGGCTTGCCCAAGGCCTTGGCCTATGGGCCGTCCAAGGCGGCCCTCATCAACTTGGCCGAAGTGCTCTACCTCGACCTGCAGCCCAAGGGCCTGGCCGTTAGCGTGGTCAACCCGGGCTTCGTGGCCACCCCGCTCACGGCGCAAAACGACTTCACCATGCCGGCGCTGCAAACCCCCGAGCAGGCCGCGCAGGCCATGCTCGACGGCTACGCCGCAGGCGACTTTGAAATCCATTTCCCCAAGCGCTTCACGCGCCTCGTCAAGGCCTTGCGCTGGATGCCGGCGCGGGCCTACTTTGCCCTGGTGCGCAAGGGTACGGGGCTGTGAGTCGCGTTCAGGCCGTGCGCGCCTACTTCGAAGCCCTGCAGCCCGGCGACGTGGCGCGCATGGGCGAGCTGTACGCCGACCAAGCCTTCTTCCGCGACCCGTTCAACGAGGTGCGCGGCCTGGCGGCCGTGCAGCGCATCTTTGCCCACATGTTCGAGAGCGTGGAGGCGCCGCGTTTCGTCGTGCGCGACGCTTTCGAGCAAGGCGATCAGGGTTTCTTGACGTGGGACTTCCACTTCGTCGCGCGAGGCCGCCCCATGCTCATCCACGGCAGCAGCCATGTGCGCTTCGCCCCCGATGGCAAGGTGCAATACCACCGCGACTACTGGGACGCCGCCGAAGAACTTTGGGAAAAGCTGCCCGTGCTGGGCTCGGTGCTGCGGCTGCTCAAGAAGCGGCTTCGAGCGCACTGACCAACGCGGCCAGCGTCGCGCCCTCGAACCACGGGCGGATCGGCGTGTCCGCCGGCCTGGCGGCGGTGTGCCCCCGGTGCACCCAGGCGCTGGGCTGGCCCGCGTGGTGCGCGCCTTCGATGTCCAGCCGCCAGTCGTCGCCGATGTGCAGCACTTCGGCAGGCGGAACGCCCAACTGGCTGCAGCCCGCGTGAAAGAAGTCGGTGTGCGGTTTGCCGCGCCCAAAGGCTCGCGCGCTGAGGATGCCGACGAAGAACCGGTCCAGCCCCACGGCGTGCAGGTCGGCGTTGCCGTTGGTCAGGGCCAGGATCGGCCCGCGCGCGCTCAGCGCCGACAGGGCAGCGGCCGCATCGTCGAACAACACCACCTGTTGGCGCCAGTGGAAGAAATGCTGGAAGGCCGGCAACGCCAGCGCGGGCGCATCGCCCGCTGCCGCGAGTGCCTGCTCGATGGCGCGCTGGCGCAGCCACGAGAAGTCGTGGGCTTGTTCGGGGAACTCCGCGGTCACTGCGTCGCGCAGCTGGCGCAGGCCGGGCACGTCGAACATCGCCGCCGTGCGCGGGGCGTGGCGCTGCAGCCAGCCGTGCAGCTCCACCTCGGCCCGCTCGATCACGGGCCAGATCGGCCACAGGGTGTCGTCCAGGTCCAGCGTGAAGGCGCGAACCTTCACCGCAACCAGCCCTTGCGCTTGAAGTAAATGAACGGGGCGGCCACCGACACCACCATCAGGCCGATGGCGAACGGGTAGCCGTACGTCCACTTCAACTCCGGCATGAAGTCGAAGTTCATGCCGTACACGCTGGCGATCAGCGTGGGCGGCAGCAAGGCCACCGACGCCACGGAGAAGATTTTGATGATCTTGTTCTGGTTGATGTTGATGAAACCGACCGTCGCGTCCATCAAGAAGTTGATCTTGTCGAACAAGAACGCGGTGTGGCTGTCCAGGGAGTCGATGTCGCGCAAGATCTGGCGCGAGTCCTCGAACTGCTCGGCCGTGAGCATGCGGCTGCGCATCATGAAACTCAGCGCGCGGCGCGTGTCCATCACGTTGCGACGGATGCGGCCGTTCAAGTCTTCTTCGCGGGCGATGGCGGTCAGCACCTCGCCGGCTTCTTCGTCGGTCACCTGTTCTTTCAGCACGCGGGCGCTGATGGCGTTCAGGGCGTCGTAAATGCCTTCCAGCGCATCGGCGCTGTATTCGGCGTCGGCGTCGTACAGCTTGAGCAGCACGTCCTTCGCGTCGTCGATCAAGGCGGGCGTGCGCCGAGCCCGCATGCGCAGCAGGCGGAACACGGGCAGCTCTTCTTTGCGCACGCTGAACAGCACCCTGCGGTGCAAGATGAAGGCCACGCGCACGTTGCGAGAGGCCCCCTCTTCGTCCAGGCGCAAGAAGTCGGATCGGATGTGCAGTTGCCCGTCGTCTTCTTCGTAGAAGCGGGCCGACTCTTCCAAGTCATCGTCCACCGCGTCCTCCGGGATCGACAGCCCGAAGTGCTTCAGCACCCAAGCCTTGTCGTCGGGCGACGGGTCTTCCAGGTCCACCCAGATCGGGCGCAGTTGCCCGGCATCGGGCGCATCAAAGGCCTCGGGGGCCAAGCCGGCCAAACGGCCGTTGTCGATCGAGAAGATGTTGAGCATCGTCGGCGTGCAAGCGGGCCCCGGTGGGGCGGTTCCAAAGGCTGGGTGGGGTGGGGATCCGCTCCTTGGGCCTCAGGAATTCCTAGACGCCGAAGGAAGCGGTCACCGAGGGTGGTCGCTGTCCAAGATGGCTCCTGTCGATGCAGAAAACGGGTCATTATGGCCTTGCCTTGACCGGGCTCACAACGTGAACAAATGCCTACTGGAGCCCTGCAAAAGTGGCTTGCCCGCGCCCCGCTCCGTGGGCACACTCAGGGTGCGTTTGGAGTTCCTTTGCTGCCCCGAGACCCGTTTCCCTCGGCCCGCCTTTTGACCGGGCCTGCCACCGCCCCCCGCTTCCACGGAGGGCGCGTGGCCGAGCGGCAGCCCGGCTCCAGCGCTCCCTTGGCGCCATCACCGGACCCTTGGAGGTTCGGCAACGGCGTCTGTTGCCCCAGCCTTGGAAAGGAGGCTCTATGAACCTGACGATCAGCGGCCATCATCTCGACGTGACGCCGGCACTGCGCGAATACGTGGTGACCAAGCTCGACCGAGTGACCCGTCACTTTGACCAAGTGGTGGACATCAACGTGCTCCTCACCGTGGAAAAGCAAAAGGAAAAGGAGCGTCGGCAGCGAGCCGAAGTCACCGTTCGGGTCAAGGGCAAGGACATCTTTGTCGAGCAGGCCCACGAAGACCTGTACGCCGCGATCGACCAGCTGATGGACAAGCTGGATCGGCAAGTGTGTCGGCACAAGGAGATGCTGCAGGACCACCATCACCAGGCGGCCAAGCGCCTGGACGTGGGCGCTGCATCCTGACCGACGCGGTGCATTCCCCCCGCAGCGGCCCTTGGGGCCGCTTTTTTGTGCGCCGCTTCCTATAATTTCCAATCGTTCTCGACGCCCCGCCCATGAACCGACTCGCCGCCGTGCTCCCCGCTGCCAATGTGCAGCTGAACGTGGACGCCACCAGCAAGAAGCGGCTGTTCGAGCAGGCGGGCCTGTTCTTCGAGAACCTGCACGGCCTGTCCAGGGCGGTGGTCACCGACAACCTGTTCGCGCGCGAGCGCTTGGGGTCGACCGGGTTGGGCTATGGGGTGGCCATCCCGCACGGGCGCATCAAGGGTTTGAAATCGCCCTTGGCTGCGGTGATGCGCGTCCAACAGCCCATCGGGTTCGACGCGCCCGACGACGAGGCCGTGAGCCTGCTCATCCTTCTGCTCGTCCCTGAAGCCGCGACCCAGCGGCACCTGGAAATCTTGGGCGAGATCGCCGAAATGCTCAGCGACCGCGAGTTGCGCGAGCGCCTGAAAACCGAGCCCGATGCCGCCACGGTGCATCAACTGATCAGCGCCTGGCAGCCAGCCCGTTCGGCGGCATGAAGGCAGTCTCGATCAGTGCCGACCGTTTGTTCGAGGAACACCGCGAGGCCCTGCGCTGGGAATGGATTGCGGGCCACGCCCACCCCGAACGCCGCTTCGACGACGCTGCGCTGCGGGATGCGCAATCCGCCGCCGACCTGGTCGGTTACCTGAACTACATCCACCCCTACCGCGTCCAGATCGTGGGCGTGCGCGAGGTGGCCTACCTCACCCAGGCCAGCGACGAGGTGTTGGAGCGTCGTGTTTCGCGCATCGTCACGCTGGAGCCGCCGGTCATCATCGTGGCCGACCGCTGCGTCGCGCCGCCCAAGCTGGTGGCCATGTGCGACCGCGCCGACATCCCGCTGTTCACCACCGCCGATTCGGCGGGGCACGTGATCGACGTGGTGCGGGCCCATTTGGCCCAACTTTGCGCCAACCGCAGCACCCGACATGGGGTGTTCATGGACATCCTGGGTCTTGGCGTGTTGCTCACCGGTGAGTCTGGCCTTGGCAAAAGCGAATTGGGGCTGGAGCTCATCTCTCGTGGTCATGGTTTGGTGGCCGACGACGCGGTCGATTTCTTCCGCATCGCCCAAGACACCGTGGTTGGGCGCTGTCCCGAGTTGCTGGCCAATCTGCTCGAGGTTCGCGGCATCGGCCTGCTGGACATCAAGGCCATCTTTGGCGAGACGGCGGTGCGCCGCAAGATGCGGCTCAAGCTCATCGTTCACCTGGTGCGCCGCGAAACCTTGGAGCGCGAGTTCGAGCGCTTGCCCTACGAGCCCCTGTACGAGGACGTCCTGGGTGTGCCCACGCGCAAGGTCATCATCGCCGTCGATGCCGGGCGCAACCTCGCCGTGCTGGTGGAGGCGGCGGTGCGCAACACCATCTTGCAGTTGCGCGGCATCGACACCTACCAGGAGTTCGTGGCCCGCCACCAGCGGGCCATGGAGCAGGGACAGCCCGACTGAGCCCCTGCGCCGGCGGCGTCACTTGCGCCGGTGAGGGCAGTCGGTGCGGGTGCAGACGGCGTACAGCGCCAGCGAGTGCTCTTGCAACTCGAACCCCCGCTCTTTGGCGATGTCATGTTGGCGTGTTTCGATGGCCTCGTCGTAAAACTCTTCGACCTTGCCGCAGCTCAGGCACACCAAATGGTCGTGGTGCCGGCCCTCGTTGAGTTCGAACACCGCCTTGCCCACTTCGAAGTGGTTGCGCGTCAGCAGGCCCGCCTGTTCGAACTGCGTCAGCACCCGGTAGACCGTGGCCAGGCCGATGTCGGCGTCTTCGGCCAACAGTGCCTTGTAGACGTCTTCGGCCGTCAGGTGTCGCCGCGTCGCGCGCTGGAACACCTCCAGCACCCGGATGCGCGGAAGCGTTGCCTTGAGCCCGCTGTTCTTGATTTCGTCGCTTTGGTTCATCGCTGCCGTCAGGAAGCCGGCATGGGCAGCCACCTAGAATCGAACTATCATAGCCAGCGAGCGCCGACGGCGCGCGCCCGATCACCCCATGAAGTCATTCGTCGCTCTTGCCGCCAGCGTGCTGCTGGTGGGTTGTTCCAGTTGGGTGGGTCACAACGACCGCTTCGCCTACGTCGTGCCGCTCTACCGCGTGGAGATCGTGCAAGGCAACGTCGTCACCAAGGAGCAAGCCGCCTTGGTCAAGCCCGGCATGACGCGCGATCAGGTGCGGGGGGTGCTGGGTTCGCCGCTGCTGACCGACCCCTTCCACGCCGACCGCTGGGACTACCTCTTCACCATCCGGCGGCAAGGCACCGAACCGCAACTGCGCAAGTTGGTGGCGCACTTCAAGGGCGACGTGCTCGAGCGATTCGAGGTGCCCGACAACCTGCCGACCGAGAACGAATTCGTGGCCTCGATCAACACCTTCCAGCCCAAGCGCGAGGCGCCCAAGTTGGCGCTGAGCCAGGCCGAGCGTGCCGCGCTGCCCAAGCCCGTGCGCGCGGAGCCCTCGGCCACGGAAGCCATGGGCCCCACCCGCAGCTACCCGCCCCTGGAACGCGAGTGAGCGGGCGGCTGCGCATCGCGGTGGCGGGCGCCACCGGTCGCATGGGCCGCATGCTCATCGAGCAAGTGTTGGCTGTGCCAGACATGCAGCTGACGGCAGCCCTGGAGCCCGCCGGCAGCGCCGCCATCGGGCAAGACGCGGCCGCCTTCTTGGGGCGCCCCTGCGGCGTGGCCATTGCCGAAGATGCGGCGCCCGCGCTGGCCGGCGCCCAGGTGCTGATCGACTTCACCCGCGTGAGCGGCACCTTGGCGCATTTGCCGCTTTGCCAGGCGCAAGCCTGCGCCTTGGTCATCGGCACCACGGGCTTCACGCCCGACGAGATGGCGCGCATCGACGAGGCAGCACAGACCGTGCCCATGCTGTGGGCGCCCAACATGAGCTTGGGGGTGAGCGTGATGATGAACCTGCTGGCCCAGGCCGCGCGGCAGTTGGGGGCGGCCTACGACGTGGAGATCGTCGAGGCCCACCATCGCCACAAGGTCGACGCCCCGAGCGGCACGGCCTTGCAGATGGGCGAGGTCATCGCGCAGGCCCAGGGCCAGCGCTTGGCCGAGGTGGCCACCTTCGCCCGCGAAGGGCACACCGGCCCGCGCGAAGCCGGGCGCATTGGGTTTGCGGTGGTGCGCGGCGGCGACATCATTGGCGATCACACCGCGATGTTCTGTGGCGAGGGCGAGCGCATCGAGATCAGTCACAAGTCCAGCAGCCGGGTGCACTACGCCCAGGGTGCGTTGGCCGCCGCCCGTTTCCTGGCCCAACCGAGCCGTGCGCCTCGGCTCTACCGGATGGCGGACGTTGCCGCAGCCTTGCAGGCCTCGGCATGATGGACGCAGGTGGTTTTTGGCAGGCGGCCGATGGGGTCGGTCGCGCAGTGGCTCTGCTGTTGCTGGGCATGTCCATCGTCAGTTGGGGTCTGATCGGCTGGAAGGCTTGGCTGCTGCGTCGGGCGCAGCGCGGGTTGGTGGAGGCCTTGCCGGTGTTTTGGGCCGCGCCCGATTGGGCCACGGGCCGCGCCCAGGTCCAGGCCTTGGACCCGGATGGGCTCTTGTTGCCGCTGCTGGACGCCAGCCAAGCCCACGAGCCCGCGGGCTCACTGGCCCAGCAAGGCCCGGCTGAAGCACGCTTGACCCGCGCGCTGCGCGGCGCGCTGCAGCAAGCGGTCGCTCGGCTGCAGGCGGGGCAGGTGGTCTTGGCCAGCATCGGGGCCACCGCGCCCTTCGTCGGTTTGCTGGGCACTGTGTGGGGCATTCAGCAGGCCCTGGTCGGCTTGTCGGGTGCCGGGGCCCTGACCATCGACCGCATCGCGGGGCCAGTGGGTGAGGCCCTGCTGATGACGGCGGCTGGCCTGATCGTGGCCATCCCTGCGGTGTTGGCCTACAACGTGCTGGGCAAGCGCGTGGCGGCGTGCGAGGCCGCGCTCGAAGGGCTGGCCCACGACCTTCGGGCCTGGGCCCTGGCGCGCGCATGAGCTTCGGCCGCCTCGCCCGGCGCGAGCCGGCCCCGCCGATGAGCGAGATCAACATGACGCCGCTCGTCGACGTGATGCTGGTGCTGTTGGTGATCTTCTTGGTGGCGGCTCCCTTGATGGGCGCAGCCCTGCGTTTGGACCTGCCTGCCAGCACGCAAGCGCCGGTGGCCGAAGGCGACGTGGCGCAGCGCATGGCGATCGATGCGCAGGGGCGCCTGTTCTGGAACGACGAACCCACCGACGAAGCCGCCCTCAAAGCGCGCTTGAAGGCGCTGGGCCAGGCCCAGCCTCAGGCGGAAGTGCAGTTGGCCATCGACCGCGCAGTGCCCTATGGGCAAGTGGCCAGCTGGATCGACGCCCTGCAAGCCGCTGGCCTGAGCCGCGTGGCCTTCGTCACGGCGCCGGTCGGGGCTTCGTCGCCCTGAGGGCCACGCTTGGACCCGAGGGGCTGGGCGAGAATCCGGCCCCTATGACCGCCCCCGCCAGCCCCACCCCCGAATTCGACCCCCGCGCCCTGCAAGCGCGCGCGCAAGCCCACTGGAACGCCCGCGACGCCTACCGCGTCACCGAGGACGCCAGCAAGCCCAAGTACTACGCCTGTTCCATGCTGCCCTACCCCAGCGGGAAACTGCACATGGGCCACGTGCGCAACTACACGATCAACGACATGCTGGCCCGCCAGCTGCGCATGAAGGGCTTCAACGTCCTGATGCCCATGGGCTGGGACGCCTTCGGCCTGCCGGCCGAGAACGCGGCCATGAAGGGCAAGGTGCCGCCCGCCGCCTGGACCTACTCGAACATCGCCCACATGAAGGGCCAGATGCAGGCCATGGGTCTGGCCATCGACTGGAGCCGTGAGGTCGCCACCTGCGACCCGGCGTACTACAAGTGGAACCAGTGGCTGTTCCTGAAGATGCTGGAGGCCGGCATTGCCGAGCGCCGCACGCAGGTGGTGAACTGGGACCCGGTGGACCAAACCGTGCTGGCCAACGAACAGGTCATCGACGGTCGTGGCTGGCGCTCGGGCGCGCTGGTGGAAAAGCGCGAGATCCCCGGCTACTACCTGAAGATCACCCAGTACGCCGAGGAGTTGCTCTCGGCCGTGGCCAACCCCGAAGACCCGAACTACCTGAGCGGCTGGCCCGAGCGCGTGCGCTTGATGCAGGAGAACTGGATCGGCAAGAGCCAGGGCGTGCGCTTCGCGTTCCCGCACGAGATCCGCGGTGCCGATGGCCAGTTGATCCAGGACGGCAAGCTCTACGTCTTCACCACGCGCGCCGACACCGTCATGGGCGTCACCTTCTGCGCCGTGGCCCCCGAGCACCCGCTGGCCGCGCACGCCGCCGCCAGCAACCCCAGCCTGGCCGCTTTCATCGAAGAGTGCAAGGCTGGCGGCACCACCGAGGCCGAATTGGCCACGCAAGAAAAGAAGGGCCAGCGCACCGGTCTCTTCGTCACGCACCCGATCACTGGCGCGCAGGTGGAGGTTTGGGTCGGCAACTACGTGCTGATGAGCTACGGCGATGGCGCTGTGATGGGCGTGCCGGCACACGACGAGCGCGACTTCGCGTTCGCCAAGAAGTACGGCATCGCCATCCAACAGGTGGTGGCGGTGGAGGGCGAGAGCTTCAGCCTGGACGCCTGGGCCGAGTGGTACGGCGACAAGCAGCGCGGTCGCTGCGTGAACTCCGGCGCCTTGGACGGCCTGAGCCACAAGGAGGCCGTGGACAAAGTGGCCGAGTTGGTGGCCGCCCAGGGCCTGGGCGAGAAGAAGACCACCTGGCGTCTGCGCGATTGGGGCATCAGCCGCCAGCGCTACTGGGGCACCCCGATCCCCATCATCCATTGCGACGACTGCGGCGTGGTGCCGGTGCCCGAGAAGGACCTGCCCGTGGTGCTGCCCGAGGACTGCATCCCCGACGGCAGCGGCAACCCGCTGAACAAGTCGGCCGCGTTCTTGAACGTGGCCTGCCCCCAGTGCGGCAAGCCGGCGCGGCGCGAGACCGACACGATGGACACCTTCGTGGACTCGTCGTGGTACTTCCTGCGCTACTGCGACCCGAAGAACACCGAGGCGATGGTGGCTGGCGGCACCCAGTATTGGGCGCCCATGGAACAATACATCGGCGGCATTGAGCACGCCATCCTGCACCTGCTCTACGCCCGCTTCTGGACCAAGGTGATGCGCGACCTGAAGTTGGTGAGCATCAGCGAGCCCTTCACCAAGCTGCTCACCCAAGGCATGGTGCTCAAGGGCGCGTTCTTCCACAAGCCCGAGGGCGGTGGCAAGAACTACTACTGGGACCACGAGCTCGACGTCGTCACCAACGAGGCGGGGCAGATCGTGGGCGGCAGGCTCAAGGCCGATGGCACGCCGCTCGAGTACGAGATGACGACCATGTCGAAGTCGAAGAACAACGGCGTGGACCCGCAGGCCTTGATCGACCAGTACGGCGCCGACACGGCCCGTCTGTTCGTCATGTTCGCCAGCCCGCCCGAGCAAACACTGGAATGGAACGACGCCGGCGTGGAAGGCGCCCATCGCTTCCTGAAGCGCGTGTGGAACTTCGCCACCAAGCTGGGCGACCTGCTGCGCGGCGCCGGTCAGGATTTCAGCCAGCTCTCCGCCGAGGCGAAGGCCCTGCGCCGCGAGGTGCACCTGGTGCTGCGCCAGGTCAGCAGCGACTACGAGCGTCTGCAGTTCAACACCGTGGTGTCGGGCGCGATGAAACTGCTCAACGCGCTGGACGCGTTCAAGCCGGCGAGCCCGGCCGACACGGCGGCCCTGCGCGAAGGCGCCTCGGTGCTGCTGCGCGTGCTTTACCCCGCCTGCCCGCACCTGACCCACGGCCTGTGGGAAGACTTGGGCTTTGCCAGCGCCTTGGGCGACTTGCTCGACGCGCCCTGGCCACAGGTGGACGAAGCCGCCTTGGTGCAAGACGAGATCGAACTGATGTTGCAGGTGGGCGGCAAGCTGCGCGGCAGCATCAAGGTGCCCGCCGGGGCCGACAAGGCCGCCATCGAGGCGGCGGCCTTGGCGTCGCCCGAGTTCCAAAAGTTCGCCCAAGGCGCGGCCCCGAAGAAAGTGGTCGTCGTGCCGGGCCGCCTGGTCAACGTGGTGCTTTGATGCGTCGTCGCGCTTGGCTCATCGCCCCTGCAGCGCTGCTGAGTCTGGGTGGCTGCGGCTTTGCGCTGCGAGGGGCGCCGCGCTTCGAGTTTGAGCGGCTCGCGCTCAGCGGTTTTGCCTCGCGTTCCCCCGTGCACGAGGGCCTGGTGCGTGCCCTGGAGCGCCTGCCGGTGCGCATGGTGGCCCGTCCCCAAGCGCAGGTGGTGCTGGAGGTGCAGCGTGAGGAGCACGCCAAGGTCGCGGTGGCCAGCACCGCCGCCGGCCAGGTGCGCGAATGGCAGTTGCAGCTCACGCTCGACTTCCGCGTGGTCACGCCGGGCGATGAGTTGCTGCTGCCGAGCACCGCCTTGCGACTGACGCGGGACCTCACCACGACCGAAACTCAGGCCCTGGGCAAGGAGCGCGAGGAGACGTTGCTGCGGCAGTCCATGGTGCAGGATGCGGTGGCGCTGATCATGCGTCGCTTGGCGGCCGTGCGGCCCACTTGACGCGATGCAACTCAAGCTGGAAACGCTCGACGCCCACTTGAGTCAGGGCCTGCGCGGCGCCTACACGGTGCACGGCGACGAGGCCTTGCTCGCCCAGGAGGCGGTCGATGCCATCCGCGCCGCCGCGCGCGCCCTGGGCTTCAGCGAGCGGCGCGTGTTCAACGTTGTGGGCGGGCATTTCGACTGGAGCGCCGTCATCGCCCAGGCCAGCGCGCAGTCCTTGTTTGCCGAGGCGCAGATCGTGGAGTTGCGCATCCCTGGCGGCAAGCCGGGCAAGGATGGCAGCGAAGCGTTGCAGCGCCTGTGCGAGCACCTGGGCCCCGAGTTGCTGCTCATCGTCACCTTGCCGCGCTTGGACAAAGCCCAAATCGACAGCGCTTGGTTCCAGGCGCTGGAGGCGGCCGGTGTCAGTTTGCGAGCCGACCCCATCGAACGTCGTGCTTTGCCTGCCTGGCTGGCGCGCCGCACCAAGTCCTTGGGCTTGCTCCTGCCCGAGGGCGACGAGGGCCAACAGGCGCTATTGCTCTTGGTGGAACGCGTCGAGGGCAATTTGCTGGCCGCGCAGCAGGAACTGGAGAAGCTCGCGCTGCTTCGCCCGGGCGGCGAGCTGGACTTGGCCACCGTCGACCAAGCGGTGACCGATGTCTCTCGCTTCGAGGCGGCGCAGCTCAGCGAGGCCTTGTGGGCTGGCGACCTCGCCCGCACCTTGCGATTGGTGGACGCTTTGCAGGCGGAGGGCGAGGCCGCCGTGCGGGTGCACTGGTTGCTGGCCGACGACGTGCGCGCGCTGCGCCGCGCCGCCCATGCCCAAGCTGCGGGGCAGCCCCTGCCCATGGCGTGGCGCGAAGCCCGCGTGTGGGGCCAGCGCGTGGGGGTGCTGGAGCGCGCCCTGCCGCGCCTGACGCCGCGGGCACTCGATGCGCTGGTGCAAAGCGCCAGCTTGGTCGATGGCCTGTGCAAGGGCCTGCGTGCCGAAGGCTGGCCCGAAGAGCCATGGGCCGCCTTGCGGCAATGGCTGCTGGCCATCCACGACGCCCTGCGTCCTGCCAAGGCCGTCAGGCTGCAGTTGCACGCCTGAGCTATCGTGCTCTGCGTCGACCCCACGCCCAGGAGCACCACGATGCGCACGATCCATCCCGAGCACTGGACACGGCTGCTTCCGGCCCGGCTCTTGGGGGTGGCGCTGGGGTGGAGCTGCTGGGCCGCGGCGGCAGTGGCGGCACCGCTGGAGGTGATCGTTCGCGACCGCCAGGGCCTGCCTGTGGCTGGCGCCGTCGTCGCCTTGGAGCGTGCAGGCGAGCCGCGCTCGGCGCGCGCGGGTGCCACGGCCGAGATGGGGCAGCGCAACCGTCAGTTCGAGCCGCGGCTGCTGGTGGTGCAAACCGGCACCGAGGTGCAATTCCCCAACCACGACAAGGTGCGACACCACGTCTACTCCTTTTCGCCCGTCAAGCCCTTTGAGTTGCAGCTCTACCTGGGCAAAGCGGCGCCCCCGGTGCGGTTTGACAAAAGCGGCGTTCTGGCTCTGGGCTGCAACATCCACGACCAGATGAGCGCCTTCATCGTCGTCGTGGACACCGCGCGCTTCGCCATCACCGACGAGCAGGGTCGGGCCGTGTTCGACGCTGGGGGACAAACGCTGCGCGCTTGGCACTCACGCCTGCCGGAGCTGACGCTGTTGGCCCGTCCAGCGCCGGCCGAAGGTGGTCGCTTGGAATGGGCGCTTCCGCTCTGATCGCATGGCACGCGGCTGGCGCTTCTTGGACCTGACCCGGCTGCAAGGCCGGATCGTGGTCTTGTTCGTGGGCCTCTTGCTGCTGGTGCAGATCGCCACCTTCGGCATCGTGCAACGGGCATTGGTCAACCAGACCGAACGCAGCGTCGATCGAGAGCTGGGGACCGCAGCGGGCGTGTTGCGCACCTTGTTGCAGCAGCAAGCCGCGCGCAAGACGGCCGCTGTGCAGTTGCTGGCGCAGGACTACGGCTTCCGGGCCACTTTGGCCACGGGCTTGGTCGCCGCAGAGGATTTGGAAACCTTGCGCGACGCACTGGACAACCACGGCCGCCGCATCGGCGCGGATGGGGTGGCCTACCTCGACCCGACGGGGCGTCGGGTGGTGGCCAGTGGGATGGCGGAGGCCCCGTTGCCGTCCCCTCGCGATGACGGCCTGCAGCTGGCGGTGCTTGGCGGTCGGGCGGTGCAGATCGTCGACGTGCCGGTGCTCGCCCCGACGCCGATCGGTCGCGTGGTCATGGTGTTTCGCTTGGACAGCGGTTTGCTGGAGCAGTTGAAGCGCCTGACCGATGTGGATGGTGTGCTGCAGGTGCATGGGCCTCAGGGCGCTGGCGTGAGCTTGGCGGTGGAGGAGCAACACCTGGCGATGCTGCCGGCCGCGCAAAACGTGGCAGACGATCGATCGGGTTCGACCACCTTGGAAAGCGCCGATGGCATGCAGCGTGCCCGCTGGATGGCCCTGCTACCGGAGCCGAGGCAGCCCGACGGCGAACAGGTTCGCGCCCTGCTGTGGGTGTCGTACAGCACGGCCGTGGCCCCCTTCCGTCAATTGCAGTGGCTGCTGCTCGTGCTCAACGCCCTGGGGGTCTTGGCGTTTGCCGTGGGTGCCATCGTCACCGCGCGGCGTGTCAGTCGGCCCATTGGCGCCTTGGTGCGCTCGGCCGAGCGCCTGGGCGGGGGCGATTACGACACCCCGGTGGCCACGCCTTCGAGCCTGGGCGAGGTGGTGGAACTGGCCCAGGCCTTCGAGCGCATGCGCGAGGACATCGGCGAGCGCGAGCGTCAGGTGCAGCGTCTCGCGTTTTGGGACCCGCTCACGGGCCTGCCCAACCGCGCCCAGTTCGTCCAGCGTCTGCATCCTTTGAAGCCCATGGCCTTGCTGATGCTCAACCTGGACCGGTTCAAGCGCGTCAATGAAGTGCTGGGCCGCGATACCGGGGACATGTTGCTGGCGTTGGTGGCCCAACGCCTGCTGGGGTGCGTGGGGGGCGATGCATGGCTGGCGCGCATCGGCGCCGACGAGTTCGCCATCGCCCTGCCTGGGGGCGACGAGGTCCAAGCCCGCGCGCTGGCCCAGCGCGTGCTGGCCGCCTTCGCGCAGCCGGTCACGCTCAAGGAGCAGACCGTGGACTTGGGGGCGGGCATCGGCATCGCGCTGGCCCTGTCCCATGCCCGCGACCCCGAGGGCCTCTTGTCCCGTGCCGAGCAAGCCATGCAGGCGGCCAAGCGCTACGGTGTGGGCGTGCAGGTGTACGACGACAGCCTGGATGGCCGCAGTCAAGCCACCTTGGGCCTGCTCTCCGAATTGCGCCAGGCGCTGCAACACGGCGAGTTGCGCTTGTACCTGCAGCCCAAGCTGCACTTGGTCAGCCAGCAGGTGCGCGGTGCCGAGGCGCTCGTGCGCTGGCAACACCCCGTGCGCGGCCTGGTGCCCCCAGGCCTGTTCATTCCTTTCGCCGAGCAAACCGGCTTCATCCGCGAGCTCACGCGGTGGGTGCTGCAGGCGGCGCTGCGCTTCGCCGTGGCCGCCCGGGCGCAGGGCCAGACCCTGCGGATCAGTGTCAACCTGTCCACCCGCGACCTCATGGACGCCGACTTGCCTGGCAAGATCCAAGGCTGGATGGCCGAGGCCGGCGCCGATGCCAGCCTGCTGGGCCTGGAAATCACCGAAAGCGCCATCATGGACGATCCCAGCCGCGCCCTGGCCACCGTGAAGGAGCTGCGGGCGCAGGGGTTCTGGCTGTCCATCGACGACTTTGGAACCGGCTACTCCTCCTTCGCTTACCTGTCGCAGTTGCGCGTGCACGAGTTGAAGATCGACCAGAGCTTCGTCTTCGGCATGACCGATCCGGACAAGCCGGGGGATCGGCAAATCGTGCGCTCCATCATCGACTTGGCGCACAACCTGGAGCAAAAGGTGGTGGCCGAAGGCATCGAAGCCCCATCCGCGCTCGACGACCTTCGCGCCTGGGGCTGCGACGAGGCCCAAGGCTACTTCATCGCCAAGCCCATGCCGGCCGAGCACTTGCTCGGTTGGCTGGCCGCTCGCTGAGCGGCGGGGCCGCTCAGGCGTCGCCGTCTTCCAGTGCTTCGGCCAGGGCGGCCAAACCCGTGCGAACGGTGGCGAGGCGCACCGCATGGCGGTCGCCCTCGAACCGCTCGCGCCAAACTCGGTGCAGGCGGCCGTTGTGGCCGATGGCCAGCCACACCGTTCCGACGGGTTTGACCTCGCTGCCTCCCGTTGGGCCGGCGATGCCCGTCACGGCCAACGCCCAGTCCAGCGGGGCGTGAGCCATCAGGCCCCGCGCCATGTGGCCGGCCACGGCCTCGCTGACGGAGCCGTGCAGGCCGATGAGCGCGGGCGGCACTCCCAGCAGTTCGGTCTTGGCCTGGTCGCTGTAGCTGATCACGCCGCGCTCGAACCATTGGCTCGAGCCCGACAGCGAGGTGCAGGCCGCACCGATCAGGCCGCCGGTGCAACTCTCGGCCACGCCCATGCACTCCTTGCGCCGAATCAAGGCCACGGCGATGCGTTGGATCAGGTCGGTGTCGTCGCTGAACATGGCTTCATCTCCCCAAGGCGGAATACAGGGCCACGCCAAGGGCCCAGGCGAACAGGGTACAGCCGGCGGCCACGAAGTCGTCCACGAGGATGCCCCAGCCCTGGGCCCAGCCGATGGGGGCGCCGCGCTCGGCCTTGAACAAGCGGTCGGCCCAGCCCACGGGGCCCGGCTTGGCCGCGTCAAAGAAGCGGAACAGCGCGAACAGCAGCGTTTGCTGCCAAAGCATCGCGGGTTGCGCCACCCACAGCACGAGCCAGAAGGCCAGCACCTCGTCCCACACGATGCTGCCGGGATCGGCCACGTCCAGGTGCTGCGCGCAGCGGGTGCAAGCCCAGGCGCCGACGAGGGTGCCGATCAGCACGATCCAGCCCCAAGGCTGCGGCCCCAAGAAGCGCTCCAACGCCAAAAACGCCGCCCAGGCCCACAGCGTGCCCACCGTGCCCGGGGCTGTGGGGGCGAGGCCGGCGCCAAACCCCAGCGCGATCCAGCGCGCGGGGTGGCGGGTCATGAAGGCGAGCGTGGGCTGTTGACTCATGCTGTCGCCGCCCTGGCGCGCGAGGCGCCCCAGGACCACGCGGAAACGTGGGCCAAGCCCGCGAGCCAGAACGGTGCCGACAAAACAATGGCAACCCAGGGTTCGCTTGGCCATTGATAGGCGACAAGGCCGAAGCCGAACGCAATGAGCAGTGCACCGATGCCCCGGGCGACCTTCGGCCAACGCCACGCGAGCATGGGTGTGGCCCAGATCGGGGCCAAGAACATGACCATGCTGACCGTTCGCAACAGACGGTACTGGGTCCCGTCGAGTGATCCGATGAGGACTGCAAGGAAGAAGCCGACGACGACCCAAGCCTTTGGGTTGACTGGCCAAGCCTCTCTCGGCCAAAGGCGTTGGGCCGCCCAACCTAACAAAGAGGCGCCGGGGAGGACCTCCAGCAAACACAAAGTCCAAGGAAGTCCATGCGCCCCGCCGCTTGATTCAGACAGAAGGGTCGCGCCAACGATGGCCGTCATCGCGATCGGCGCAAGCCTTTCGATCAAGCTGCGCCGGGTCCACCGAGCAATCCACAGCGATGGGAGTGTGACCAGCGCCAAGATCGTCAAGACGAACAGCGCAATGGGTCGGTAGTTCGAGGGGTGCGCCCATCGATCTTCTTGCCACCAGAACCTGCTCGGGATCGCCAGTTGCTGTGCAGCCAAACCGGCCCAAAGCCAGTTTGAAAAAGTCGCTTGGACTGCCATCGCCAAGACGGCGGCCAGGCAAAGCAAGCCCCATGCCCTTGCGTGTTTCATGTTTGCCGGAAGTGGTCAAAGCTGGCGCCCGGTGCACGTACGGGCTGGCCTTGGGCATCCACGCAGCACAGGCCGGGCTCGGCCGTGATGCGACCGATGCGGGTCACGGAGGTGTCGCTGCCTGCGGCGGCGGCGCGCACCGCGTCGTCGCCGTCGGCCGGCGCGGTGAACACCAGTTCGTAGTCGTCGCCCCCAGTCAGCGTGCACAGACGTTGCAGGTGCAAGGGCTGGGCCGCCAGGTGAGCGCTTCGCGGCAGCGCATCAGCTTGCAACTCGGCGCCGACGTTGGATGCCGCCAAAACATGCGCGAGGTCGCCCAGCAGGCCGTCGGACACGTCGATGGCGCTGGTGGCCAGTCCCCGCAAGGCTTGCCCCAGTGCCACGCGCGGCGTCGGGCGTTCCATGCGCAGTCGGGTGGCGGCGAAGGCCTCACTGGGCAGGGAGACCGTGCCGCGAAACCCCTCCAGCGCCAAGCGGGCGTCGCCGAGGGTGCCGCTGACCCACAGAGTGTCGCCGGGCTGGGCGCCGCTGCGCAGGAGGGACTGGCCCGCAGGGGCTTCGCCCATGGCCGTGATGCACAGGTTCAGCGGACCGGCCGTGGTGTCGCCCCCGGCCAAGGCGACGCCATGGGCGTCGGCCAACTGGAACAGCCCGCGGGCGAAGGCCTCGAGCCACGCCGCATCGGCCCGGGGCAGCGCCAGTGCCAGGAACACGGCGCGGGGCGTGGCGCCGCAAGCGGCGAGGTCGCTGAGGTTCACCGCCAAGGCCTTGTGGCCGAGGGCCTCAGGGTCGACGGTGGACAAGAAATGCCGCCCTTCCACCAGCATGTCGGTGCTGACCAGCCAGTGATGACCGGGGGTGGGCGCCAGCACCGCGCAGTCGTCGCCAATGCCGCGCACCAGTCCTGGCGCGGGTCGGTCGAAAAAGCGACGGATCAGTTCGAATTCACCGAGGGCCATACCGGCATGCGGGCTTGGCATGAGAGAAGGGCGGCATCGTAGGGGCTTGCGGCAAACTCAGCCTTCCCTCGCGAACCCAGCGCCCACCATGCCGTCCACCGAAGAACAACGCGCCCAACTCCGCCAAGCCGCTCTGGAGTACCACGAGTTCCCGACGCCGGGCAAGTTGGCCATCTCGGCCACCAAGTCCTTGGTGAACCAGCGAGACCTGGCGCTGGCGTACTCGCCCGGCGTGGCGGCGGCCTGCGAGGCCATCGTCGAAGACCCGTCCTCGATCTTCCGCTACACCGCGCGCGGCAATTTGGTGGCCGTCGTCACCAATGGCACGGCGGTTCTGGGGCTGGGCAACATCGGCCCCGAGGCCGCCAAGCCAGTCATGGAAGGCAAGGCGGTGCTGTTCAAGAAGTTCGCTGGCATCGACGTGTTCGACATCGAGCTGCGCGAGAACGACCCCCAAAAGTTGGTCGAAATCATCGCGGCGCTCGAGCCGACGTTCGGGGGCATCAACCTGGAGGACATCAAGGCGCCCGATTGCTTCGAGGTCGAGCGCGCCCTGCGCTCGCGCATGAAGATCCCCGTCTTCCACGACGACCAGCACGGCACCGCCATCGTCGTCGGGGCGGCTTTGCTGAACGGCCTGAAGGTTGTCGGCAAGAAGCTGGACGAGATCAAGCTGGTGACCAGCGGTGCTGGCGCCGCCGCATTGGCTTGCTTGAACCTGTTGGTGAAGCTGGGGGTGCCTCGCCACAACATTTGGGTGACCGATTTGGCGGGCGTCGTCTATGAAGGGCGCACCGAACTGATGGACCCCGACAAGATTCAGTTCGCGCAACCCACCGATGCGCGCAAACTGGCCGACGTCATTCAGGGTGCCGACGTCTTCCTGGGCTTGTCCGCCGGCGGCGTGCTCAAGCCCGACATGGTCAAGGCCATGGGGCCACGGCCCTTGATCTTGGCGCTGGCCAACCCCACGCCGGAGATCCTGCCCGAAGAGGTGGCGGCGGTGCGCGACGACGCCATCATGGCCACGGGGCGCAGCGACTACCCCAACCAAGTCAACAACGTGCTGTGCTTTCCGTACATCTTCCGTGGCGCCCTGGACAGTGGGGCCACCACGATCACGGACGAAATGGAGGTGGCCGCGGTGCATGCCATCGCCGAGCTGGCACAGGCCGAACAAAGCGAGGTGGTCGCGGCGGCTTACGCCGGTGCCACCTTGAGTTTTGGTCCCGAGTACCTGATTCCGAAGCCGTTCGACCCGCGATTGATGATGCGCATCGCCCCTGCCGTGGCCCGCGCCGCCATGGACAGTGGCGTGGCCCAGCGCCCCATTGCCGACTTCGATGCCTACCGCGAAAAGCTGCAAAGCTTCGTGTACGCCAGCGGCACGACGATGAAGCCGATCTTCAGCATCGCCAAGCGGGCCAAGGCCAAGCGCGTGGTGTACGCCGAGGGCGAGGACGAGCGCGTGCTACGCGCCGTGCAGGTGGTGGTGGACGAGGGGCTGGCCCATCCGATCTTGGTCGGCCGCCCGGCTGTCATCGAGCGGCGCTGCGAGCGGTTTGGCTTGCGCGTGCGGCCCGGGCAAGGGTTCGAGGTTTGCAACATCGAGAACGACCCGCGCTACCGCGACTTTTGGCAGACCTACCACCGCATGGGTGAGCGCAAAGGCGTCACCGAACAGTTGGCCAAGATCGAGATGCGCCGCCGTCTGACCCTGGTCAGCGCCATGCTGCTGCACAAGGGAGAGGCCGACGGCATGCTGTGCGGCACTTGGCACAGCACGGCCAACCACCTGGCCTACATCGACCAGATCATCGGCAAGCGGCCCGGCGTCAACACCTACGCCTGCATGAACGGCCTGATCCTCCCGGGTCGCCAGGTCATGCTCGTGGACACCCACATCAATTACGACCCCACGGCCGAGCAGCTGGCCGAGATCACCATCATGGCGGCCGAAGAGATGCGCCGTTTCGGGCTGCGCCCGAAGGCGGCTTTGCTGAGCCACAGCAATTTCGGCTCCAGCAACCAGCCCTCGGCCGTGAAGATGCGCGAGGCCCTGGCCTTGCTGCGAGACCAAGCGCCTTGGTTGGAGGTCGACGGCGAAATGCATGGTGACACCGCGCTGGATGCGGCCTATCGCATGAAGCTGATGCCGCGCAGCACCCTCAGCGGCGAGGCCAACCTGTTGGTCTTGCCCAACATCGACGCCGCGAACATCGCCTACAACCTGCTCAAGACCACCGCCGGCGGCGGCATCGCCATCGGGCCGGTGTTGCTCGGGGCGGCCAAGCCGGTGCACATCCTGACCCCGTCGGCCACCGTGCGCCGTATCGTCAACTTGACCGCCTTGACGGTGGCTGACGCCAACGCCGGCCGCTGAGCTTCGCGATGCGAAAGGCGTGCCAAGGGGGTTTTCCCCAGGGACGACAAGGCGTCGCGCTCAAAAAGTTTGCATCCCGACCTGGGTTCGGCCCAGGGCATCAAATCGTTTTGATTCAATGACTTGCATCAAAGTGAGCGCATGCAAACACGGGGCGGGGCTCCCGCCGTGCGGGCCGATGCGCACTTGAGCTTTCGGGGCCATTTCGGTACCATCTTGCCCTTGATTTGAGGGTTAACCCGTGGTTTCGATGGCAGATCAGTCGCAGCGTTCAGGGTGGGGCCAGCGCCTGACCCGGGGCATGGCGACCATCGCGATGGGCTTGGCGTTGGTGGCCAGCCCTGCCGAGGCCCGCAAGGCCCCCGAATCAACGACGGTGGCCCTGGCGGAGTTGCCCGTGGAGGCCCAACGGACGCACCGTTTGGTGTTGTCGGGCGGCCCCTTCCCTTACGCCAAGGACGGCACGGTGTTTCACAACCGTGAGCGTCTGCTGCCTGCCCAACCCCGGGGGCATTACCGCGAGTACACCGTGCGAACGCCCGGTGCCCGCAACCGGGGTGCGCGCCGTTTGGTGTGCGGTGGGTCGGTGCCCATCCGCCCCGACGTCTGTTACTACACCGAGGACCATTACGCCAGCTTCCGTCGGGTGTTGGCGTCATGAAGGTTCCGTCCCGTTCTTTCGAGTTCCCAGAGGTCACTCCCATGCTGTTGCAATCCGTTCGCCCCAACTCGGTGCAGTCGATCCGTGCCTACCGGCCGGAAGACCTGTTGCAAGCGGCCCAGGAAGCCGGTCACCATTTCCTCTACGCCAATTTGGCCGACGCGCAGTCCAAGCAGGACGTGCTCGAGCGCATCGCCGCGGCTTTCCTGTTCCCCGACCACTTCGGCAAGAACTTGGACGCCCTGTACGACTGCCTGACCGACCTGGTCCACAAGTCGGGCCCGCAGCCGGGTTTCGTGGTGGTGTTGGAGCAGTTGCCGGACAACGGCAAGTTCGACCGCGAAAGCCGCGAACAGCTGTTGGATGCCTTCCGCGATGCCGCCGATTTCTGGGGCGATCGCCGGGTGCAGTTCCGCTGCTTCTACTCGTTCCAGTACCCAGCGCAAGAGGCCGGGATTTGGGAGACCCGCACGCTGGAGCCGCAGACCCCGCCCGAGAAGCCCCTGCCCAAGAGCGCGGCGGCCAAGGCCGGTGGCAACCCCAACTTCGGCTTGAACATGCCGCTCATGTGCTCGGCGTTCGACACCTCGGCTTGGCTGAACGCGGCCTGATCGACGTCGCCGTTTCAGCCCTCCAACAAGGCGCCCTCGGGCGCCTTTGCTTTTGGGCGCTCAGAGCGATTGGGCCAGCGCCACGAACTCCGCCACCGGCACCTCTTCGGCACGGCGCTGCAGGTCGAAGTCGCCCGCATAGCCACGCCCGTCGAGCCAGCGGCCCAGGCTGTGGCGCAGCAGCTTGCGCCGCTGGCTGAAGGCCACCTGCACCAGGGCCTCCAGCAGCGAGGGGTCCGTGATGGAGGGCGCCGCATGCGGCGTCATGCGCACGATGGCCGACATCACGCGCGGCGGCGGATCGAAGGCCTCGGGCGGGACGTCAAACAGGGCCTCGACGTCATAGCGCCATTGCAGCATCACGCTCAGGCGCCCATAGTCCTTGGTGCCCGGCTGCGCTGCCATGCGATCCACCACTTCTTTCTGCAGCATGAAGTGTTGATCGATCACTCGGTGCGCGAACGGCAGCAGGTGGAACAGGATCGGCGAGCTGATGTTGTAGGGCAGGTTGCCCACCACCCGCAGGCGCTCCGGCAAGGCGCTGGCGAAGTCCACCTTCAACACGTCGCTTTCGATGACGGTGAGATGAGGATGCTGCCGCAGCCGCTGCGCCAAATCGCGGTCGAGCTCGATGACGGTCAGGCGACCCAGACGTTCGACCAGGGGTTGGGTCATGGCGGCCAGACCGGGGCCGATTTCGACCATGGCATCGCCCGGACGCGGATCGATGGCGCGCACGATGGCGTCGATGACGCCCGTGTCGGTGAGGAAGTGCTGGCCGAAGCGCTTGCGGGCTTGGTGGGGGGCGCTCAAGCGGCCCCCGTCACAGGCTGCTGTCGTCGTCGCGCAGTTCGACGAAGGCCTTGTCGCGCAGGTCCTTGATCCATTCCTTGTAGGCCGTCTCGAACTTGCGTTCGCGCAGGGCGCCACGGGCCTGTTCCCGCAGGCGTTGCGGCTCGATGGTGATGGAGCGGCGCTCGAGCACCTGGATCAGGTGGATGCCGAAGCGAGATTGCACCGGCTCGGAAATGCCATTGATCGGCAGTGCGTTCATCGCCGCTTCGAACTCGGGCACGAAGTTGCCGGGCGGGGCCCAGCCGAGGTCGCCGCCGCTTTGGGCGGTGCCGTCTTCGGACACGTCCCGGGCCAGGTCCTCGAATTTGAGCCGGCCGGCCTCGATGGCCCGCTTGGCCTCGGCCAGGCGGCGGGCGATGACGTCCGCGCTGAGGCGCTCGCTGGGGCGCAGCAGCACGTGGCGGGCGCGGGTTTCCGTGACGGCGTTCGACGCATTCCCGCTCTGCCGCTCGACGAGTTTCAGCACGTGGTAGCCGACTTCGCTGACCACCAAGTCCGGTGCGACATCGCCGGCGCTCAGGCCGGCGATGGCTTGGCCAAAGACTTCGGGCAGGCGATCGGCCGGCCGCAGGCCGATTTCGCCACCGCGCTCGCGATTGGCGTCTTCGCTGACCTCTTTGGCCACGACCGCGAAGCTGGCGCCGGCACGCACGCGCTGCAGGGCGTCCAAGGCTTTTTGCCGGCGTGCTTCGCGCTCGGCGGCCGTGGCGCTTGAGGGCACGGACACCAAGATTTGGGCGACATTGACCGGCGCATTGGCACGGGAGGCGGACGCACGTTCTTCCAGGTAAGCGTCGATCTCGCCCTCGGCCACGCGGATGCGGCTGACGACTTCGCGGTCGCGCACGCGCTCTTGCAACATCTGGTCGCGCAGGTTCTCGCGGAAGCGCTTGAAGTCGATGCCTTCGGCCTTGAGACGCTCGGTGAGTTGCGGCATGGTCAGCCGGTTCTGCGCGGCCACGTTGGCCACTGTTCGGTCGAGTTCGGCTTCATCGACTCGGGCGCCGCTGTCCCGTGCGTGGGTGACCAACACGCGTTCCTCGATCAGTTGCTCGCGGGACTGCTCGCGGGCCGTGAGCAAGTCTGGGGCCGCTTGCCCAGCACGCCGCGCTTCCTCGCGCAGGCGCTCGGCGCGGCCGGCGATTTCACCCGCCGTCACGACCTCGCTGTTCACCACGACGGCGATGTGGTCGCCGGGGATGCGGCGGGCCCTTGCGGCCGCTTCCTCGGCCACGGCGGCAGCAGGGGTCGGACCGCTGCGCGAGTCCAGCGCAGGCTTGGCGTTGGCCGGCTGGGCCAAGGCCGAACCGGGGGCGGCGAGGGTCAGGGCCAGGGAGGCGGCCAGCGCAAACGCGCTCTTGCGGAACAGGGTCATGGGATCGCGTAGGGGCCGTTGTCGCTGGCCAGAGGGCGGTAACCGGGCACATTGTCCCTCAGGACCTTCAGCGCGTTCGCCCCCAGGCGGGACAGGCCATTGAGTTCCAGTTGGACGAGGAAGCGGGTGCTGGTCTGGCTCTGGCCCGTGGACAGGCGTTCGACGCCCATGCGCAGGACCCAGCAGCTGGCGTTGTACTCGAGCCCCAACAGGGAGTCGGTGACGCGGCGTTCGCGCAAGCTGTACTGCACGCGTCCGGCGCTGTACCAGTGGCCTTGGCAGCTTTGGCCGCTCTGGCTGATCGCGCGCTTGCCAGCCAGGGGCCATTGCCACGCCAGGTCCAACTGCTCGGATTGGTCCCGCTGGAAGCGGTAGGCCAGGCTGACGCTCCGGAAGGGGCCGGGGCTGAAGCGGGCCCGCAGCACGGAGCGCACGCTGCGCTGGCTGTCGGGGTTGAACTGCACGGCGCCGTCCAGCCACCAGGGTTGGTGCAGGTGGGCCGCGCCGGTGAGCAGCAGGTCGGAGAAGCGCCGAGAGGTCAGCCCTGGCGTGGGGTTGATTTGCTGGGTGCGGAACTGGTAGCGCTGCACCAGACCGAGGCGCAGCAGCTCTTCGCCGTCGGCGGCGTTCAACCAACGGCTGACGGCACCAAAGGCCAGTTGGCGCGTGTCGGCCACGCGGTCGATTCCGGTGAAGGGGTTGATGGCGTAGAGCGACTCGACGTTGAAATCGCGCGGGGCGCTGTCGTAATTGGGCAGAGCGTCCTGGGCGCGGTAGGGCGTGTTGACGAAGAGCAGGCGCGGCTCCAGGCTCTGCAACAGATCCCGCCCGGCCCACTGGGCCTTGCGCTCCAAGGCGAGCCCCAGGTCGAGCGAGAGGGTGGGCACGACGCGGCGGGCGCGGGTGCGGCCGTCCGTCATGGGGCTGCGCACGCGGTAGGCGGCCGCATTGACGTCCAGGCGGGGGATGATCCACCACCCGGGGTCCAGCACGGGCAGGGCCAGGTGGCCCAGGGCGTGCAGTCGATCGCCCCCCCGCGTTTGGCCAGGCAGGGCGGCACTGGGCAAGCTGAAGCGGTTGAGCTCCAACTCGAGTCCGCCTTCCAGCCTGGGGCGGTGCTGCCGCGGCATGAAGCCGGCCAGCAGGCCGAGTTCGCCATCGCTTTGCAGCCGGATGCCGATCTGCGGGTCGCGCTGGTAGGGCGACAAGATCTGACTGCTGACGTCGCTGGCCTGCAGAACTTGCCAGCGTTGGACGCGCGCGTAGGCCTCCCAGCCCAGGCCGTCGCGCCAAGCGCCCGATTGGCTGAGCTGCAGGTCGCTGGCCAGCAGCCGCGGGGTGGGGCTGATGACGCGGCGGCGCAGGTCCTTCCAGTAATCGTCGTCGCTCACGCGCTCGGTGCCCCATTGCACGCGCAGGGATTCAGACGGATAGGCTTGACCCGACCAACGCAGCGCCCAGCGGTCGCCCCCGAGCACGCGATCGTGGGGAAGCCAGGAGGCCTGCACTTCCGAAGCGACCCAAGGCAGCAGGCCGCGCACCTCGGCGTCGGCGCCGATGCCGCGTCGCGTCATCACGAAGGGCGTCACCGTGGCGTCGGCGTTGTCGGCCAGGTTGAAGTAGTACGGCGTTGCCACCTCGACGCCGCTGCGGTTGTCTGCGCCAAGGTGCGGTGGCAGCCAGCCCGAGCGTCGCTGGTCGCCCAGCGGGAAGGAGAAGCTGGGCGCAGCCAACAGGGGCACCCCGAGAAAACGCAGCACCGCCCCTTGGGCGCGGCCTTCGTTGCGCACCAAGTCGAGTTCCAAGCGGTCGGTGCGCAACTCCCAGTCGGGGGCCAGGGGGCGCCCTTCATCGTCCACGCGGGGACAACTGGAGTAGCTGGCGGCGTCGGCACGCAAGCGCTGTTCGCCGAGGAAGTCCAGGCGTTGCGCTTGGCCGCTGCCGCCCGTGATCGCGAGCCGGTAGGTGGGGGCAAGCAATTCGCCCAGGAATGCGTCGAGCTCCAGGCGCAGGCCGCGACCTTCCAGCTGGCTGCCCAGGTGCTCGATGCGAACCGGACCCGGTGCCACGACCTCGTTTCGCGACTCGACGAAACGCAGGGCCTCTGTGCGCAGCCAGGTGTCGCCGTAGCGCAGTTGCACGTCGCCCTCGGCCTCCAAGGTTTGTCCGAGCTGGGCGGTGCTGCGTTCGGCGCGCAGCACCAAGGCCTTGTCCCGTGTTTGGCTCGTGCCGCTGCGCAGCACGGTGCTCTTGACCGTGCGCAGCGCCACAGGCTCGCTGGCCGCCCCTTCCGGGGCTGACGGGGTCTGCGCCGCGGCCAGGGTCGTCAGGGCCCAGCAGGCCGCTGCCACGGGGAGCAGCCGGCGGGACAGGGGCGGGAGGGCGCGCGGCCGGTGGGCGTGGGGGACGGTAGGCATTTCTAAAATCGATTATCTCCAGGGCCTTCACGGCTCTCCTTCATCCACCGGGCTGTTTGGGCCCCAGGCCGCTGCGGCGGTGTCTTGCCATGTCCTTGACCGCCTGGTTCGAACCCGGCCGCGAAGCCGCGCTGCGCGCGTGGCTGGCCACCTTGTCACCCGACCTGGGCCTGGATCTCGGTCGCTTGAACGTGGCGGCCAGCGATGCCAGCCCCCGCCGCTACTGGCGCCTGGGGCGCATCGATGGCGGGTCGCTGATCGTGATGGACGCACCGCCGGCGCACAACGACCTGCGCCCCTTCCTCGACGTGCAGCGGCGGTTGCGGACGGCGGGCCTGGCGGTGCCCGAGGTCCTGTCGCAGGACGAGACGCAGGGTTTCTTGCTGCTGTCGGACCTGGGGCCCCAGACCTACTTGGCGACCTTGCAACGGGGGCCGACGCCCGAGGCCGAGGCCCTGATGCGCGCGGCGATCGCCAGCCTGGTGCGCTTGCAAGTCCAGGGCGATGCGCAGGGGCTGCCGTCTTACGACGAGGCGTTGATCCGGCGCGAGCTGCAGTTGTTCCCCGACTGGTGCGTGCAGCGCGAGTTCGGGCAGCAGTGGACCGCTGCCCAGCAGGCGCATTGGGATGGTGTGTGCGCGGCGTTGGTGGGTGCCTGGGCTGACCAGCCGCGGGTGCTGGTGCACCGGGACTACATGCCGCGCAACCTGATGCTGCCGCGGGCCGACGGCAGCCCCGGCGTGCTGGACTTCCAGGATGCCGTGCAGGGGCCGGCGGGCTACGACATCGCGTCGCTGCTGCGCGACGCTTTCGTCAGCTGGGACGAGGCGCAGGAGCTGGATTGGGCGATCCGCTACTGGGAGCAGGCGCGCCGCGCGGGCGTTCCCTGGGACGACGACTTCGGCCTGGTGTGGCGCCGCATCGAATGGACGGCCTTGCAGCGCCACCTCAAGGTGCTGGGCATCTTTTGTCGGCTCAAGCACCGCGACGGCAAGCCGGCCTACGCCGAGGACCTGCCCCGCTTTTTGGCCTACGCCGCGAAAACGGCGTTGCGCTACCGCGAGCTGGCGCCACTGGTGCCCCTGCTGGAGGCGCTGCGCCCTGGGCTCACCACCCAGGGCGTGACCCTGCGCTGATCAAAGGTAGCGCGCTTCCAGGTGCGCCCGGAAGTGCGCGGGGTTCAGCGGCTCGCCGCTGGCGCGCTGCACCAGTTCGGGCGTGCTCCAGCGGCTGCCCTGGCTCCAGATCTTGGCGTTCAACCACTCGAACACCGGCGTCAAGTCGCCGCGGGCGATGCGGTCGTCGAGGTCGGGTAGGTCGCGCCGCAGGGTCGCAAACCACTGCGCGGCGTACATGGCGCCCAGCGTGTAGCAGGGGAAGTAGCCGAACAGGCCCGCGGGCCAGTGCACGTCTTGCATGCAGCCGTTGGTGAAGTTGCCGTCGGTCGACAGGCCCAGCAGCTCGGTCATCTTGGCGTGCCAAAGCGCGGGGATGTCGTCGGCCTCGACCTCGCCTTCGATCAGGGCCCGCTCGATCTCGTAGCGCAGGATGACGTGGGCGGGGTAGGTCACCTCGTCGGCATCCACGCGGATGTAGCCGGGCTTCACCCGCGTCAGCAGCTTGTTGAGGTTGTCGGGCTCGAATGCCGGCTGCAGGCCCAGGTGCTGCTGCAGCAGGGGCGAGAGCTGGCGGGCAAAGCCCGGGTGGCTGCCCAGCTGCATCTCGAAGGACAGGCTTTGGCTTTCGTGGATGCCCATGGAGCGGGCCTCGCCCACGGGCAAGCCCAGCCGTTGGCGGGGCAGGTTTTGTTCGTAGCGGCCGTGGCCGGCTTCATGGATGACGCCCATCAACGCGGTCAGGCAGTCGTCTTCGCGGTAACGCGTGGTCATGCGCACGTCCTCGGGCACGCCGCCGCAAAAGGGGTGGGCCGACTCGTCCAGGCGCCCGGCCTCGAAGTCGAAGCCCATCAGCCGCATGGCGGCAAGCCCCAGGTTGCGTTGGGCGGTTTTGTCGAAGGGGCCTTCGGGGCGGAGGACGGGCTCGTTGGCTTGCTTGGCCATGACGCGCTGGATCAGACCCGGCAGCCAGTGGCGCAGGTCGCCGAAGACGCGGTCGATGTCGGCGCTTCGCATGCCGGGTTCGTAGCGGTCGAGCAGCGAGTCGTAGCGGCTCAGGCCGTGGGCTTGGGAGAGGCGCTCGGCCATGTCGCGCTGCAGGCGCAACACCTCGCGCAGGCTGGGCAAGTGGCCGGCCCAATCGTTGGCCGGCCGCTGGCTGCGCCACGCGTGTTCGCAGTGCGAGGTGGCCAGGCTGATGGCCTCCACCAGCGCGGGGGGCAAGGCGTTGCGTGCGTCCCAGGCGCGCTGCATTTCGCGCAGCGAGGCTTGGTCGTCTTCGCTCAGCGCTTCGTGACGAGCGGCCTCGAGCCAGCCTTTCAGTTCGGGCGCGGTGCCCATCTCGTGCAGCATGCCGCCGACTTCGGCCAGGGCGGCGGCGCGAGCGTCGTTGCCTTTGGGCGGCATGAAGGCCGATTGGTCCCAGGAGGCGATGGACTGCAGGTGGGCGAGGCGGTGCATGCGCAGGTGGCGTTGCACCAGTTGGTCGTAGGCGGGGTGGGACATGGCGGGCGGCTGGGTGAGCGTGAAGCCGCTCATTGTCCGAAACACGGGCACGGGTGCCGAAAGTGCTGGGGCGACGCTCCAGCGTCGGTGGCGTGTTACGCGAAGGCCCAGACCAGGAAGCTCGTCATGATCAGGTAACGCAGGGCTTTGCCCACGGCCATCCAGGCCACACAGGGCCAAAACGGCAAGCGCAGCCAGCCGGCCACGGCGCACAGCGGGTCGCCCACCAGGGGCAACCAACTCAGCAGGCAGGCTTTGGGCCCGAAGCGCTGCATCCAAGCCAGCAAGCGCGGGTTGGAGGGGCGGTGGTGCTTCCAGCGCTCGTAGCCCCGTTCGGCGGCCCAGCCCATGCCCCAGCTGATGGCGCCGCCCAGGGTGTTGCCCAGCGTGGCCACGGCGATGGCCGGCCAGAAGAGGCTGGGGTCGGCGGTGACCAAGGCGAACACCGCGGGCTCGGAGCCCATGGGCAGCAGCGTGGCCGAGACCAGGGCCACGATGAAAACGGCCGGCAGGCCCACGGCGGGCAAGGCCAGCCAGGCGAGCAGGGCGTGGATCCAGGCGGTGAGGGCGGCTTCCATGGCCTTAGCATTCTGCGCGGGCTGGCGGGGATCCTGGGGATGACCCTTAGAATCTGCTGTTTTTTTAGGCAACTGTCTGCATGCACCTCGGCCCCCACGTGCTGCCCAACCGGCTGTTCGTCGCCCCCATGGCCGGGGTGACGGACCGCCCGTTTCGCACGTTGTGCAAGAAGCTGGGCGCCGGGTACGCGGTGAGCGAGATGGTGACCAGCCAACGCCACCTGTGGGACAGCCTGAAAACCAGCCGCCGCGCCAACCACGACGGGGAGCCTGCGCCCATTGCCGTGCAGATCGCCGGGGTTGACCCCGCGCAGATGGCTGAAGCCGCCCGCTACAACGTCGATCGCGGGGCGCAGATCATCGACATCAACATGGGCTGTCCGGCCAAGAAGGTGTGCAACGTGTGGGCGGGCTCGGCCTTGATGCAAAACGAGCCGCTGGCCTTGCGCATCGTCGAGGCCGTGGTGCAAGCCTGTGCGCCGCTGAACGTGCCGGTGACGCTCAAGATGCGCACCGGCTGGTGCGCCGACCACAAGAACGCGCCAGCTTTGGCCGTGGCCGCTGAGCAGGCGGGCGTGCAGATGCTGACCGTGCACGGGCGCACGCGCGAGCAGGGCTACGGTGGGCACGCCGAGCACGAAACCGTGGCCGCCATCAAGCGCTCGGTGCGCATCCCCGTGGTGGCCAATGGCGACATCGACAGCCCCGAGCGCGCGGCCGAGGTGCTGGCGCACACCGGCGTGGATGCCGTCATGATCGGCCGCGCTGCCCAGGGACGGCCTTGGATCTTTGGCGACATCGCGCACTACCTGGCGCATGGCACCCACCGCCCGCCGCCGCGGGTGCGCGATGTGCAGGCTTGGATGCTGGAGCACCTGGACGACCACTACCGGCTGTATGGCGAGCTCACCGGCACCCGCACCGCGCGCAAGCACATCGGCTGGTGGCTCAAGACCCTGCCCGGCGGCGAAGCCCTGCGCGCCGCCATGAACCTGCTGCCCACCAGCGCCGAGCAAATCGCTTGGCTGAGGCAGACCTTCGACCACTTGGCGCACCAGCACGAGCGCCTGCCCCTTGCCGCCGCGCCCCTGCGCGAAGCCGCCTGACCCCATGCCTGTCAAATCGCTGGACGAATGCGTCCGTGAAAACCTCGATCTCTACTTCCGCGACCTGGGCGACCAGACGCCCCACTCCTTGCACGACATGGTCGTCAAGCTCGTGGAAAAGCCGCTGCTGGAGGTGGTGATGACCCGCTGCCAAGGCAACCAAAGCCGGGCGGCCGAGTGGCTGGGCATCAACCGCAACACCCTGCGCCGCAAACTTTCCGATCACCACCTCCTGTGAGCACTCCCATGGCCTTGACCGCCCTCCTTTCCGTCTCCGACAAGACCGGCATCGTCGACTTCGCCCGCAGCCTGCACGGCCTGGGCTGCACCCTGTTGAGCACCGGCGGCACCGCCAAGCTGTTGATGGAGTCCGGCTTGCCCGTCACCGAGGTGGCGCAGCACACCGGCTTCCCGGAGATGATGGACGGCCGCGTCAAGACGCTGCACCCCAAGATCCACGGCGGTTTGCTGGCCCGCGGTGATGCGCCCGAGCATGTGGCCGCCATGCAGCAGCACGGCATCACGCGCATCGACATCCTGGCCGTCAATTTGTATCCGTTCGAGGACACGGTGGCCCGGCCCGGCTGCACGCTGGAAGACGCGATCGAAAACATCGACATCGGCGGCCCAGCCATGGTGCGCAGCGCGGCCAAGAACTGGAAAGACGTCACCGTGCTGACCGACGCCAGCCAGTACCCCAAGGTGCTGGCCGAGCTGCTGGCCGACGGCCGCACCAGCGACGCCACCCGCTTTGCCTGCAGCGTGGCCGCCTTCAACCGCATCGCCCAGTACGACGCGGCCATCAGCAACTACTTGAGCGCTTACCAGGCGGATGGTTCTCAGAGCGAGTACCCGGCCCAGCTCAACAGCAGTTTCGTCAAGGTGCAAGACCTGCGCTACGGCGAAAACAGCCACCAAAGCGCCGCGCTGTACCGCGACCTGCACCCCGCGCCCGGCAGCTTGGTCACCGGCCAGCAGCTTCAGGGCAAGGAGCTCAGCTACAACAACATCGCCGACGCCGATGCGGCCTGGGAGTGCGTCAAGAGCTTCGAGGCACCGGCCTGCGTCATCGTCAAGCACGCCAACCCCTGTGGCGTGGCCGTGGCCGCCACGCCGGCCGAGGCCTACCAAAAGGCCTTCCAGACCGACCCGACGAGCGCCTTTGGCGGCATCATCGCCTTCAACCGCCCGGTGGATGGTGCGGCTGCCGCCTTGGTGGCCAAGCAGTTCGTCGAGGTGCTGATGGCGCCGGGCTTCACCGACGAGGCCCGCGCCGTGTTCGCCAGCAAGGCCAATGTGCGCCTGCTGCAAATCGCGCTGCCCTTGGGCGGCCACACGCCCTGGCTGCAGGGGCGCAACGCCATGGACACCAAGCGCGTGGGCTCGGGCCTGTTGGTGCAGACGGCAGACAACCACTTCCTGCGCAAGGCCGACCTGAAGGTCGTCACCCGCTTGCAGCCGACGCCGGCGCAACTGGACGACCTGATGTTCGCCTGGACGGTGGCGCAGTACGTCAAGAGCAACGCCATCGTCTTCTGCGGCGGCGGCATGACCCTGGGCGTGGGCGCCGGCCAGATGAGCCGCGTGGACTCCACCAAGATTGCCGCCATCAAGGCCGCCAACGCCGGCCTGGACCTGACGGGCTCGGTCGTGGCCAGCGACGCCTTCTTCCCCTTCCGCGACGGCCTGGACGTGCTCGCCGATGCCGGTGCCACCTGCGTCATCCAGCCCGGGGGCTCGATGCGCGACGAGGAAGTCATCGCCGCGGCCGACGAGCGCGGTGTGGCCATGGTGTTCACCGGGGTCCGGCACTTCCGCCACTGAGGCCGCCTTCCCGGCGCTGAACTACGGGGCTCTGCGGAGCCCCTTTGTCTGGGGCCATGGCTATGCTGGTTGCTCTGCTGCAGCCACCACCCGCCATGGCGTTCGACCCCACCACCCTCACCGCCGCGCTGTTCGTTCAGTTGGGCGTTCTGGCGTTGGTCCTGCCCCTCATGGCCGATGGGCGGGGCCACAAGGCGCTGCGCTGGGGCGGCGCGGCTTTGGCGGCGCAGGCCCTGGCTTGGGGCGGCTTGCTGTGGCCTGAAGCCGTGCCGGGCTCGGTGGGGATGGCCGGCGTGGATGCCCTGAGCGTGGCCGCCTGGATCCTGGCCTTGCAGGCCGTGCAGTGCTGGTTGGGTCCGCGCTGGGGTCTGCCCTGGCTTTGGGCCTTGCCCGCCGTGGCCTTTGTGGCCCACCTGGCGGCGCCCTCGCCCCCGTGGCGGGCGGCGGGTGCGGCCTTGCTGCCGGCGCTGGTGCAAGGCGGGCTGCTGCTGGCCCTGTGGATGCCCGCGACGCTGAATGCCGCAGCCGGTCATCGGCGTTGGCGCCTGACCCTGAGCCTACCGCTGGCCTTGCTGGCCCTGCTCAACGTGGTGCGCGGCTTCATGGCCTTGGACCCCAGCGTGGACCTGCCGACCTTGCGCGGCGCGCACCCCGTGGCCTTGGGCGCGGCCGTGCTGAGCGGCGCGGCAGCGGCGACCTGGGCGCTGGCCTGCTTGTCGGCCTGGCGGGCGGAGACCGAAGCCCAATGGCAGGCCGCGGCCCCGGCCGATGCGCTCACCGGGCTGGCCAACCGGACCGCCCTCGAGGCGCGCGGCGCTGAACTCCTGGCCCACGCCCGTCGCCATGGCGACACCCTGGGGGCGCTGTCGATCGAGATCGACCACCTGCAGCAGATCCAAGACCGCCAGGGCCTCGAGGTGGGCAATGCCTGCCGCGTGTTGCTGGCCGAATGTTTGCAGGCGCTGGCCCGGCCGGGCGACGCTGTGGCCCGGCTGGGTGACGAGGGCTTCGTCGTGCTGCTGGGGCGCACGCGGGCCGATGGCGCGCAGGCCTTCGACCGCCGCCTGCGAGAGGCGCTTCAGGCTCAGGCGCCGGAACGGCTCGGGTTCTTTTTGGACGTGAGCGCCGGCTGGTCGCTGCTGCGCCCGGACGATCGCCAGGTGGACGACCTGCTCCAGCGAGCCGACGCGGGACGCCAGCGGGCCAAGGCCGAAGGGCGCGGCCGCTTGGCCGCCGAGCCCGGTTTGGACGCGGAGGCCGACGCATGAGCGGGTCGGCCGAGCAGCCCCAGGACCCCCTCGTCGACGAGTGGAGCGGCATCGACCGCTGGGCCACCGACCCCGTGCTGCGCGACCGCCTCGGGGCGTCGTCCGCGGTGGCCGCCCACGCCGCGCTGTTGGCCCGCCCTGAGGCCGAAGGCTGGGCGGAGCAAGCCAACGCGCGCCCGCCCGAGTGGCGCGCGCTGGACGCCCGCGGTCGCCGCATCGACCGCGTGGACTTCCACCCCCATTGGCACCGGCTGCTGGCCGCCCTGCGCGGCAGCGGCGCGCTGTCGGCGCCCTTCACGGGCGGTTCTTGGCGCGACGCGGTGGGGGTGTTTTACGTGCACGGCCAGCTCGAAGCCGGCAGCTTGTGCCCCGGCACCATGACGCAGGCCGCCATCCCGGTGCTGGCGCGTCATGCGCCGGGCGTATTCGCCGCCCTGCGCGACGGCCTGCTGAGCCGCGAGCACGAAGCCGACGACGCACCCATCGCCCCCGGGCGGCCGCTTTGGGTGGGCATGGGCATGACCGAAAAGCAGGGCGGGTCCGACTTGCGCGCGTGCGTGAGCCGCGCGCAGCCCTTGGGGCAGGGGCTTCACGGGGCCGAGGTGCACCAGCTGGAGGGCCACAAATGGTTCTTCAGCGCCCCCATGAGCGATGCCCACTTGGTGCTGGCCCGGACCGACGATGGCCCCAGCTGCTTCCTGGTGCCGCGCTGGCGCTGGGACGGCAGCGCGCTCAATGGTGTGCGCATCCAGCGGCTCAAGGACAAACTGGGCAACCGCAGCAACAGCAGCAGCGAGGTCGAGTTCCACGGCAGCGAGGGCCTGCTGGTGGGGGAGGCGGGCCGTGGCATCGCCATCTTGGTGGAGATGGCGGGCACCACCCGCTTGCAGTGCGTGGTGGGCAGTGCAGCCCTCATGCGGGCCGGCCTGGTGCAGGCCCTGCACTGGGCGCGGCATCGGCGCGCCTTCGGGCGTCGGCTCGTCGAGCAGCCCCTGATGCAGCAGGTGCTGGCCGACTTGGCGCTGGACAGCGAGGCCGCGCTGCACCTGATGCTGCGGCTGGCCGATGCCTTCGACCGTGCCGACGCCGATCCGGTCGAGCGCGCCTGGCAGCGCGTGCTCACGCCCGCGGCCAAGCTGTGGGTGTGCAAGCGGGCGGTCACCCACACCGCGGAGGCCATGGAGGTGTTGGGGGGCAACGGCTACGTCGAGACCGGCACCCTGGCCCGCCTCTACCGCGAGGCGCCGGTCAACAGCATTTGGGAGGGCAGCGGCAACGTCATGGCGCTCGACGTGCTGCGTGCCGCCCAGCGCGAAGGCGAGGCTTTGCAGGCCGGCTTCGATGCCATCGCCCCGTGCTTGGACGCGCCCGAGCGCGCTCGTCTGCAGGCCCTTCGCGATGGCTTGCGCGCGGCCGAGGCCGAACCCCGCGCGCGCCATTGGGCCGCTGAGTTGACGCTGTTGGCGCAGGCCGCGCTGCTGCGGCAGCACGCCCCGGCCACAATGGCCGACGACTTCACCACCGCCCGCTTGCGTGCGCCGGCCTGGATGCCGGGGGCCAGCCCCCTCGCCCATGCCGAGGCCCACCTGCAGCGCGCCTTGCCCGCTTGAGCACCGTCCACCCCGCCGCCCACCGCATCGCCCTGTTCGGGGACCTCCTCGACATCAGCGCCCCACCCCCCGCGGGCCAGCCCCTGGATGCCCCGCCGTTGGGTGTGCGCTGGCGCCCCGCGCACTGGCTGCTCGTCGAAGACGGGCGCATCCACGCCGTGCAGACCGAGGCGCCCGATGCCACCTGGACCCGTCACGAGCACCCGGGCCGCCTGATCCTGCCCGGCTTCATCGACACCCACGTTCACGCGCCGCAGCTGGACGTCATCGCCAGCTACGGCACCGAGCTGCTGGACTGGCTGAACCGCTACACCTTCCCCACGGAGCTGGCTTGGGGCGACCCCGCCGTGGCCCAGGCCGGTTGCGAAGCCTTCGTGCGCCAGCTGCTGCGCCACGGCACCACCAGCGCGCTGGTCTTCCCCACCGTGCACAAGGGCAGCGTCGACGCCCTCTTCAGCGCCGCCCAGGCCCGCGGCATGCGCCTGCTGGCGGGCAAGTGCCTGATGGACCGCCATGCCCCGCCGGGCTTGCTGGACACGGTGGACAGCGCCGAGCGCGACAGCCTGGACCTGATCCAGCGCTGGCATGGCCAAGGCCGCCTGGCCTACGCACACACCGTGCGCTTTGCACCCACCAGCACCGAGGCGCAACTGGCCCTGGCCGGCGAGCTGCTGGCCGCCCACCCTGGTACCTACCTGCAAACCCACGTGGCCGAGAACCGCGCCGAGGTCGAGTGGGTGCGCAGCCTGTTCCCGTTCGCCCGCAGCTACCTGGACGTGTACGCGCAGCACGAGCTGTTGGGCCCGCGCAGTGTGTTGGCGCACGGCATTTGGCTCGACCCCGAGGACCGCGTCCGCTTGCGGGAGACCGGTGCCGTCATCGCGCATTGCCCCACGTCCAACACCTTCCTCGGCAGCGGCCTGTTCGACTGGCGGGGCCACGCCGAGCGCGGAGTGCGTCTGAGCGTGGCGACCGACGTGGGCGGGGGCACCTCGCTGAGTCTGCAGCGCACCCTGGCGCAGGCCTACCAAGTGGCGGCCTTGCAGGGCCAGCGCTTGGACGCTTACAGCCTGCTGTACGCCGCCACGGCGGGCAACGCCGAGGCCCTGGGGCTGGCGCAGGAGATTGGGCGCCTGGAGCCGGGTCTCGTGGCCGACCTCGCCGTGTGGCGCTGGAGCGACGACGACAGCGTGCTGGCCCAGCGGCTGGCGCGGGCCGAATCGCTCCACGACCGCTTGTTCGCCTGGCTGATGCTGGGCGATGAGCGCCTGCTCGTGCAAACGCACGTGGCTGGCGTCCCGCAACTCTGAGGGGCTTCGGTCACGCCCGCTCCCTCCTCACGCTCTGAGCTTTGCCCATGAAATACCTCCACACCATGGTTCGCGTGCGCGACCTCGACGCCTCGATGGCCTTCTACCGCGACGCACTCGGCCTCGTCGAGGTGCGCCGCAGCGAACACCCCGCCGGCCGCTTCACCCTCGTCTACCTGGCCGCGCCGGGTGATGAAGCCGCGCAGATCGAGCTGACCTACAACTGGCCCGACGAGAACGGCAACGTGGAGGACTACGGCAGCGCGCGCAACTTCGGCCATGTGGCCTATGCGGTGAAGGACATCCACGCCACCTGCGCCAAGCTGCTGGCCGCTGGCGTCACCATCCTGCGCCCGCCGCGCGACGGGCGCATGGCCTTCGTGCGCTCCCCAGACATCATCTCCATCGAGTTGCTGCAAGACGGACCGGCCCTGCCGCCGACGGAGCCTTGGGTGTCGATGCCCAACACGGGCAGTTGGTGAGCCGGCCCCCGCGATCCGGTGGCTGAAGCGCCAGGGCGCCCTCCCTATCATGCGCGGCCTCGCGTCGGCTCAGCGTCCTGAAGGGCGGGGCGGGGTCTTGCCATGCTGTTCACCACCGTTCCCTTCGCCCTCCTGTTCCTGCCACTGACCCTGCTCGGCTTCTTTGCCTGGGCGCGGGTGTCGCATGCGGCGGCAGCGGCGTGGCTGCTGGTGGCCTCGCTGTTCTTCTACGGCTTTTGGATGCCCGAGTTCACCCTGCTGCTGGTGGGCTCCATCGCGTGCAACTTTGCGCTGGGCTTGCGGCTGGTGCGCCAGCCGCTGGGCCAGCGTGGGCGCTGGCTCACCGCGGGGGTGGTGTTCAACCTGGGCTTGTTGGGCTATTTCAAGTACGCCAACTTCTTCGTCAGCAGCCTCAACAGCGCCACCGGGTGGCAATTGCCGGGCGCCGAGGTGGTGTTGCCGATTGGCATTTCGTTCTACACCTTCACGCAGATCGCGTTCTTGGTCGACGTGTCGCGCGGCAAGGTGCAGGAGGTGAACCCCGTTCACTACGGCTTGTTCGTCACCTACTTCCCGCACTTGATCGCAGGGCCGGTGCTGCACCACGGGCAAATGATGCCGCAGTTCGCTCAGGACGCGACCTACCGGCCGCAGCCGCGACGCCTGGCCGTGGGTTTGGCCATCTTCGCCCTGGGCCTGATCAAGAAGGTGGTGTTGGCCGATGGCATTGCCCCCTATGCCGACGCGGTGTTCACCCCCGCCGACGCGGGCTTGCTGCCCAGCACCCCAGAGGCCTGGCTGGCGGCCGTGGCTTACACGCTGCAGTTGTACTTCGACTTCTCGGGCTACTCCGACATGGCCATCGGCCTGTCGCTCCTGTTCAACGTGCGCCTGCCGTTCAACTTCGATTCCCCCTACCAGGCGCGCAGCATCAGCGACTTTTGGCGACGCTGGCACATCTCGCTGTCCACCTTTTTGCGCGACTACCTCTACATCGCCTTGGGCGGCAACCGCCACGGCGCGGTGCGCCGCTACGCGAACCTGGCCATCACCATGGTGCTCGGGGGGCTGTGGCACGGCGCGAGTTGGACCTTCGTGGTGTGGGGCGCCTTGCACGGGCTGTACCTGATGGTGAACCACGGTTTCCGGGCGGCCCTCGGGGAGGCGCGCTGCGCGTGGCTGGCCACCCAGCGCTGGTTCAGTGCCGGCAGTTGGGCGTTGACGCTGGTGGCGGTGGTGGTTGCCTGGGTCTTTTTCCGCGCCACCAGCTTCGAAGGGGCGGGACGCATGCTGACCGCCATGGCCGGGCACGGCGGCAGCCCTCAGGCGCTGTGGAACGCCGGCTTGCAGGCCTCGGTGGGCTGGCTGTGGTGCGCGGTGTTGGGCGCCCTGGCGTTGTGGGCCCCGAACAGCAACCGCATCGGCCAGTGGCTGGAAGCCCGCGGGGCCGGCGCGGCCTTCGCGTGGTGGGTGGGCACCTGGGGTTTGGCGGTGGCCCTCTTGATGGTCTTGCTGAACACCGTGCGCGACAGCGTCAGCGCCTTCATTTACTTCAACTTCTGAGCAGCATGACGCGCGCCATGGCTTCCATCGTGCTGGCACTCTCGGCCCTGGCCTTGGGTCTGGAGTTGTTGCTGCGCCTGCTGCCGGTCTCCACCGCCACCATGGTGGCCGACCACCTGGGCGCGGGCATCCCCACCGTGCCGCCCCACCACCGCTGGACGAAAGCCACCGGCTGGGACCTGCGCAACGCCCAGACCCTGCAGGCCAACGCCCAGGGCTTTGCGGCTCGGCACGATTTCGTGACCCATCCGCAGGCGGTGGCCCTGATCGGGGACAGCTTTGTCGAGGCCTCGATGCTGCCGGCCCCCGACCGGCTGGACGCGCAGTTGGAGTCGCGCCTGGCGGGGCGTCCCGTCTATGCCATGGGCAGCCCGGGTTCGTCCTTGCTGGATTACGGCCATCGCTTGCGCTGGGCGGTTTCTCGGTTCGGCGTGCGCGAGGCCGTGATCTTCATGGAGCATTTGGACGTGGCCCAGAGCCGATGCGACTCGGGCAACGTCACGAGCGTGTGCTGGAGCGCCTGGGACGATCGCATGGTCCCCGTGGCCGCGGCTGAGCCAGGCGCGCTCAAGCGCGTGCTGCGCCATTCGGCCCTGGCCCAGTACGTGCTGGGGCAGTTGCGCCTGGATGGCGCGACCTTGTGGGCCAACGTGCTGCACCAGGCGCGGCCGGCGCAGGGTCATGAGGTCGGCCAACGCAAGGCGGTGCCGCCGCCCCTCCTGAGCACCTTGCCCTTGAGCGATCTCGAGCGAACCGCCACCGACCGCATCGCGGGGCTGTTTTTCGAGCAACTGGACGGATTGCCGGTGCGCGTGGTCTTGGTGGTAGACGCCAGCCGCATCGACCTCAACCGTGGCGACACCGGCAGCGGCCCGGCCCGGGACCACTTCATCGCTCTGGCGCGGGCACGCGGCTTGACCGTGGTGGACATGGCGCCGGTGTTCGCCGAGCACCGACGCCGCTCGCCGCTGGCGCTGGAGGTGGGGCCGTACGACTCGCACCTGAACGCCCTGGGCTTGTCGCTCGTGGCGCAGGAGGCGGCGCGCGCCTTGGGCAGCCGCTGACGAGGGCGCCGTCGTCAGGCCCCGGGCCGAAGACCGCCCCAGGCTTGGGGCGTGGCGCCGGTGATGCCGCAAAGTTGCAGCACGCGCTCGACCGACTCGTCGATCAGCGCCTGGATGCTGTCGGGTTTCAGGTAGAAGGCCGGCAAGGGCGGGAACACGATGCCGCCCATCTCGGTGACTGCCGTCATGTTGCGCAGGTGCGCGAGGTTGAAGGGCGTTTCGCGCACCATCAACACCAGGCGGCGGCGCTCTTTGAGCGTGACATCGGCCGCGCGGGTCAGCAGGTTGTCGCCCAGGCCGTGGGCCACGGCAGCCAGGGTCTTCATCGAGCAGGGCGCCACCACCATGGCCGCGGTGGCAAAACTGCCGCTGGCGATGCAGGCGCCCACGTCGCCTGGGGCGTGGGCGTGGTCGGCCTCGGCCGTCAGTTGCTCGCGGCTCAGGCCCAGCTCGTGGTGGGCGTTGAGCACACCGGCTGGGGTGACGACGAGGTGGGTTTCGACGCCCAAGGCACGGCTGCGGCGCAGCAGGCCCAGCCCGTAGGCCGCGCCCGTGGCGCCGGTGATGCCGACGACGAGCCGTTGGGGCGTCAAGCCTTGGCCAGCAGTTGCTGCAATTCGCCCGACTCGTACATCTCCATCATGATGTCCGAGCCGCCCACGAATTCACCACCCACGTAGAGCTGCGGGATGGTGGGCCACTGCGCGTAGTCCTTGATGCCCTGGCGCACCTCGGGGTCCTCCAGCACGTTCACGGTGTGCAGGTCGTTGACACCGCAGGCCTTCAGGATTTGCACGGCGCGGCCGGAGAAGCCGCACATGGGGAACTGGGCGCTGCCCTTCATGAACAGGAGAACGCGATGGCCTTTGACCATGGCGTCGATGCGCTGCTGAACGTCGCTCATCGGGAGCCTCGTGGAAACGGAAGGCGTCGATTATCCGGGGCTGGGCGGCGGGGCGCTCAGAAGCGGTAGCTCACCCCCACCTGCACCACGGGCGTCCATTGCAGCCGGCGCAGGCTGTCGTCCAGGCTTTGTGCGAAGGCGCTGCTGCTGCCCAGGCGCAGGCCGCTGCCGCCCGAGACGGCCAGACCCAGGTCGGCGCTGAAGCCCCAGCCGCCCTTGAGGCTGTACTGGCTGTAGCCCACACCGAGGTAGGGTTGCTGGCTGGGGGCCTCGTCGCTCCAGCCGGCCAGGGTGCGGCGCGTCAGGCTGAGCACCTGCGGCCCGCCGGGCGACACGCCGGTGCCCAGCAGGGAAGGCGCGCCCACCATCAGGCCGCCGCTGAGCCGCAGGCCCGAACCGCCGCCAGCGATGTAGTAGTCGCCCAGGAACTGCGCCCCCAGGAAGCGGGTGCCGCCCACTTGGTCGGCGGCCATGAGGGCGATCCGGGCTTTGAAGTCGCTGGTGTGCTGGTCGTCCAGGCGCAAACCCGCTTCGGCGTGGGCCGTTCCTGCCAGGGCGGCCAGCAGCGGCATGAGGGTCAGAACACGTTGAGTCATGACGGTCTCCTACAAGCTCGGCACTCGATACTAAGCCGATCGCCCGACCTTTGCAGCGGAAAAATGCGCGGCGTTCACCCCGGCCAACGGCCGCCGGTGCAGCGGCGGTGACCGGCCAGGTCGAGCCGATGTTGCACCGCCGCAAAACCAGCCTCCTGCAGCAGGTCCGCCACCGCATCGGCCTGGTTCCAGCCATGCTCCAGCAGCAACCAACCATTCGGCATCAGGTGCGCCGGGGCCTGCGCCACCAGGGTGCGCAAATCGGCCAGGCCATCGGGGCCGGCAGCCAGCGCGCTGCGTGGCTCGTGCCGCAGGCCGGGCAGGTGAGGGTCGTCGTCCGGGATGTAGGGCGGGTTGCTGACGATCAGGGCGAAGCGCCGGCCGGCCACGGGGGCGAACCAGTCGCCCCGGTGCCAGCCGACCTGCAGGCCCAGGCGCTGGCCGTTGGCCTGGGCCACGGCCAGCGCTGCGGCGCTGCGGTCGACGGCGTGCACGTCGGCGCCCGGGCGCCGGTGCGCCAGGGCGAGCGCGATGGCGCCGCTACCGGTGCCCAGGTCGAGCACGGGATCAGTCCCGGTCGCGGGCAGCAGGTCCAGTGCCCAGTCCACCAGGGTCTCGGTGTCGGGGCGCGGCACCAAGGTGTCGGGGGTGACCTGCAGGCTCAGGCCGTGGAATTCTTGGGTGCCGGTCAGGTAAGCCACGGGCTCGCCGTCCAGGCGGCGTTGCAGCAGGGCCAAGCTGCCCGGAGGAAGTTCGGCGTCGTCGTGGGTCAGCAGCCAGGTGCGGCTTTGGCCCAGGGCGTGGGCCAGCAAAGCTTGAGCCTCCAGGCGGTCCAGGCCGTGTTGCCGGGCCCAGACCAGGGCCTCGGAGACGGTGCGCGGCATGCTCACCGACCTTGCTCCAGCGCCGCCAGCTGATCGGCCGCCTGGGCCTGGGTCAGCGCGTCGATGACGTCGCTCAACTCACCCTCCATCACCTGCCCGAGCTTGTAGAGCGTGAGGTTGATGCGGTGGTCGGTCAGCCGCCCTTGAGGGAAGTTGTAGGTGCGGATGCGGTCGCTGCGATCGCCGGTGCCCACCAGGCTCTTGCGCGCGGCAGCCTCTTGGGCCTCGCGCGCGATGCGCTCGCGGTCGCGCAGGCGGGCCAGCAGCACGGCCATGGCCTTGGCCTTGTTGCGGTGCTGACTGCGGTCGTCTTGGCATTCGGCCACGAGACCGGTGGGCAGGTGGGTGATGCGGATGGCCGAGTCGGTCTTGTTCACGTGCTGGCCGCCAGCGCCACTGGCGCGGAAGGTGTCGATCCGCAGCTCGGCCGGGTTCAGGGCCACCTCGGGGTTCTCGTCGGCCTCGGGCAGCACCGCGACCGTGCAGGCGCGGGTGTGGATGCGGCCTTGCGATTCGGTGGCCGGCACACGCTGCACGCGGTGGCCGCCACTCTCGAATTTGAGCCGTCCGTAGGCGCCATCGCCTTCCACGCGCACAACCAGCTCTTTGTAGCCGCCCAGGTCGGACGCGTTCTCGCTGACGATTTCGGTGCGCCAGCCCTGCTGGGCGCAAAAACGCAGGTACATGCGCGCCAGGTCGCCAGCGAAGAGGGCCGACTCGTCGCCGCCCGTGCCGGCGCGGATCTCCAGGAAGGCGTTGCGCGCGTCGTCCGGGTCCTTGGGCAGCAGCGCGCGCTGCAGGGCCAATTCCAGGGCCGCCAGCTCGGCTTCGGCCGCGGCGATGTCGTCGCGCGCGAGGTCGGCCATGTCGGGGTCGTCCAGCAGCGCGCGGCTGTCGGCCAGTTCGCGCTCACGCTGCTGGTGGCGGCGCCACTGCGCCACCACACCGGCCACCTCGCTTTGCTCGGCACCGAGCTTGCGCAGGCGCTCGATGTCGCGGTGCGTGGCCGGGTCTTGCAGGGCGGCGTCCAACTCGGCCAGGCGCAGGCCCAGGCGGTCGAATTGCTGGCGCAGGCTGTCTTTCACAGGGGTTTGACCATGAAGAGGCTGTGGGGGTCGGGCGCGTAGTCGCCGAAGGGGCCGCACAGCGCAAAGCCGTCGCGCTCGTACAGGCGTTGGGCCTCGGGCTGGCGGTTGCCGGTTTCCAGGAGCATGCGCTGCGCGCCACGCTCGCGCGCCATGGCGGTCAACCGGGCCAGCAGGCGCCGGCCCAGGCCGGTACCGCGGGCCTCGGGGGCCACCACCATGCGCTTGATCTCGGCGCTCAACACACCGTCCACCTCGGCCACCCAGATGCCGGCGCAACCCAGCGCGCGGCCGTCGTCGCCCCGGGCGACGAAGAAGCTCATCTCCGGCTGGCACAGGGCGGCGATGTCGATGCCGTGGAAGCTGGACAAGGGGTACAGCGGCTTTTGGTAGGCGTCCAGCGCGTCGATGAGGGCGCGGACGTCGGGCTGGTCGGGGGATTCGAGTCGGATCGTGGGCATGGCCAAGCGCGGCCCTCGCGGGCCGCCAAAAGAGGGCGGGGTGCTAGCGCTGGCGCAGGAACAGGCGCTGCAGCAGGGCTTCGATCTGGGCGCGTTCGGGGCCCTGGGCCGCGTGCAGCTCGGCGAACAAGCCGTGCATCAGCTTGTGCTCGAACTGCTGGGCGAACTGGTCGAGCACGGCCTCGGGCGCTTCGCCCTTGGCCAGGCTGCGACGGGCGCGCTGGAGGCTTTGCTCGCGCAGCTCGCCCACCTGGGCTTGCAACGATTGAATGAGGGGCACCGTTTGGCGCTGGTCCAGCCAGTGGACGAAGCCTTGGACGCCGGTTTCAACGATGGCCTCGGCCTGGGCCACCGCGGCCTGGCGCTTTTCGCCCGCGGTTTGCACGCGCTGGCTCAGGTCGTCGACGGTGTAGAGGTAGACGTCGGGCAGTTGGGCGACTTCCGCCTCGATGTCGCGCGGCACGGCCAGGTCCACCATGAACATGGGCCGGCGCTTACGCGCCTTGAGGGCGCGCTCCACGGCCCCGAGTCCGATCAAGGGCAGGCTGGAGGCGGTGCAGCTGACGACGATGTCGAACTCGCCCAAGCGCTGGCCGAGGTCGGACAAGGGAATGGCCTGACCGCCGAAGCGGTGCGCCAACGCCGCGCCGCGCTCGCGCGTGCGGTTGGCCACCACCAGGGCCTTGGGGTGGCGGGCTGCGAAGTGGGTGGCGGCCAACTCGATCATTTCGCCAGCGCCCACGAACAGCACACGGGTGTCGGCCAGGTCCTCGAACAGTTCCGCCGCCAAGCGCACCGCGGCGGCGGCCATGCTGATGCTGTGGGCCCCGATCTCCGTGCTGCTGCGCACCTGCTTGGCCACCGCGAAGCCGCGCTGGAACAGCTGGTGCAGCGTTTGACCCAGCGTGCCGGCGTCGTCGGCGGCGCGCACCGCGTGCTTGAACTGGCCCAGGATTTGAGGCTCGCCCAGCACCATCGAATCCAGTCCAGCGGCCACCCGAAACGCATGGCGAGCGGCATCGCCGTGCCGGTGCAGGTAGGTGTGGGTGCTGAGCGCGGCGGCGTCCATGCCGGCCGTGTCGGCCAAGAAGTTCAGGCTGGGTTGGGCCCATTCGGCCGGGCCGGCGACGTAAAGCTCGGTGCGGTTGCAGGTGCTGAGCAGCGCGGCCTCGCCGCCCCCGAGCCGGGTTTTCAGCTGGTGCAGCGGGCCCTTCAAGGCCTCGGCCCCGAAAGCCAAGCGTTCGCGCAACGCCAAGGGGGCGCTGGCGTGGTTGAGGCCCAGGGCAAAAACGCTCATAGCCCTCGATTCTAAAATTTTCATCCCATGAGCTGGATCGACGCCTTTTGGCACACCGTCAACCTGTTTGCCGCCCCGGTGTGGACGGCGCTGATCTTGGTTTTGTTGGCCAAGTGGGTTTGGCGTCAGCCGCTGGCTGGCGTGGCGTGGCGGCGGCTGTGGGGCGAGTCGGCCCTGGCGGGCTCGGTGGGGGTGGGGCTGGCGCTGCTGGTGTGGGGCGCGGATGGCACCCTGCGCGGTTACGCGCTGTGGCTGGCGCTGGCCAGCACGCCGTTGGCTTGGCGCTTGATGCGCGTTTGAAGCCTGTTGCAGCGGCCAGGCGCCGAGGGTTGCGTCTCGCTCAGGCCAGGGCCACCGGCTTGGCCCCCAGCCGCTGGGCCAGCGCATGGCTCAGCCGGTTCACCAAGCCGTAGATGCTGAGCTGCGGGTTGGCGCCGATGCTGGTGGGGAACAGGCTGCCGTCGTGCACGGAGAGGTTCTCGAGTTGCCAATGCGTGCCGTCAGGGCGGGTCACGCCGCGCTCGGGGGTGCTGGCCATGGCGCAGCCGCCCATCACGTGCGCGCTGACGACGCGCGTGAGCAAGGGCCGCAGATCCAGCGCGGCGATGCCGGAGCGGGCCTCGGCCCAGGTCTTGTAGGCCGGTGCTTGCTCGTGCACCGGCTGCGCGCTGGTGGCACCGGCGGCGAATTGGATCTCGGCCATGCTGAGGAACGCGCGGCGCACGCCTTCCATCACGGCGGGGGTCAGTGGGTAGTCCAGCTCGGGGCTGCCGTCGCCCTTGAGGCGCACGCGACCGCCCGGGCTGTCGGGGTGGAAGCCGTCGCGCAACAAGGCCAGCAGAACCTGGCTGTGTGGGAACTGCGCCAGTTGCGCCACCTGCTCGGGGCCGAAGCCCGCCATGGTGGTGGCCATGATGACCGGGTGCATGGGCGCCGATTCGAGCTTGTAGCCCAAGGGGCCGTCGATGGCTTGGGTGGTGAGGAAGTGGTCGCTGTAGACGGTTTGCGGCGCGCCGGCCCACCCTTCGATGCGTTGCGCGAAGGTGGCGGCCGAGATGACCGTGGGGTGCAGGAAGGTGCGTCGACCGAGCAGGTGGTGCGGGTCGGGCGCCTGCGAGCGCAGCAGCACGGCGGGCGTGTTGATGGCGCCGCCAGCGAGCACCACGTGCTTGGCGGTGACGCGGCAGCGCGCTCCACTGGGGCTGCCGTTGAAGCCCACGGCCACGCAGTCCAACCCCTCCACGCGCGCGCCTTGCCGGCGCAGGGCGTGGGCGCGCGTTTGCACGAAGAGCACGGCCCCTGCATCCAGCGCGGTGGGCACGGTCGTCACCAGCATGGACTGCTTGGCGTTGGTGGGGCAACCCATGCCGCAGCTGCCCAGGTTCCAGCAGCCCTTGACGTTGCGGCGGATGCGGGCGGTGGGGATGCCGAGCTTGTCCCCGCCGGTCGCCAGGACGGCGTTGTTCGGGTTGGGGTCGGTCAGCCAGTCGTCGATGGACACGCGGCGTTCGGCCTGCTCGAACCACGGCGCCAGGGCCTCGGGGGTGGCGTCGCTGAGGCCAAAGCGTTCGCGCCAGAACGCCAGGGTGGGCGCGGGGGTGCGGAAGCTGCTGGTCCAGTTGACCGTGGTGCTGCCACCCACGCTGCGGCCTTGCATGATGTTGATGGCCTTGTCGGCCGTCTTGCGGCCCGCGGCTTCTTGGTAGAGCTGCGGATAGGCCTCGCTTTCGCGCTGCTTGAAGTCGCGACTGCTGCGCAGGGGGCCTTCTTCGACGAGGAGGACGCGCAGGCCGGCTCGGGCCAGGATTTCGGCACTGATGCCGCCCCCGGCGCCTGTGCCCACGATGGCCACGTCCACGGTGATGGCCTCGGGCAGGGGCGCATGCTCGGCGCCGTGGACGGTCCAGCCGCGGGCCAGGCCGTCGCGGATGGGATCGGGGAGGGCGCTCATGCGGTGCTTAGATCGTCAGGGGACCGGGGTAGCCGAGGCGGACCCAGGCTTCGGGTTGGGCGTAATGCGTGCCGGCATGCAGTTCGCGCAGGCCAAAGTACGCCTGCTGGCGCAGGGACAGGCGAGAGTGGCGCATGGCTTGGAGGCTGGCGCGCACCGCCTCCACGGGGCGTGCGGCCAGCGATGTGCCATCGCCGAACAGGCCGAGGCGCCCCGGCGCGTTGGTCAGCAGGCCCAGCAGCAGACCGAGTTCATCGCGCACCGCCGGAGGCAGCGCGCCGATGAGCGCATCGACAAGGTCCAGATGCCGGTTCAGCGCGGCATCGTCGGGGGGCAGGGCGTCGCCCAAGTAGGCTCGGGCCAAGGCACCCATCGCAGCACGGCCCTCGGGGGTGAAGTGCCCGTCGCGCAGGCCTGGCGTCCACCAAGCCGCCGTGCCACCGGCCACGGCCAGCACCACGGCGCCCCCCAGGCCCAGTTGCAACAAGCGCCGGCGTTGCATCAGGCGATCTTTTTCAGCACCTTGAGCAGCGCCGCGAAGGCGGTGCCATAGGGCGGTGCCAACAGTTGCGTGGCCGCCAGCGTGGGGTTGCTGAACACCGGTTTGCGGTGGCTGAAGGTGTTGAACCCCCACACGCCGTGGTACGCGCCCTGGCCGCTGGCACCGACGCCGCCAAACGGCTGGTCTTCTTGCCCCAGGTGCCAGAGGCAGTCGTTCAGCGTCACGCCGCCGGCGTGCGTGGCCTGCAGCAGGCGCTCGCATTCGGGGCCAACCTCGCCGAACCAGTACAGGGCCAGCGGGTGCTCGCCGCGGCGGATGGTGTCGATGGCGTCGTCCAACTGGTCGTACCCGACGATGGGCAGCACCGGGCCGAAGATTTCTTCTTGCATCAGCTGCATGGAGGGCCGCACCTTGGTGACGACGGTGGGCATCATCTTGCGGGTGCCGTCCAGCTTTTCTTTGTGGGACGTGAACAGCTTGCCGCCTTGCGCCTTGGCGTCCACCACCAGAGCCTGCAGGCGCGCGAGGTGGCGGGCGGTGACGATGGCGGTGTAGTCGCGGTTGCGGGCCAGGGTGGGGTAGAGCCGGCGCATGGCCGCCACGATGGCGCGGGCCAGTGGATCGACAAGGTGGCGTGGCGCCAGCACGTAGTCGGGCGCCACGCAGGTTTGACCGGCGTTGAGCAGCTTGCCGTAGGCGATGCGTTCGGCCGTCAGGGCCAGGTCGGCGCTTTCGTGCACCACCACCGGCGTCTTGCCACCCAGCTCCAGCGTGACCGGCGTGAGGTTGGCCGCGGCCGCTTTGGCCACCACGCGGCCGATGGCCGTGGAGCCAGTGAAAAACAGGTGGGCGAACGGCAGCTCGGCGAACAGCTTGGCCACGTGGGCGTCGCCCGTCATGACGGTGAACTCGTCGGGTGCGAAGTACTCGGCCACCGTGCGGGCCAGCAGGGCCGAGGTCCGTGGGGTGAGCTCGCTGGGCTTGAGCATGACCCGATTGCCCGCCGCCAGGGCCGCCAGCGCGGGGGCAAAGGCCAGTTGCACGGGGTAGTTCCAGGGCGAAATCACCCCCACCACGCCCAGCGGCTGGGGCATGAGCTTGTTCAGGCCGGGCAAAAAGTGCAGGGCCGTGGGCATGCGCCTCGGCTGCATCCAGCCTTTGAGGTGCTTGAGCGTGTGCTTGATGCCAGCCTGCAGCATGAACAGCTCGGCCAGTTGCGTTTCGTGCTGGCTGCGGTGGCTGAAGTCGGTGCTGATCGCCTCGGCAAAGGCGTCGCCGTGCTTGTCCAGCAGGGCCTTCAGGCGGTGGATGCGGTCGCGCCGCTGCGCCAAGCTGGGGTAGGGCTCACGCTGAAAGGCAGCGCGCTGGCATTCGAACTGCAAGCGCAGTTGCTCGTGGAGGGAGGTGTCCATGGGCGAGGGGGCGGCGAACCGCTGGGGTTACGGCAAGAAACAAAACGAGGCTACTGCCAGAGTGTGGGCCACCAGAGCAGGGCTTGCCCGGGCTTAGAGGCGTGGCCCTAGTGCCAAAGTGCAGCATCGTCCACGCCCGACCGGTCTTTGTGATGATCCAACGCCTCCCCCGTTGCCTCCGGCCCCTTTTTCTGCTTGGCTTGAGCCTGACTGCGCTGGCTCTGCTCGGCCGTGCCAGCGCCCAGGAGCTGAGCCCCGCCAACCGCCTGGGCATGCGCTTCGTGGCCATCCCTGCGGGCACGTACCCCATGGGCAGCAGCGACACCCCGCAGCAACTGGCGCGAGACTTCCCGAGCTACCCGCTGGAGCGCCTGACAGACTTGGCCGATGAAGGCCCGGCGCACCGTGTGCGCCTTCGCGCCTTCGAGTTGGCGCAAACCGAGGTCACCCGCGGCCAGTTCCGACGCTTCTTGCTGGAGAGCGGGCACGTCCCGCAGTCGTTCGGCGATGGGGGCGGCTATGGGTACGACCCGTCGCACCGTGGGGGTGACGCGTTTGCGGGGCGCGACCCGCGCTACTCCTGGTTGAACCCCGGATTCCCGCAAGACGACTCGCACCCGGTGGTCAACGTGACTTTTCACGATGCCCAGGCCATGGCGGCATGGCTGACCAAGGTGGAAGGCCGGCGCTACCGCCTGCCGACCGAGGCCGAGTGGGAGGTGGCTTGCCGCGCGGGGCAAGCCACCCGCTGGCCCCATGGCGACGCGCCCGAGGGCCTGAAGGGCCGCGCCAACGTGTTCGACGCCCGATCGGCCCGCGACTGGCCGAAGTGGCAGGCCTTTGCCATGCCGCACGACGACGGTTTCGCCTTCACGGCCCCCGTGGCCTCGTTCGCGCCCAATCCCTGGGGTCTGCACGACATGGCCGGCAACGTGTGGGAGTGGGTTCAGGACTGGCACGACCCCTACGAGGTGCCCCCCGATGGACTGCGCGACAACCCGCAGGGCCCCGTGGAAGGCAGTGTGCGGGTGCGCCGAGGCGGCTCGTGGCACACCTGGGGCCTGTACAGCCGCTGCAGTTATCGCAACTGGAACAGCGAAGACACGCGCTACGTGCTCGTGGGTTTTCGGCTCGCTCGGGATTGACCTGCTGCCACTCCGCAGTCGGCTCAGACCCAAGTCTTGAGCCTGCGGCCGAGGGCCGAGCGCGGCAGAGTGCCACGTCCGTCCACTGAACCTGGAAACGGCACTCGGCCGTGTAGCGCTCACACCTAAGCGGTGACCGTGGCCGTGAGTCAATTTCGATGCGGCGCCCATGACTTGCATGCGCAAGGCGAGTGGTCAACTGCCGTTTTTAGGGGCGCTGGCCCAAGCGGCTCAAGTCCGAACGAATCCAACAATGGAGTCGGGCCCGAGCAGAGCACCCTGCCTCTCCAAACGCGGCGCTCGTCAACCGCGCGTGTTGCGAGGGATGGCGCTCGCGCGTGCGCAGCCGCGTCCGATCGATCAGATCCTCGGACTCGCACCGAGCGCTTCGAGCTTCCCACGATACAACTCGACGACCCAATCCACGAAGGCACGCACGCGACCACTCAGGTGCCGGTTACGCGGGTACATCACGTACAGCGGCAGCCGACCCGCGCCCCATTCGGTGAGGATCGGCACCAGTCGTCCGGCGGCGATGTGCTCGGTCAGCACGCGTGTGCGCGGACACTGGGCAATTCCAAGCCCCGCCAAGGTCAGCGCCACATGCGTGTCGGCGTCATTGGCGCTCACCTGGTGCGCAAGCTGGCGCTCGAAAGCCAGACCATCGCGCTCGAAGTCGAACGCGAACACGCGGCCGGTCTTGGACGAGAAGAAGTTGACCGCGCGATGCTGCTCCAGATCGTCGGGGCTGCGAGGGGTGCCGTGCCGGGCCAGGTACTCGGGCGAGGCGCAGGTGATCACCTCGAACGCGCCCAAGGGGCGGGCGACGAGCTGGTCATCGTGCACCAGGCCACCACGGATCACGCAGTCGACCCCTTCGACGATCAGGTCCACCGGCCGATCGGAGCTGCCCAGTTCGAGCCGGATCTCCGGGTGGCGCCGGAAGAACTCGGGCAGCGCCGGCGCAATCACGTGCCGCCCGGCGGCTGCCGGCACGTCCACGCGCAGGCGTCCGCGTGGGTGGATGTGCCGCTGCGCCACTGCGCCGTCAAGTTCATCGATGTCAGCCAGCACGCGCTGCACGCCTTCGAGGTAGGCCACGCCGTCGTCGGTCAGCGTGAGGCGGCGCGTCGTGCGGTGCAGCAACTTGACCGCGAGGTGCTCCTCAAGTTGCTGCACCAGTACCGTGATGGTGGCCTTGGGCCAGCGCAACTGCTCGGCGGCGCGAGTGAAGCTGCCGAGTTCAGCCACCCGGGCAAACGCTTGCAGGGCTCGCATGCGGTCCATCGGAAGCCTCCTCTATTGATCTGCTTTTGAGAATAGTGTTTTTGTCGTAAGGCAGTTTAACTATCAAGATACAAACAATAGAGTGGCATCCGCCGGCTGCTGGTGAGGCCGGTTTTTGAAGGATCCATTCATGACCGTCCCCGAGCTCGCTTTCCCGTCGGATCGCCGTCGCTTCCTGTCCGCCGCTGATTGGCTGGCTGGCTTGGTCGCTGCTGGGGTCGCCACGGCCCAGTCAATCGCCGCTTCCGCGTCCAGCCCGTGGCCTCTCAAGCGCGAGGTGACCGTCGTCACCAGCGGTTACCGGACGCACTGACATCCCCTTCACTTCCTCCCAAAGGCACGTCATGACTCACTCCATCCTTCTCACCGGCGCTGCCGGCGGCTTCGGTCGCCTGATCGCCAAAACCCTGCTCGACCAAGGCCACCGGCTCGTCGCCACGATGCGCGAGCCCGACGGCCGGAACCGCGAGGCCGCGCAGGCCCTGTCCGCACGAGGCGCCCGCGTGATCGCAATGGACGTGACGGACGACGCCAGCGTCGCCGCGGGCGTCGCGCAGGCCAGCCAAGCGCTCGGCTTCCCCGACGTGGTGATCCACAACGCGGGCGTGGGCGTGCTCGGTCTGCAAGAGGCCTTCAGCGCTGACGACCTGAAGCGTCTGTTCGAGATCAACCTCTTCGGCGTCCATCGCGTCAACCGCACGCTGCTGCCGGCGTGGCGCAGCCGTCGTTCAGGACTGATGGTCAACGTCTCGAGCCTGCTCGGCCGAATCACGATGCCCTTCTACGGCCCTTACAACGCCAGCAAGTGGGCGCTGGAGGCCCTGAGCGAGAACTACCGCAGCGAGCTGTCGGCCTTCGGCATCGAGGTGTGCATCGTCGAGCCGGGTGGTTACGCGACGAGTTTCATCGATCACCTGATGCGTCCCTCCGACGCTGCGTGCAGCGCGACCTATGGCGCGATGGCCGAGGCGCCACAGCAGATGCTGCAGCACTTCGAGCAGGTGTTGGCGGCGACGCCGGAGCAGAACCCACAGCGTGTAGCCGACGCCATCGCGGCGCTCGTCGGCATGCCCGCGGGCGGGCGGCCGTTCCGCACGACCGTCGATGCGCTTGGGATGGGCGCTGCGGTCGAGGGCTACAACGGCGCGCTGGCCGAGGTGACCGCCGGGCTGTACAAGAACTTCGGCATTGAGCACATGCTCACGCCGCAACGCAGCTGAGGCCTGCATGAGGATACACATGGGTCACAGACCGATGCATGCCGTCGTGGTGTACGGGTTCTTGCTTTGGGGAGGCATCGTCATGCATCAGCCTGCGCATGCGAGGGAGGCGATGGCCGCCTCTCCAGCCGACCACCTCGCCATCGTCGCTGCGGTCAACGAGATCGGTCTGGCCGCCGACATGCGCGACTGGCCACGGGTGCGCGCCCAGTTCGCCGATGAGGTGCTCGTGGACTACACGTCGCTGGCCGGTGGACAGCCTGCACGCATGAGCGCCGACGATCTGGTCGCAAGCTGGCGAGCGTTCCTGCCTGGGTTCACCGTCACCCAGCATCTGGTGGGCAGCCACCGCGTGAACGCAGAGGGCAAGCGTGCAAGCGTGCTGTCCCAGTTCATCGCCACGCACCGACTGGCGGGCGCCACGGGCGGCGAGCTGTGGACGCTGGGCGGTCACTACCGCCACACGCTGCGCAAGACGGGCGCGGCCTGGAAGGTGGATGCCGTCACGATGACCTGTACCTGGCAAACCGGTAATCCCGATCTGCCCCGCCTGGCCGGCGAAGCGGCCAAGCAGGAAAGGAAAGATGCGCCGTCCCCACATCCCTAGTCCGGGGCCGTCTGCCCAGAAGTGGTCGTTCGTGGACGCCCCCATCGCTTCAAGCCAACGAGGATGGCGTCAGAGCGTGCCCCGACGATCAAGGCCCTGACACCGGGCAGTCGTGGCATGCGGCCAAGCGTTCAAGACTTTGACCGCCGGTTCAAAACTTCGCTTTTGGCTCCCTCCCGCTCAGGGCCCCAGCCAGTCGCGCAGGATGGCTTCGTGATCCGCGTCCAAGAGCGGCGGGGCTCGGCGCAGCGCCGTGGGCGTGGCGCTCAGCCGCAGCGGGCTGCCCACCAGCCTCAAGTCGGGCTGGGCCGGGTGCGGGCTGGGCCACACCATCTCGCGCGCCAGCACTTGCGGGTCGCGCAGGGCCTCGTCGATGCGCTGCACCGGGCCACAGGGCACCTTGGCCGCGTGCAACGCCGCCAGCCAGTGGGCCCGTGGCGCCTCGCGCAGGCGCTCGGCGATCTGCGGCGTGAGCGTGGCGCGGTGGCGCACGCGATCGGGGTTGGTGGCGAACTCGACTTGCGTGTGCCAGTCGCGGCCCAGCACCTGGCAAAACGCAGCGAACTGCCGGTCGTTGCCCACGGCCACCACCAGCGGATGGTCGGCCGTGGCAAAGGCTTGGTAGGGCACGATGGTCGGGTGCGCGTTGCCCAGGCGCTGCGGCACGGCACCGCTCACCAAGTGGCTGGCACCCAGATTGGCCAGCATGGCCACCTGCACGTCCAGCAGGCTCAGGTCCAGGTGCTGGCCCTGGCCCGTGGCCTCGGCGTGGCGAAGTGCGGCCAGGATGCCGATGGCGGCGTACAGGCCGGTGGACAGGTCGGCCACCGCCACGCCCACCTTCTGCGGTTCGCCCTCGGGCGCGCCGGTCACGCTCATCAGGCCGCCTTCGGCCTGGATGGCGAAGTCGTAGCCGGCCTCGTCGCGCATCGGCCCGGTGTGGCCGTAGCCGGTGATGGAGCACACCACCAGCGAGGGCTTCAGGGCCAGCAACTGCGCCGGCCCCAGGCCGAAGCGGTCCAGATCGCCGTGCTTGAAGTTCTCCACCACCACGTGCGCCTTCTGCGCCAGCGCGCGCAGCGTGGCCTGGTCGCTGGGGTCGTGCAGGTCCAGCGCGATGCTGCGCTTGTTGCGGTTGGCGCTCAGGTAATAGGCCGACTCTTGCGAGCTGCCCCCCGAGCATTCCCCTGCAAAGGGCGGCCCCCAGGCGCGCGTGTCGTCGCCCGTGCCCGGGCGCTCCACCTTCACCACGTCGGCCCCCAGGTCAGCCAGGATCTGCGTGCTCCAGGGGCCGGCCAGCACGCGGCTGAGGTCGAGCACGCGCACGCCGGCCAGGGCGCCGCTCGGTGAGCCAGGAGGCCGCGTCGTCACAGGTTGCGGCGGTACTGCCCGCCCACCTCGAACAGCGCGTTCGTGATCTGACCGAGCGAACAAACGCGCACCGCGTCCATCAGCACCTCGAACACGTTGGCGTTGTCCATCACCGCCTGCTGCAGGCGCTGCAGCATGGGGCCGCTGGCCGCCGTGTGGCGTTGCTGGAAGTCGGTCAGGCGGGTGAGCTGCGACTGCTTTTCTTCGGAGGTAGAGCGCGCCAGCTCGATGTGCTCGGGCACCGGGTCGCCCTTGGGGTTGCGGAAGGTGTTCACGCCGATGATGGGGTACTCGCCGGTGTGCTTCAGCATCTCGTAGTGCATCGACTCGTCTTGGATCTTGCCGCGCTGGTAGCCGGTTTCCATGGCGCCCAGCACGCCGCCGCGCTCGGCGATGCGCTCGAACTCGGCCAGCACCGCCTCTTCCACCAGCTCGGTCAACTCGTCGATGACGAAGGCGCCCTGGTTGGGGTTCTCGTTCTTCGCCAGGCCCCACTCGCGGTTGATGATGAGCTGGATGGCCATGGCCCGGCGCACGCTCTCGTCGGTGGGCGTGGTGATGGCCTCGTCGTAGGCGTTGGTGTGCAGGCTGTTGCAGTTGTCGTAGATGGCGATCAGCGCCTGCAGCGTGGTGCGGATGTCGTTGAAGGCGATCTCTTGCGCGTGCAGGCTGCGGCCGCTGGTTTGCACGTGGTACTTCAGCTTTTGGCTGCGCTCGTTGGCGCCGTACTTGTCGCGCATCGCCGTGGCCCAAATGCGGCGCGCCACGCGGCCCAGCACGGTGTATTCCGGGTCCATGCCGTTCGAGAAGAAGAAGCTCAGGTTGGGCGCGAAGTCGTCGATGTGCATGCCGCGCGCCAGATACGCCTCCACGAAGGTGAAGCCGTTGCTCAGCGTGAAGGCCAGCTGCGAGATGGGGTTGGCGCCCGCCTCGGCAATGTGATAACCGCTGATGCTCACCGAGTAAAAGTTGCGCACGTTGTGGTGCACGAAGTACGAGGCGATGTCGCCCATCACCTTGAGTGAGAACTCGGTGCTGAAGATGCAGGTGTTCTGGCCCTGGTCTTCCTTGAGGATGTCGGCCTGCACGGTGCCGCGCACGTTGGCCAGCACCCATTCGCGGATCTTGGCCGCCTCGGTGTCGCTCGGTGCGCGGTCGTTGTCTTGCTCGAACTTCTCCAGCTGCTGGTCGATGGCGGTGTTCATGAACATCGCCAGGATCGTGGGCGCGGGGCCGTTGATCGTCATGCTGACGCTGGTCGCCGGGTCGCACAGGTTGAAGCCGCTGTACAGCACCTTCATGTCGTCCAGCGTGGCGATGCTCACGCCGCTGTTGCCCACCTTGCCGTAGATGTCGGGGCGCGGGGCCGGGTCGGCACCGTAGAGCGTGACCGAGTCGAAGGCCGTGCTCAGCCGCTTGGCCGGCATGCCCTCGCTCACCAGCTTGAAGCGACGGTTGGTGCGGAAGGCATCGCCCTCGCCGGCGAACATGCGGGTCGGGTCCTCGCCCTCGCGCTTGAAGGCGAACACGCCGGCCGTGTAGGGGAAGCTGCCGGGCACGTTCTCCAGCATCAGCCACTTCAGCAGCTCGCCGTGGTCCTCGTACTGCGGCAGCACCACCTTGCGGATCTTGGTGCCGCTCAAACTCTGCTGCACCAGCTGGGTGCGGATCTCCTTGTCGCGGATCTTCACCACGTACTCGTCGCCGGCGTAGGCCGCTTGCAGCGCGGGCCACTGGTCCAGCAGCTTGCGGGCTTCAGGCAGCAAGCGCGCTTCGCGCTCGGCCGCCAGGTCGCCCAGGGCGTTCACGGCGCCGTTCTTCTCGGGGTTGGCTGCGGTCAGCATGGCCTGGCTGGCCTTGAGCTGTTGCACCTCGCGCGCCAGGCGCGCTTGGGCGCGGGCGCGGGCCTTGTAGCCGCGCACGGTGTCGGCGATCTCGGCCAGGTAGCGGGTGCGCGCGGGCGGCACGATGGGCACCTGGTGCGTGCTGTGGCGCGTGCTCACCAGCGGCAGGCGGCCTTCGCCCAGGGCCAGGCCGCGCTCGGCCAGCGCGCCCTTGAGGGCTTGGTACAGCGCGGTCACGCCGTCGTCGTTGAAGCGGCTGGCCATGGTGCCGAACACCGGCATGGTGTCGGGGCTCACCGTCCAGGCCTCGCGGTTGCGCTGCACCTGCTTGGCCACGTCGCGCAGCGCGTCCTGCGCGCCCTTGCGGTCGAACTTGTTGATGGCCACGAACTGGGCGAAGTCCAGCATGTCGATCTTCTCGAGCTGGCTGGCCGCGCCGAACTCGGGCGTCATCACGTACATGGGGATGTCCACCATCGGCACGATGGCGGCGTCGCCCTGGCCGATGCCGCTGGTCTCCACCACGATCAGGTCAAAGCCCGCGGCTTGGCAGGCGGCGATGCAGTCGGGCAGGGCCTGGCTGATCTCGCTGCCGAAGTCGCGCGTGGCCAAGGAACGCATGAAGACGCGCGGGCCTTGGCTCCATGGCGAAATCGCGTTCATGCGAATGCGGTCGCCCAGCAGCGCGCCGCCGCTCTTGCGGCGGCTGGGGTCGATGGAGATCACGGCGATGCGCAGGCGGTCGTCCTGGTCCAGGCGCAGGCGGCGGATCAGCTCGTCCGTTAGGCTGGACTTGCCCGCGCCGCCGGTGCCGGTGATGCCCAGCACCGGGGCCGTCTTGGGCGCGGCGTGCAGCGCGGCGGTGAAGGCTGGGTCGGCTTGGCGGTTTTCCAGCGCCGTCAAGGCTTGCGCCAGCGCGCGCCACGCGGCTTCGGTGTGACCTTGCAGGGCGCTCAGGGCCTTGGGGGCCAGGGGCGACAGGTCGCGGTCGCAGGCCATCACCATCGATCCGATCATCCCGGCCAGGCCCATGCGCTGCCCGTCCTCGGGGCTGAAGATGCGCACGCCGTGCTGGGCCAGGTCGGCGATCTCGGCCGGCACGATCACGCCGCCGCCACCACCGAACACCTGGATGTGCGCTCCGCCGCGTTCCTTCAGCAGCTGCACCATGTACTTGAAGTACTCGACGTGGCCGCCCTGGTAGCTGCTGACCGCGATGCCCTGCGCGTCTTCTTGCAACGCGGCGGTGACGACTTCGTCCACCGAGCGGTTGTGCCCGAGGTGGATCACCTCCGCGCCCATGCTTTGAAGGATGCGCCGCATGATGTTGATGGCGGCGTCGTGCCCGTCAAACAGGCTGGCGGCGGTGACGAAGCGCACCTTGTGGGCGGGCTTGTAGCTGGCCAAGGCTTTGGCTTCGGAGGAGAGGTCGGTCATGGATCGGGTCTTCCAAGGTTCGGCCCAGGTCGCGCGCGGCGCCTCGTGAGCACCGGCCGGGAGGGCGGGGGTGGCAGTTTAGGTTTCTTGGGGTTTCGGGCGCTGTCCTCGAAGTCGACCGTGCTAGCTCCTTCGCCCCTCAGGCTGGGGGATCCTTGTGGAGCCCCAGGCCCTCAGAATGCGCTGCGACATGGAAAAGGGGGCGTCATGAACAAGGTTGGTGGGTGGGTGGGAGCGCTTGGCTTGATGCCCTTTGCGGCCCATGCACTTGGCGGAGAAGGGCTCGTTGGGGGCGTGTTGTCCGGCCTGGGCCTCTTGCTGGTGGTGGTGGTCGGTGGTCTCTGGGGCCTGTGGGGGCTGTTCTGGCGTTCGAAGTGGCGCTGGCTGTTGGGCAGCTTGGCGGGCGCCTTGGCTGGCACCGTTTGGCTGTCCCTGCAGATATGCAAGCCGGGTGTCTACGGGCAGACCTGCCTCTCGGTAGGGGGGTCGGGAGAAGGCGTTGCCGGGGCACTGGACCTCCTGCTCGTGGCGTTTCTGCTGCTCCTGCTGGCTTTGGCCCTTGGGTCTCGAGTGGTCCTGGCTTTCGTAGGCGCTGGGAAAAGCGGGACCCACGGGGAGGCAAGCGATTCGCCCACGGGGCATTGACCTCAAGCCTGGGGCAGAGTTCCGACAGCAGGGTGGTGCTATGAAGGGAGAACCGCATCGTGACGGGCTGCCAATCGGCCCGGCAGTTCTGCCGAAGATCAACCAACCGGGGCCGCTTGAGACAATCGCTTGCCGTTTTGTCGTCCTGCCCCTGCCATGCCCAAGCCCCACGCCCCCAAACCTTTCGTCATCGGCGTCGCCGGGGGCAGCGGCAGCGGCAAGTCCACCGTCACCCGCCAGGTGTTGGCCGCTGTGGGGGAAGACCGCGTGGCGGTGGTCATGCAGGACGACTACTACCGCGACCAGTCGCACATGCCGCCCGAAGATCGGCGCCAGCAGAACTACGACCACCCGGACGCCTTCGACTGGCCGCTGATGGCGCAGCACCTGGCCGCGCTGCGCAAGGGCGAGGCCATCGAGATGCCGGTGTACGACTTTGCGGCCGACAACCGCTCGCACGAGACCATCACCGTCAAGCCCGCGCCGATCATCCTGGTGGAGGGCCTGTTCGCGCTGTACGACACCAAGCTGCGCAACATGATGTCGCTCAAGATCTACGTGGACACGGCCTCGGACGTGCGCTTCATCCGCCGACTGCAGCGCGACATCACGGAGCGCGGGCGCAGCACCGAAAGCGTGGTGAACCAGTACCTGGAAACGGTGCGGCCGATGCACAAGCAGTTCATCGAGCCGACCAAGCGCAATGCCGATGTGATCCTGCCGCACGGGGCCAACGGGCCGGCGGTGGACATCATCACCACCAAGGTCAAGAGCCTGCTGCGCGACCTCGAGGGCGCGACAGCACCCAGTGCTTGAGTGGCGGTGCGGCTTCATCGCGCCGATAGCGCTTCCATGGATCGGGTGGTGCTCTTGACGGTGCCGATCCCGCGCAGGGAGGGGTTGATGGACGAACTGGAGCGCCGATTGACGCAAAAGGCCTGAGGGCGAGACGCTCTCAGGCCTTGGAACCACCGTCGGGGTGGGGTGGGCGCAGCACGGTGGCGCCAAACGCCACCGCGGGCCTCACTTGATCAAGCGAATCGCGAACGGCACGCGGAAGGGCTTGCCGTTGGAGGCGGCCACCGCACCCAGGATGCAAAACACGAGGTGGCAGATGCCTACCGCCATGAGCACCAGGATCCCGATCAGGATGAAGGTCAGGATGACGCCGGCGAAGTAGCCAATGATGGCCGTGATGGACCAGTTCAAAGCTTCCTTGGACTGGTCTTGCACGTAGGCGTCGTCCTTCTTGACCAGGTACATGATCAAGCTGGGGATGAAGCCGAAGAAGATCGTGCCGATCCAGACCAGCAGGGCCATGTTTTTCGAGTCTTGGGACACACTGGCCGTGTCGACTGCGTTGTTGTCCATGCGCGGGTTCCTTTCCCTCAAAGGGTGTGACGAATGGCACGCATCGTACCGGGGCGACTTGGCGCTCAGCGCTTGCCGCCCAGCAAGGCGGCCTTCAACGGGGCATCCACCGGTCGTTCGCCCAGGTAGACCTGCAGCATGCAGCCGAAGAACTCGCGAGACTCGATCGTGGCGGCCTTCTCGTTGTTGACCCGCACCACGGTGCCTTGCCCCGGCACGGAATCCAGGGTGAAGCTTTCGCCGGTGTTCAGCTTCTTCTTGGTGGCGAACAACTCGGTCATCTTGAGCACGCCGGGCAAGCAGGCCGAGACCTCACGCGACGACAGGTTGCTGTTCATGCCTTGCGACAGCGAGGCGCCCAGGGCCTTTCCGTCGATCTCGCGCAGCATGTGCACATGCAAGCGCTTGGGTCCGGGTGCGCCGGCCACTTCCACGAGGCTGCGGGTTTTGCGCGAAATGTAAAGCGCGGCCACGTACATCTTGGTGTCGCCGTCAGCACGCACGCCGGCGCCGTTGAGCGGCACGCGGTGACCCACCACGAAGTTGTCCACGGGGACGGGCACGCCGCCGACATCGACCGTGGGCGAGGCCTGCGCCCGCACAGCGGAAGGTGCGGCCAAGGCAAGGAGGGCGATGGCCAACAGGCTTGGGGCAAGGAGTCGCATGGGCGGAAGGGGGCTGTCGCTGAACGGGGTGACAAATGTTGCCTAACACCTGCGGGGCTTCTTCTCGGGCGAAACCCGCTCTTAGAGGGTGTTCCCCAGCAGGCGACGTGGCAAATGTCGCAGGGGGACGCAGCCCACCTTCAGCCGGCGGTTGCGGCGGCCTCAGGGGCACCCCAGCGGGTGCACCGGCGACCCGTGAGGGGATTCGATGAGGGCAAAAATCAGCACTCTGTATCCGGTCCTCGGCCCATGACCCTCCTCCCCGCTCCTTCATCGACCTCGCGTCGCCGTTGGCTTCATGGCGCGATGGGGCTGGCATTGAGCCCCCTGGCGGCCGCCTTTGCCGCTCGGGCGCAGGGGGGTGCTGGTCCAGGGACTCGCGCGCCGGGCCATGGTCCGCTGCGGGCGGTGCTGGATGGCACGACAGGCCTGCCGCTGCTCATGCTGCCGGAGGGCTTCAGTTATCGCAGTTTCGGCTGGATCACCCAGCCCTTGAGCAACGGGGGAAGCATCCCCGGGGCTGCCGACGGGATGGGCATCGTTGCCGTGCACGGCGAGGTGTTCACCCTGGTGCGCAACCACGAACTGCGCGCTTTCGGCGGCGGGTTCGGCCCCAAGGCATCGCACTACGACCCGCTGTGCGGGGGTGGCACCGTCACGCTGCGCTACGACCGCGCCAAGGGCGAGTTGATCGAGGCCCGGGGTTCGCTGTCGGGCACCTTGGTCAATTGCGCAGGCGGCACCACGCCTTGGGGCAGCTGGCTCAGCTGCGAGGAAACCGTCAATCCGGCCGGCCAGCGGGTGTCGAACCCAGGGCAGGGTTTGAGGCTGGAGCGTCCGCATGGCTTTGTGTTCGAGGTGCCGGCTGACGGGGTGTCATCGGCCCAGCCGCTGACGGCCCTGGGGCAATTCGTCCACGAAGCCGCGGTGGTGGATCCCGCCGATGGCACGGTCTACCTGACCGAAGACCAGCGCCCTGCCGGCTTCTACCGGCTGCGCCCCAAGGTGCCCGGACGCTTGTCGGCCGGTGGGGTCTTGCAGATGTTGCGCGTGCGCAGCCAACCCGACTTGCGGCGAGGTCTGCGGGCGGGTCAGCGGTGGGACGTGGACTGGGTGGACATTGACCGGCCCGAGCGCGGCATCGACCCCGAAAGCGGAGGTCGCGATGGCGTGTTGCGTCAGGGCTTGGCGCAGGGCGGCAGCCTGTTCAGCCGCTTGGAAGGCGTGTTCGTGCAGGGCGACGAGGTGTTTTTTACCTCCACCGATGGCGGCAACGCCCAGTGTGGGCAGGTGTGGCGGCTGCGACCCAGCCAGCAGACGCTGGAGCTGTTTTACGAGTCACCGGGAGGCTCGGTCTTGGACTACCCCGACAACATTTGCCTGAGTCCGACCGGCGCCATCGTGCTGTGCGAGGACTCCAAACAGCCGGTGCAGCGCTTGTTCGGCATGACGCGCGAGGGTGGCCTCTTTGAATTGGCGCGCAACAACGCCGTGTTTCACGGCGAGTTGCCGGGCCTGACTGGCGATTTCCGCGGCGCTGAATGGGCCGGCACCTGCTTCAGTCCCGACGGCCGTACCTTGTTCGCCAACATCTACACGCCGGGGTTTTCCGTCGCCATCACGGGCCCGTTCGCCTGAGCACCGACGCGCCCGAGGGGAATGACGCAGACTGCGCCCCATGCGCTTTCCTGCCTTGCCCTTCGACAACCGCTATGCCCGCGAGCTCAACGGGATGTACGTCCACTGGCGTCCGCAGCGCGTGGCTGCGCCGCGCTCGCTCTACTTCAACGAGGGCCTGGCACGGGCGTTGGGTCTGGACCCGGCGGTTTGGGGCGGCGAGGCGGGCGCTCCGGTGTGGGGGGGCAACGTCGTTCCTGAGGGCGCCGAGCCTCTGGCGCAGGCCTATGCTGGCCACCAGTTCGGTGGGTTTTCGCCGCAGTTGGGCGACGGTCGTGCCCTGCTGTTGGGCGAGCTGATCGACACCCAGGGTCGGCGGCGCGATGTGGCACTCAAGGGCTCGGGCCGCACGCCGTACTCGCGTGGCGGCGATGGCAAGGCCGCGGTGGGCCCCATGTTGCGCGAGGCGCTGATCGGCGAGGCCCTGCATGCGCTGGGCGTGCCCACGACCCGCGCGTTGGCCGTGGTGGCCACTGGCGAAGACGTGCACCGCGACGAGACCCTGCCCGGCGCCGTGCTCACCCGCGTGGCCAGCAGCCACCTGCGCGTGGGCACGTTTCAATTCTTCGCGGCGCGAGGCGACACAGAAGCCCTGCAGCGCTTGCTCGATCACGCCGTGGCCCGCCACCAACCCGACGCCGTGGGCGAGCCCGACCGTGCGCTGCGCCTGCTGCGAGGCGTGGCCGAGCGGCAGGCGGCGCTCATCGCGCCGTGGATGAACCTGGGCTTCATCCACGGCGTGATGAACACCGACAACATGACGATCTCGGGCGAAAGCATCGACTTCGGCCCCTGCGCCTTTTTGGAGGCCTACGACCCCGCCACCGTGTTCAGCAGCATCGACCGCCAGGGCCGCTACGCCTTCGGCAACCAGGCTGCCATCGCACGCTGGAACTTGGCCCGGCTGGCCGAGGCCCTGCTGCCCCTGTTCCCAGGGGTGGATGAGGACCCAGAGCCCGCCGTGGGCCAGGCCACGGCGGTGATCGATGCCTTCCCCGGCCTGTTCGACGCGCAGTGGCGCGCCGGCCAGCGCGCCAAGCTGGGCCTGCGCAGTGAGCAGCCCGGGGATTCGGGGCTCGCCGACGACTTCCTCGTGCTGATGCAGGCCCAGCGCATGGACTTCACCCTGGCCTGGCGCCATTTGGCCGCGGCCGCTGAAGGCCACGAGGTCCCCTTGCGCGCGCTGGCCGCCGAGCCCCAGGCCCTGGCCCCCTGGCTGGCGCGCTGGCGTGCGCGTTGGGCCCAAGAAGGCGAAGCCGCCGAAGTGGCCCGGCGCCTGCGCGCGGCCAATCCCTGGTTGATCCCCCGCAACCACGGGGTGGAGGCGGCTCTGCAGGCGGCCTCAGACGACGGTGACCTCGCGCCCTTCCAGCGCTTGCTGGCGGCCTTGCAGCGGCCATTCGAGGAGCGGTTGGACGACGCTGACCTGGCCGAGCCGGCGCCGCCGGCGGTGACGGCCTGCTATCGGACCTTTTGCGGCACCTGATCCGGCGCGAATCTTGTCGATCATGGCGGGGATGAGGGCCGCGTTTGCTCCCAGGGCGCCCCGCCCGTGCGACCTGCTGCGGTGGTGCACCAGATGCAGCGAGTGGGATCCTGGTCTGGTGCGACTCCACTGGGTTGGCGCACCAAATCGGCGCAAATGGGGCGACATGACCCGCGGAAAAAGCTGGCACAGCTCCTGCATTGGATAGGGCGTCACCCGCAACGGGGTGGGTGACAAAGCCCGATGCCGCAAGGCAGAGGGTGAGTGAGCTGTGTTGGACAAGGGCGTCCAACCAGGGCGATGGTGCGCTGAATGTCTCCCAGCAAACCACCGTCCTGGTTGTGACGCCCTCTTTTTTGCATGGCTCGGAGCCTGCCGGACGTGGAAGTCGTCACCAGCCCACCGACCTCCGCGGCCCCCCGTTTCCCTCTCTTTTGATCGGGGCTGCCCATTGGGCAGAAACGGGCCGGCCTGGGCTTCTGCCGCGCAGACGCGAGGGCGGGCGGCGGTCCTGGGTCGCGCCGCTCCCCTATCCACCCAGCGCTCAGCGCCGTGTTGCGTGCTTAGAAGGTTTCCCAGTCGCCGTCAGGCGCTGAGGGTGTCACGGCTGCGGCCGGTGCTGGCGCAGGTGCAGATGCTGCGGGGGGGCTGGCCGCTGAGCTTGTGACGGGGCGGGGCTTCTTGGCCGCGGCAACGCGGGGCGCAGGGGCCAGGCTGGTCGTCGTTGGCGGCGCGGTGGGTCGTGGGGCGACGGCCTTGGCGGGTACGGCTGGCGCGCGGCTGCTGGCCCCAGCCACCCGGTAGCGGCTCACCAGTTGGTGCAATTTGACGGCCTGGTCTTTCAGGCTCTCGGCCGCGGCCGCGCCTTCTTCGACGAGGGCCGCGTTGCTTTGCGACATTTGGTCCAGTTGGACCATGCTGCCAGCCACGCCGCTCAAGTGTTCGTTCTGCTCGGCCGTGCTGGCACTGATCTCGCCGATCACGTCGGACACCTTGTTGACGTTGCCCACCAGCTCATCCATGGTGCTGCCGGCATCGGCCACCAGCCGGGTGCCGGCTTCCACGCGCTCCACGCTGGCGCTGATCAGGCTCTTGATCTCACGCGCCGCTTCCGCCGAGCGGCTGGCCAGGCTGCGCACCTCGCCCGCGACCACGGCGAAGCCACGCCCTTGTTCACCGGCGCGCGCCGCTTCCACCGCGGCGTTCAAGGCCAGGATGTTGGTTTGGAAGGCGATGCCGTCGATGACGCCGATGATGTCGGCGATCTTCTTGGAACTGGTGTTGATCTGTTCCATGGTGCTGACCACCTGGCCCACCACTTCGCCCCCACGTTGCGCCACGGCGGCAGCGCTTTGCGCCAATTGGTTGGCGGTGGCGGCGCTTTCGGCACTGTGGCGCACGGCGACGCCCAAATCGTTGATGGCCGAATTGGTTTGCTGCACATGCGCTGCGGTGGTTTCCGTGCGCTGGCTCAGGTCCATGTTGCCGCTGGCGATCTCTGCGGCCGCCGTTTGAACGCTGTCGGCGCCTTCGTGGGCCTTGGTCACCATGTCGGCCAAGCCGTCGCGCATCAGCGCCAGGGCCTTTTGCAAGTCGCCCAACTCGTCGCCGCGGTCCACCCGCACGTCCCGGGTCAAGTCGCCTTCGGCAATGTGTTCAGCCAGCCCGATGGCCGACTTCACGGGGTTGATGATGGTTCGCACCAGGTAAAAGGTGCTGCTGGAGAAGGCAATGGCCACGACGATCACAACGGCCAGCACCGCGTAGGTGCTCTTCATTCGGGCTGCACTGATCTCGCTCCGCAACTCGGCCTCCTGCCGGGCTTGCAACTGACGCATGGCGTCGGCAGCCTCCATCAAGGCCCGTTGCAACGGGGCGGTTTCCGCCCGCCAAGCCGTCACGTCGGCGCCGGCGGCTCGGTTGGCCGGGGCTGCATAGGCCGTCAGGGCTGTCTGCAAGCGCTCCATGGTTTGCCGCTCTTGCGGCAGGCTCACCAGACGCGCCAACTGACCCGCGCCGTCGCTCAGCCTTTGGCTGGCTGCGCGGTGCTGCTCCACCAGGGGTGCCTTGATGCTGTCGTCGGTGGCCAGTGCCACCGCGGTGGACAGCGCCGCGTGCGACTCGCTCCACGCCACCAGCTTCAAGCTCAATTCCAGCTTGTCTTGCTGGACGGCCTGTTGCTCTTTCGATTCGTCGATCAGGCGCAAGGTGCGCCCCACCAACAAGAAGGCCGTGATGGCCAGGATCACGATCAGGGCGATCACGGGCATCCACATCTGAGTGGCGAGAGACCAACTTTTCTTGGGCATGCGCGCTCCAGAAGCTTGTCAACGGTGGCCTGCATATTAGGTTCGCTGGCCATGCCGTCGGCCGCTGGTAGGCTCTTTGCCCAACGCAAACTGTGGAATCGGTGACATCTTCATGCGACTGATGGCCGTGGACGTGGGCAACACCCGCTTGAAGTGGGCCCTCTT
>NZ_JAPZSY010000051.1 GCF_027532025.1 Inhella sp. | reverse complement strand
ATGCCGCCAGACGCGGGAAGACAACCCGACGGTTGACTTGTAGTCTGCGGATTGAGGTCGGCCGCATATCAAATCAACAACTTACGCGCCGTAAGTGTCGAACTTGGGAGGCCTGCGCCGCTCGGTTGGAGCTGGGCAGCGTGCGCCCGCTGAGCTTCTTGCCCCCGCTGATCTTGGTCCCGGGTGCAAGGCCGAGCCAGCTGGCGAAGTGCTTGCTCGTGGGGAAGGCGGTGAGGTGGGCACCGGTCTCCGACACCACCGCCATCGCCGTGGTGCTCGCGCGCTAGAGGTCGCTGCAGTCAAACCGGGCACCGTCACGCGCGGCGGGCCTGTCGAGCCCGTTAGCGGTCATTCATCGGACCGCTGGCAAGGACCGCTCCCGCTGCATTGCAGCTGCTCCGGTCGGCGCCCACTACAGCCGCTCTGGGTCGAGTCCAGCCGTTCAACTGCGCTGCGTTCACTGACTGCAGTCAGCTTGTAGTCGACGGCTCCAAGCGCTACGAAGCACGCACATCGCGCTCGCCGCGGGCTGGCGCTGTTGATGCACAAGCACCTGCCTTGAGCGATGACTGGGGGTGACCCTTGGGGACGGAGCGAACCCCCAGTCCAATGGCCTCAGGGCGTCAACCCACCCAGCCGGTTCAAGGTCGCCTGGCTGCCCACCTCGCCGCACACCTTCGCGTCCAGCCCGCGCAGGCGCACGCGGCCGGCCAGGCCGGCGGTACTGGCGGCTTCCAGCAGCCAAGAGCCCATGCCACCATCGCTGAGGTGGTCTTCCAGGGCGATGACCTCGTCGAACTGGGCCAGTTGCTCGGCTTGCAGGGCCTTGGTGGCCATGCCCCACAGGGGCAGGCTGAAAACGGCGCAGTCGGCGTGGTCGTCGCGCTCAGCCCAAGCGAGTGCCGCAGCCACGGCGGCGCCGGTGCCGAGCAGGGCGCGGCGCTCATGCCCCTTGCGGCGCAGGGGTAGCCAGTGGCCGGGGGTCAGTTCGGGCGGGGCGGGGTGCAAGGCGGGCTCGCCGGCCTTGCCCAGGCGCAGGTAACTGGGGCCGGGGTTCGCGACCAGGTGGCGCAGGCAGGCGCGGACCTCCATGGGGCAGCCGGGCGCGGCGATGCTGAGGCCGGGCAGGGTGCGCAGCAGCGCGTAGTCCTGCACCGCGTGGTGGCTGTAGCCCAGGGCGCCGTAGGCCAGACCGCCGCCCACGGTGACCACGGTGACGGGCAGGCCGTGGTAAGCCACGTCGTTGCGCAGCTGCTCGGCGCAGCGGAAGGTGGGGAAGTTGGCGATGGAGTAGGTGAAGACGTGGTACCCCTCGCTGGCCAGGCCGGCGGCCAGGCCGGTCATGTTCTGCTCGGCCACGCCGGCGTTGAAAAAGCGCTCGGGGAAGGCGGCCTGGAAGGGCTCGACGACGGAGTAGCCGAGGTCGCCCACCACCAGGGCCAGGTGGGGGTGCTGCGCGGCCAGGGCGCAGAGTTCTTGGACGAAGGCGTTGCGCACGTCAGGTTCCTTCGATCTCGGCCAAGGCCTGGGCGAGCTGGGCGTCGTTGGGGCTGCGGTAGTGCCAGTCCACGCTGTTCTCCATGTAGCTGACGCCCTTGCCCTTGGTGGTGTGGGCCACCACGACCTTGGGGCGCGGGCCGTCGACGTGCGACAGGGCTGCGCGCAGGGCGACGTGGTCGTGGCCGTCGACTTCGGCCACGTCGGCGCCAAAGGCCTCGAACTTGGCGCGCAACGAGCCCATGTTGAGCGTGGCCTCGGTGGTGGTGAGGCTTTGCAGGCCGTTGGCGTCGACCACGGTGGTGAGCCGACCCAGGCCGTGGTGCGAGGCGAACATGAGCGCCTCCCAGTTGGAGCCTTCGTTGAGCTCGCCGTCGCTGACCAGCACCACGGTGCGCCAGGCCTGGCCGCGCTGCTTGGCGGCCAGGGCCTTGCCCACGCCGAAGGGCAGGGCGTGGCCCAAGCTACCGGTGCTGAACTCCACGCCCGGCACCTTGTGGCTGACGTGGTTCATCAGCCGCGCGAAGTCTTGGCCGTAGGTTTGCAGTTCTTCCACGGGGAAGAAGCCGCGCTGCGCCAGCGCGGCGTACACGGCCACGCAGGCGTGGCCCTTGCTGAGCAGGAAGCGGTCGCGATCGGCCCAGCTGGGGTTGCGCGGCTGCACGTTCAGCAGGCCGCCTTCGGGGGCGTAGAGCGCGGCCAGCACGTCGACGATGCTGAGCGCCGAGCCGATGTGCGAGGCCTTGGCGCGGTGCACCATGCGCACGGCGTGCGCGCGCACCTGGCGGGCGAAGTCGGTGGAGTTCATGCGGCCTCCGGGCCCCGCACCAGGGCGGCGATGGTGTCGGCGTGCGCCTCGTGGTGCAGGAAGGCGTAGTTGGTTTCGGAGGTGTCGTCGGTCACTTCCAACAGGCGGCGGTTGCCGTGCGGGCCCACGGCCCAGCAGCCGTAGCCCAGGCCGGCCATCAGCGTCAGCACGTCGTTGGGGTGGTAGCCGAAAGGCGCGCTCCATTTGCGCAGCAGCTCGGCAAACACCTTGGGGCGGTGCTGGGCCAGCGTGGCCTGGCCGCCTTGCAGCACCAGCAGCTCGGCGCCTTCGACGTCGACTTTGATGTAGTCGGGCGCGGCGCCGGTGTTGCGGGCCCAGTCGTCCAGGGTGAGGGTCAGGCCCACCACGCGGCGGGCGTCGTCGCGGCCGACCACGTTCATCAGGCTGGCGTTGGTGCCGTTTCCGGGGGCGATGAAGAACTCGAAGCTGCCGTTGGCCTTGGACAGGCCGTGCGCGTGCACGCGCACCTGCTCGCCCAAGCCGTTGAGCGCCACGTTGCGCTGCAGGTGCTCCAGCGCGGCGGGCAGGGGCTCGAAGGCGTGCACCACGGCCTGGGGCTCGCGCAGCGCCAGGCGCAGCGCGTGGTAACCGATGTTGGCGCCAACATCCAGGATGCAGCGCGCGCCTGCGGCCAGCAGGTTCATCACCGCGGTTTCTTCGGGTTCGTAGGCGCCGAAGTTGAGCGCCTCCAGCGGGGCCACGCGGGCCTCTTGGGCGGGGGCCCACAGGCGCACGCCTTCGGCGCCCATCAGGAACTGCACGCCTTCGGGGGTGAGGCGGATTTCTTTGACCTCGCTGCTGCGCAGGTGGGGCAGCAGCTGCCACAGGGCCTGGTGGCCTTGGCAGGCTTGTTGGATGAAGTCGGCCTTGCTCAGGCGACCTTCGCGGTGCTCCGTTTGGAGCTCGTGCAGGGGGGTCATGGGGAGATGGCCTCGATGAAACGGTCAAAGCCCTCGGCCAGGCCGACGTGCGGCGTCCAGCCCAGGGCCTGCAGGCGGGCGATGTCGGGCACCAGGCGGTTGAAGGGGCTGGGCAGGTAGCCGCCGGGGGGCTCGCGGCGCTCCAGCCGGGCGCCGCGCGCGGCGAAGCGGGCCACCAGCAGCTCGGCCAGCTCGCGCACCGAGGTTTCGGCCTGGGGGTTGGCCAGGTTGTAGGCCTGGCCCGGCGCGCCGCGCAGCAGGGCGGTGAGCACGCCGGCGGTGGCGTCGCTGCCGTAGCAGAAGGCGCGGCGGGCGCTGCCGTCGCTGGTCATGACGATGGGCTCGCCGCGGGCGATGGCGTAGGCGAAGTCGGCGAACACCCGGCCGTCGTCGGCCATCAGGCCGGGGCCGTAGGTGTGGAAGGGCCGCACCACCACGGTGGGCAGGCCGTGCTGGGCGTGCCACGCCACGCAGAGGGTTTCGCCCAGGCGCTTGCTCTCGGCGTAGCAGGCGCGCACGGTGGCGGGGTCCAGCGCGCCGAACTGGGTTTCTTGCAGGGCCTCGGGCGTGGTGGCGGCGCCGTAGACCTCGCTGCTGGACACGAACAAGAAGCCCTGCGCGCCTGCGCTGGCCTGCAGCAGGGCGGCGGTGCCCACGGCGTTGGGCATGAGGGTGCCGACGGGGTCGTGCGCGTAAAACTTGGGGCTGGCCTGGCTGGCGGCGTGGACGACGAAGTCGGGCGCGCCCAGGTCGGGCACGGCTAGGCGGTTCAGGTCCCAGGTCAGCCACTGCAGTTGGGGGTCGTCGGCCACGTCGGCCAGGCGCTGGCGGGCGCGGGCGGGGTCGCGCACCAAGGCCACGACCTGCAGCGGGCGCGCGACGCGGCCGGCGGGGTGCAGGGCCAGCAGGGTGCGCACCAGGCCGCCGCCCAAAAAGCCGGCGGCGCCGGTGACGACGACGCGGGCGCCGCTGAGGCGCGCCCACGGCAGCTCGGCGGCCAGCACGCGGGCGGTGTCGCCCTGCACCACGCGCAGGAAGGCGGGCGTCATGCCACGCCCCCGGTGTGCTGCAGCCAGGCCCAGGTGCGGCGCAGGGCCTCGTCCAGCGGGCGTTCGCCCTGCAGGCCGAGCTGGCGGGCGCGGGTGAGGTCGGGCAGGTAGCTGGACACGGGCCCGGCGCCGGGCTCGCGCGCCACGGTGACGGGCACGCTGCGGCCGGTGGCGGCCACGACGCGCTCGGCCAGGTCGCGGATGGAGACGGCTTCGTCGCCGCCCAAGTTGCAGGCGCTGCCGCCTGGGGCTTGGGCCAGCAGGGTCCAGAGCCAGCGGGCCAGGTCGCCGGCGTAGAGGTAGCTGCGCAGCGGCGTGCCATCGCCCTGGATGGCGATGGGCTGGCCGTCGCGCGCGGCCGACAGGAAGTTGCCGACGGCGAACTGCTTGTCCAGCGGCAGGTAGGGGCCGACGAAGGCGAAGCAGCGCGCCACGCTGGTGTGCAGGCGGCCGGCGGCTTGCGCCAGGGCGGTGAGCTGCTCGGCAGCGCGCTTGCCCTCGGCGTAGGCGCTGGCGGGGTTCAGGGGGTCGGGGCCGCCGCGGTGGCCTTCACTCAGGCGTTCGCCGCCTTGGCTGGGGCCGTAGATGGCGCCTGAGCTGAGCAGCAGCAGGCGGCGCGCGCCGGCTTGGGTGGCAATGTCGATGACGCGGCGGGTGCCGGTGACGCAGGTGTCGAACACGGCCTGGGCGTCGGGGGCGCTGGCCACGTCGGTGGCGGCGTGGATGCAGGCGTCCAGCGCGAGGCCGGCCGGTGCTTGGACGTCGCGCACGTCGCCCTGGCACCAGGCCAGCGCGGGCTCGTCGGCCAGGGCCGGGAACTGACGCAGAAAGCGACCGGGGTCGCGGCTGAGCACGGTGGCGTGCAGGCTGGCGCCGTGGTGGCGGTTGGCGTGCAGCAGGCTGGCCAGCAGCCACTTGCCCACGAAACCGGTGCCGCCCGTGATGAGCAGGCGCTGGCCGGCCAGGGGGCGCAGCGCCGGGGCGATGGCCTCCAGGTCGTCGTCGGGCAGGGCGAAGGGGCCGTCGAGCCGCATGCTCAGAAGTTGACGCCGAGGAAGGTTTCGATTTGCGAGGCGATGAATTCGAGCTTGGCCTCGTCCAGCCCGGGGTGCACGCCGATCCAGAAGGTGCCGTTCATCACCGCGTCGGTGTTGGGCAGGTCGCCCACCACGCGGAACTGCTGGTCGGCCATGTAGGGCTGGCGCGTGAGGTTGCCGGCGAACAGCAGGCGGGTGCCGATGCGCTGTTGGTCGAGGAAGCGCAGCAGGTCCACGCGCTGCAGGCCGCTGCTGGGCTTGAGGTGGATGGGGAAGCCGAACCACGAGGGCACGCTGTGCTCGGTGGGCTCGGGCAGCATCAAGAACTCGGCGCAGGTTTGCAGGCGGTTCTTGAGGAAGTCGAAGTGCCGGCGGCGCGTGGCCACGAAGCCGTCCAGCCGGTCCATCTGCGCCAGGGCGCAGGCGGCCTGCATGTCGGAGATCTTCAGGTTGTAGCCGCTGTGGCTGTAGATGTACTTGTGGTCGTAGCCGTGGGGCAGGGAGCCCAGCTGCCAGTCGAAACGCTTGCCGCAGGTGTTGTCTTTGCCCGGGGGGCAGTAGCAGTCGCGGCCCCAGTCGCGGTAGGACTCGGCGATGCGGCGCAACTCGGCGCTTTGCGTGAACACCGCGCCGCCTTCGCCCATGGTGATGTGGTGGGCGGGGTAGAACGAGAGCGTGGCGATGTCGCCGAAGGTGCCCACGCGGCGGCCGCGGTAGGTGGCGCCCAGGGCGTCGCAGCAGTCTTCCACCAGCCAGAGCTTGTGGCGCTTGCAGAAGTCGGTGACGGCGTCGAGGTTGAAGGGGTTGCCCAGGGCGTGGGCAATCATCACGGCCTTGGTCTTGGGGCTGAGCGCGGCCTCGAGCTGGCTGACGTCGATGTTGTGGGTGACGAGGTCGACGTCCACGAACACCGGCACGGCGCCGAACTGCAGGATGGGGTTGACCGTGGTGGGGAAGCCCGCGGCCACGCCGATGACCTCGTCGCCCGGCTGGATGGCCCGGTCGCCGAGCTGCGGCGAGGTGAGCGTTTGGAAGGCCACGAGGTTGGCCGAGCTGCCGCTGTTGACGCTGAGCACGTGGGGCACGCCCAGGTACTGCGCCAGGCGGGCTTCGAAGGCCGCGTTGAAGCGGCCGGTGGTCAGCCAGCCGTCGAGCGAGGCGTCGACCATGTTCTGCAGCTCGGGCGTGCCGATGACCTTGCCGCTGGGGGGCAGCACGGTCTCGCCGGGCACGAAGGGCTGGGGCGCGTCGTGGGTCAGGGCGCCGTACTGGGCCACCAGCTGGCGGATTTGCTCACGCAGGGCCAGGGCCTCGGGGCTGGTGTGCGGGGGCGGGGCCAGGACGGGGGCATTGGGAGCGGCTTGGATGGGGATGGTGGTCATGGGGAACTCGTCGCCTCAGGCGGCGTACTGCTGGATCTGGGAAAGGGTGAAGGCGTGCATGTCTTGGCCTGCGCGCCAGGCCTCGTGCCAAGCGCGGGTGTGGTCGAGCGCCTGCTGCAGGCGCCAGCGCGGGTGCCAGCCCAGGCGGTGGCGGGCGCGGGCGATGTCGAGCTCCAGCCGACCGGCTTCGTGCGGGTGGTGGCCAGGTTGGCGCACAGCCTGCGCGCCCAGGCCCTCGACCAAGGCGGCCACGGGCAGGGCGTCGCTGGCCTCGGGGCCGAAGTTCCAGGCGTCGTCCAGGCCTTGCTCGCCGCCGAGCAGGCCAGCGGCCAGGCGCAGGTAGCCGCTCAAGGGTTCGAGCACGTGCTGCCAGGGGCGCACCGACTGCGGGTGGCGCAGCTCGACGGGGCGGTGTTCGGCCAAGGCCTTGAGCACGTCGGGCACGAGGCGGTCGGCGGCCCAGTCGCCGCCACCGATGACGTTGCCGGCCCGGGCCGAGGCCAGGCGCAGACCTTGGGCGGCGAAGAAGCTGCGGCGGAAGCTGTCGACCACCAATTCGCAGGCGGCCTTGCTGGCGCTGTAGGGGTCGTGCCCGCCCAGGGCGTCGGTCTCGCGGTAGGCGTGGTCCCACTCGCGGTTGGCGTAGACCTTGTCGGTGGTGATGACCACCGCGGCCTGGCAGCCGGGGTGCAGGCGCAGGGCGTCCAGCACGTGCACGGTGCCTTGCACGTTGCTGGCCCAGGTGCCGGCGGGGTCGCGGTAGCTTTCGCGCACCAGGGGCTGGGCGGCCAGGTGCATCAGCAGGCTGGGGCGCACGGCGGCCACGCAGGCCTGCACGGCGGCGGCGTCGCGCAGGTCGCCGCGGGTGTCGCTGGCCAGCACGCGGCCGACGTGGGCCACGTCGAACAGGCTGGGTTGGGTGTTGGGGTCGAGGGCGAAGCCGTGTACCTCGGCGCCGAGGTGGTGCAGCCACAGCGCCAGCCAGCCGCCCTTGAAGCCGGTGTGGCCGGTGAGCAGCACGCGCTGCCCCCGAAGCAGGGCCAGGCCGCTCATCCTTGCTGCCACGCCGCCCAAGGCGCCTTGCCGCTGGCCCACAGATCTTCGAGCAGGTTCTTGTCGCGCAGGGTGTCCATGGGCTGCCAGAAGCCGTCGTGCTCGAAGGCCATCAGCTCGCCTTGCTCGGCCAGCGAGGCCAGGGGGCGCTGCTCCCAAACGCAGTCGTCGCCGTCCAGCAGCGACAGCACCTTGGGCGACAACACGAAGAAGCCGCCGTTGATGCGGCCGCCTTCGCCACGCGGCTTTTCTTGGAAGGCGCGCACGCGGGCGCCGTCCATGTCCAGCGCGCCGAAGCGGGCCGGCGGGTACACGGCGGTGAGCGTGGCGGCCTTGCCGTGCTGCTTGTGGAAATCGAGGCTGGCGGAGATGTTGACGTCGGAGACGCCGTCGCCGTAGGTGAAGCAGAAGGCTTCGTCGCGCTCGATGTAGCGTGCAGCCCGCTGCAGGCGGCCGCCCGTCATGGTGGTTTCGCCGGTGTCCACCACGGTCACATTCCAGGGCTCGGCGCGCTTGTGGTGCACCTCCATGCGGTTGCTGCGCATGTCGAAGGTGACGTCGCTTTGCGTCATGAAGTAGTTGGCGAAGAACTCCTTGATGACGTTGCCCTTGTAGCCGCAGCAGATCACGAAGTCGTTGATGCCGTGGTGGGCGTACATCTTGAGGATGTGCCACAGGATGGGGCGACCGCCCACCTCGACCATGGGCTTGGGGCGCAGGGTGGTTTCTTCGCTGAGGCGGGTGCCCAGGCCCCCGGCCAGGATGACGGCTTTCATCGGTTCAGGCTCCTCCCGACGGCACGAAGGCGTCGGCGTGGAAGTGGACGTCACTCAAGCCCCAGGCGGCGTAGGCCGCTTGGGCACTGTCAATCATCGCTGGCGAGCCGCAGGCGAAAACCCGAAGACTGGCCGCGTCACGCCCTTCTTTTTCGAGGGCGCGTTCGTGCACGTGGCCGCGCAGGCCGGTCCAGTCGGCGCCGGCGCGGCTGCACACGGGGTGCAGGTTCAAGCGCCCGCCGAGGGCACCAGGCTCGGGCTGCCAGTAGGCATCGGCCGGCAGGCGGTTGCCCCAGTACAGGTCGATGCGCGCCGGCCATTGGCCTTCAGGCTGGGCGGCGAGGCCTTCGAGCATGGCCTTGAAGGGCGCGATGCCGGTGCCCGTGGCCAGCCACACCAGGTGCAGGCCGGCCACATCGCCCAGGTGAAAGCTGCCGCGCGGGCCTTGCAGGCGCACCAAGTCGTTGGGCTTGGCCTGGTCGAACAGGTAGGCGCTCATGGCCCCACCGGGCACGCGGCGCACGTGCAGCTCCACGCCTTGGGTGGCGCTGGCATTGGCCACGGAGTAGGCGCGGCGCAGCCCGTTGGGTCCAACAAGCTCGACGAACTGCCCGGGCAGGTAGCGCAGGCCGTGGTTGGGCGGCAGGCGCAGGCGCACCTGCATCACGTCGGGCGCGAGCAGGCTCAGGCTGTCGATGCGGGCGGGCAGGGTCAAGAGCTTGAAGCCGGCCAGTTCTGCCAAGTCACGCGCGGCCAGGGCCACGGGCGCGTCGCAGGTGTCGGTGCAGGTCAGCGCCCAGCCGGCGGCGCGCTCGTCGGGGCTCAGCACGGCGTCGGGCCGCAGCGCGCGGGTGGCGCCTTCGGTGACGCGCACCTTGCAGCTGCTGCAGCGGCCGGTGCGGCAACTGTGGGCCAGGGTCAAGCCCGCGGCTTGGGCGGCGTCCAGCAAGGTGACGCCGACGGGCACGTCGAAGCGCTTGCCGTCGGCCAGTTGAACCGCGGCGGTCATGAACTGGTGCCCGTGCGGAAGTGGCGCTGCGAGGCCTGCACGAACTCCCACAGGTGCTGGCGGAACATGGCCTTGTGGTGGCGGATGTTCTCGACCAGCTCGCCGCGGGTGGCCCAGGCGCGCTCGATCTCGTAGGGCGTTTCGTCGAAGGCGTAGCCGCCGCTGCCGGTTTCGGTTGCCTCGATGTCGCGTCGCGTCCAGTCCCAGGCGTGGTACTTCATCGTCTTGAGGATGACGATGCCGCCGCACAAGATGGCCTCGAGGTTGGTGGACGACAGGGTGTCGTAGGTGTAGAGGTAGCGGGTTTTGCGCAGCTCGGCCGCTAGGGCGGGGCGTGTGGCCGGCCACTCGTACGTCAGGCGCACCACCTGCGGGCCTTGCGGCACGTCCGGCCCGACGTAGCGGCCGCCTTTGCCGATCCACAGCATGTCTTGCGTGGGCGCGGGGCGGTTGAGGTCGTTGAACAGGCCCAGGTCCACGGGCTGCAGGTAGAGAACGCGGTGGTCGCCCCGGCGCTGCGCCGGGTAGGCGCGGGACCAGTACACGCGGAACTCGCGCGGGTTGTCGTGCGGCTGCGGCACTTCCTTGCCCAGCACGTAGCGCACCACGCGTTTGGCGCCCATCTCGTTGGGGGTGGCGCTGTCGGGGCAGATGGTGATGGCCTCTTGCTGCAGGCGCGGCCACTGGGCTTCCATGGCGCCGTTGATCACCGGCGTGTGGAAGGCCGGGTTCACCAAGGGCGCCGTGCCGTTGCTCATGTCGCGGGTGATGAGCAGGTAGGCCTCCAGGCCTTGGCTGCGCAGCTCATGGCACAGCTCGTGCAGCACGCGCACGCCAGCGCTGGGGCACCAGGAGGGGGTGACGATGACGTAGGGGCGCATCAGTGGAGCAGCCGGTCGAGGGCCTGGCGCAAAAGGCGGGGGATGTTGTCCACCGGGCCGCCTTGCTCGCGCAGCGCCCCGGCGTGCATCGTGATGAATGGCACTAGCGCATCCAGTTTGCCCTTCAGGCTGGTGCGTACAGCGTCGTCGTGGCCGTCGAATAGACCGTCGTTGTCGGCGTCGAGCAGCAACTGCAGCCATTCCACGTTGGCCCAAAGGGCTTGCAGGGAGCGGCGCTGGTCTTGACCTTCGTGCAGGCGGAACTGCGACAGCGAGTCGTGAAGGTAGGCTGCTTTTCGCCCGCGGATCAGGCGCACCCAGGTGGCGATGTCGGACAGCACCTGGTACTGGCGGCCCATGCAAAAGCCAAAGGCGGCGCCCAGGTCGCTGCGACGCATGAGTACGGTGGTTGGCTCGCCGATGACATTGCGACCGGTGAGCAGGATCTGACGCGACCAATCGTCGCCATTCACCATGGCGTCGCCCGGGAACTGATGCTCAGTGCCGGGCAGCTGCGGCAGCAGCTCGCCGCGCGGCCCGATCAGTTGCCGGTGCGAGGTGACCAGCCCGCACTCCGGGTTGGCCTCGAACACCCCCACCATCCGGGCCACCTTGGTGGGGTGATAGAGGTCATCGTCCATCAGGAAACTGATGTACTCACCCTGGCAGGCGGCCAGGCCGTTCTGCCAGTTGTCCATGTAGTAGGACTTGTCGGGGCAGCGCAAGAAGCGCACGTTGGGGTGGCGGGCCAGCAGGTCTTGCACCGCGTCGAGGCTGGCGTCGGTGGCGCTGTTGTCGGTGACGACGATTTCCAGCGCCGGGTAGGTCTGGGCGCAGGCGCTTTCCAGCGCCAGGCGCAGGTAGTCCGGACGCTCGTGCGTGGGAATGCACAAACTCACCAGCGGTGGCTTGGGCTGGGGCAGGGCGGCTTGCATGACGGCAATGCTAGGGGCCGCTCCAAGGCGTCTCGGCGCGGAACAACCCTGGCTTTACCTGCCAATCCGGCTAGGTCAAGACCCATGCAAAAAAGCCCCAAGCACTGGGCCTGGGGCTGGGGCCAGCCTCACTGGGACTGGCGTTCGCGCAAACGTTGCGATGGCCGACGTCAGATCAAGGGCGGCTTGAAACTGTCGTCTTCTTCGCTCTTCACGAGCCATTGCGGCGGGAGATCGATGTGGCGCTGATTCGGTGCGTCTTGAACTCCCAGCATCGGCTCCATGTCGACCCTTGTGGCGGCAGTGGATGCCGCCGCGGCCGCCGTGGGCGACACCTCTGGCAATGGCAACTCGTCGGGAGCCGCCGCCACCACATCGCCCAGCGCGGGCGGTGTGGTGTCTTTGGCGAACCACACGTCGGCCAACTGGTGGGTACTTCCATCGTCCTTGGTGTACTTCGACACCAAGCCCACGAAGTTGCCGTTGTTGAGCTCCGTGCCCTTGGCGGCGCCCAGGTCGAAGGAGGTGATCCCCAGCTCGGCGAGCGACTTGAGTTCGCCAGCATCGGTGACGCCATCCTTGTCGGCGTCCACCCACACCTGCAGTTTGCTCCAGTTGGCATCGCTGGCGTCGAGCTTCCCGTCTTTGTTGCTGTCCTCGGCGGCCATGGCGGCAAAGCCATCGGCGGCGCGGCTGCCATCGGCCAAGCGGGTCCCTGAGCCGAACAACTCCTTGCCGTCGTTGATCTGGCCGTCGTTGTTGCGGTCCATCACCAAGAAGCCGTCATTGCCGGCTGCCCAGCCCCACTGGGCCGTTTGGCCGTCGCCCAGCAGGTCGAACCGAACGCCTTGCGACGCCGAAACGGTTTGGATGCCGTTGCCATCCAAGTCCAGCATGATGGGCGTGGCCAGGAACAGCGCATTGATCTGCTGCGAGTTCATCGCCGCCGTTTGGTCGGACGAGAACGCCAGCACCTGGTCCATGTTCATGCTGGCCAAGTCGGCCGTTTCGAAGCCGACGATCTGGTCGGTGGTCAACGCAACGATTTGGTCGGTCGTCACACCGTCGATTTGTTGCGTGGTCAGCGCCGCGATGTCATTGCTGCCCAATTGCCGGAAGTCGTCGGTTTCGATGGCTGCGATTTGGGTCGAACTGAGGCTGCGCAGTTGGGTGGTGCTCAGCAGGGCGAAGTCCGCCGTTTCGAGCGCTTGAATCTGCGCGGTGTTCAGTGCGGCAATCTGCGTGCTCGTCAGTGCCTCGACCTGCTGCGTGCCCAGACCAACCACTTGATCGGTGGTCAATGCCGCCACGGCGGCGGTGCTCAAGGCCCGGATGCCGCTGGTCACGAAGCTGGCCACCGCCTCGGTGGCGATACCCACGATCTGAGCACCCGTGAGCGAGCCGATCTGTGCACTGGTCAGTGCGGCAGCTTGGTCGCTGGTGATGGCGGCCAGGTCACTGCTGTCCAAGCTGCGCAGCTGTGCCGTGTTGAGCGCGCGCAAGTCATCCGTGGCCAGAGCAGCGATTTGTTCGGTCGTGAACCCTTGCAACTGCAGGGTACTCAGTGAAGCGACTTGCCAGGTGCTCAGCCCCACGATCTCGTCGGTGGCCAAGGTGTTGATCTGGCTCGAGGTCACAGCCGCCAGCTGGGTCGTTGTCAGCTTGGACACCTGCGCCGAGTCGAGCACCGCGAACTGCTCGGTGTTCAGCTGGCGCAAGGCCGCTGTGGACAGGCCGGCGATGTCGGTGCTTTCGATGGCGTCCAACTGGTCGGTGGTCAAGCCCACCGCTTGTGCGCTGGTCAGCACCGAGAACTGCTGGCTCGTCATCGCGACGATGCCGTCGGTGGTGATGGCGCCGATCTGCGCCGAGTTGAACGCCCGGATGCCGTTGGTGCCGATGGCCGTGATGTCGGTGCTCTCCATGGCACCAATTTGCTCGGTTGACAGCGCACCCACCTGATTGGAGGCCAGGGAGGCCCACTGCTGAGTATTCAGTGCCACGAGGTCGTCGGTGGCAGAGCCTGCGATCTGCGAGGTGGTGAGCGCTTGAACCTGCCCCGTCGTGAGGTTGGCCCATTGTTCGGTGGTCAGCGCCTGCAACTGGTCGGTGCTGAGGGTGCGCAGCGTCACCGCCACCATCGCTCGCAGGTCTTGGGTCTCGAAAGCCGACATCTGATCGGTCGTCAGGCCCGCAGCTTGCGTGCTGGAGAGGTTGGCCACCATCCCCGTGCTCAGGGCCACGATGCCATCGGTGTTCAAGGCGCCCAGTTGCGTGGAACTGAAAGCCCGGATGCCGTTGGCCCCGATGGCGGTCACATCAGCGGACTCCAGCGTGTTGATTTGGTCGGTCTTCAGCGCTGCCAACTGCGAGGTGAGCATGTTGGCGAACTGCTGCGTCCCCAGCGCATTCAAGTCGTCCGACGACAGGGCGGCCACTTGGGCGGTGGTCAGTGCACGGACTTGCACGGTGGTCAAGGCGGCGAATTGAGCGGTACCCAGCGCGTCGATCTGGTCCGTACCCATCTTGGACAGGACGTCTGCTGGGATGGCACGCAGGTCGTCGGTGGCGATGGCTGCAATCTGATCGCTGTTCAAACCCTTGGTTTGCACCGTGGTCAAACCAATGGCTTGAGAGGTGCTCAAGGCATCGATCGAGGTGGTGCTCAGCGCCCCGATCTGCGCCGAGTTCAGTGCACGCAGGCCGATGCTGCCCAGGGCTTGGAAGTCGTCGGTCTCCAGCGCACCCAACTGGTCCGTCGTCAGCGCTGCGACCTGGGCGGTGGTGAAGCGGGCGAAGTGTTGCGTGCCGAAGCTGTTCAGGTCGTCGCTGGCCAGCGCGGCGATCTGTGCCGTGGTGAGGGACTGCGACTGGGTGGTGGTCAGGTCTTGGAACTGGTTGCTCGTCAGGCTGCCCAGCTGATCCGAGTTCAGCGCTCGCAGCGCTGACGAGCTCAGGGCGCGCAGATCGGTCGATTGCAACGCTTGCAGCTGATCCGACGTCAGGCCCAGAGCCTGAGCGGAGCTGATCGTGCTCCATTGCGCCGTGGTCATGGCTTGGACATTGGCCGTGCCGATCGCTGCGATTTGCTCGCTGTTCAGCGCGCGGATCCCATTGGCGCCGACGGCCACCAGATCTTCGCTGGCCAGCGTGGTCACTTGGTCGGTGGTGAAAGCTGCCACTTGCGACGTGGTCAAGACCGCAAACTGACCGGTGCTGAATGCATTGAGGTCATCGGTTTCCAGAGTGGAAACCTGCGATGTGCTCAGTGCTTGCACTTGGGCATTGGTCATGGCCGCAAAGCCATCCGTGCCCAGCGCGTTCAATTGTTCGGAGTTGAGTGTCCGCAGCGCGCCAGTCGCCAGCGCGCGAAGGTCGTCGGTTTGCAGAGCGGCAACCTGATCGCTCGTGAAGCCTTTGGCCTGCATCGTGCCGAGCGCTGCCACCTGTGTGGTCGTCAGAGCCACGATGCCATCGGTCCGCAAGGCGCCCGATTGGTCTGAGGTCAAGCCGGTGAGCGCTGCCGGGGCGAGCGCAGCCAGATCGTCCGTGGCCAGCGCGTTGAGCTGGTCGGTCGTCATGCTCCGAACCTGCGCCGAGCTGATTTGCGCGGCCTGCGAGGTGGTCAGGGCCACGATGTTGTCGCTGCTCAGCGCGGCGAACTGAGCCGTGGTAAGCGCGCGCAGTCCCGCCGTGCCGATGGCGACGAAGTCGTCAGAATCCAGGGTGCTGATCTGGTCGGTCGTCAGGCCCACCAGTTGACCGGTGGTGAGGGCAGCGAACTGCCCCGTGCTCAGCGCGTTGAGGTCATCAGACGTCAGCGTCGACAACTGGGCTGTGCTGAGCGCCTTGATCTGGCTGTCGGTCAATTGGCCCAATTGATCAGAGCTGAAGGCAGCCAATTGGTCGGTGCTGAGACTGCGCAACAGGGTGGTGCTCAAAGCTCGCAGGTCGTCGGACTGGATCGCGCCCAACTGATCGCTGCTCAGGCCCAGGGCCTGCGCCGTGGTCAACACCGAGGCCTGGCTGGTCGTGATGGCCTGAAGGCTGTCCGTGCTCAGCGCCGCGATTTGCGCCGAGCTGAAGGCACGCACGCCGTTGCTGCCGATGGCACGCAGATCGTCGGAGTCCAGGGTGCTGACTTGGGTCGTGGTGAAGGCCGCGATTTGGTTCGTGCCCAATGCCGCGAAGTGGTCGGTGCCCAGGGCGTTGAGGTCGTCACTGCCCAAGGCCGCTACCTGGTTGGTGCGCAGCGCTTGCGCTTGAACCGTGCGCAGTTGTGCGAATTGCTCGGTCGTCAGGCTGTCCACTTGGGCCGTGTTCAAGGCCCGCAGCGAGTCGGTGCTGATCGTGCGCAGATCTTGCGTTTCGATCACGCCGATTTGTTCGGTGGTCAGCCCGGTGACCTGGGTGGACACCAGAACGCCAGTCTGCGCCGTGGTGAGTGCGACCACCCCGTCGGTGCTGATGGCGCCGATTTGCGACGAGCTCAAGGCCCGCACCCCCGAGGTGCCCAAGGCCACGACGTCGTCGGTTTCCAGCGTATTGACCTGCGAGGTGGTCAGCGCCGCCACTTGGGAGGTCAACAAATTGCCCACTTGAGCCGTGGTCAGTGCGTTGAGGTCCTCGCTGGCCAGCGAAGCCACTTGCGCCGTGCTGAGCGCCTGAACCTGGCCGGAGCTCAACTTGGAGATTTGGTCGGAATCCAATGCGCCCAGTTGCGCGGTGTCGAATCGGCGGACGGCGGCAGTGGTGAGGGCGCGCAGGTCGTCGGTTTGGATGGCCACGATTTGATCGGTGGACAAGCCAGCCACCTGCACCGTGTTCAGGGTGTTGAACTGAGCCGTGCTCAAGCCCTGGATGCCATCGGTGTTGATGGCACCAACTTGCGCGGAGGTCAACGCTGCGATGCCTGCCGTGCCCACGGCCCGCAGGTCGGCGGTTTCCAAGTTGTTGATCTGTTCGGTGGTGAACGAGCGAACTTGCGCCGTGCTCAAAGCCGAGAATTGCGACGTACCCAGGGCGTTGAGGGTTTCGGTGGCCAGCGATGACACCTGGGAAGTGGTCAGGGCTTGCACTTGCGTGCTGGTCAGCGAACCGAGCTGGTCAGAATCGAAGGCGCCGATCTGTGCCGTGGTGAGTTGGCGCAGCGCCGAGCTGCTCAGCTTTTGCACGTCCTCTGTTTGGATGGCGACGATCTGGTCGGTCGTCAGCCCCGCTGCCTGTGTGGTCCCCAGGGCTGCAATCTGTGCCGTGGTCAGGGCCACGATGCCGTCGGTGTTGATGGCTGCCACCTGGGCCGACGTCAGAGACGTTACGCCGCGAGTGCCCAGGCCGGCAACGTCGTCGGTTTCCAAGGCGGTGAGTTGGTCTGTCGTCAAGGCCCGAACTTGAGCCGTTGTCAGCAGCCCGAACTGGCTGCTCGTCAGGCCGTTGAGGTCGTCGGTTTCCAGCCGGGAAACTTGCAGGGTGGTCAAACCTTGCAGCTGCACGCTGGTCAGGTTGTTCGTTTGCGTCGAACTCAAGGCGCCCAGCTGCTCTGAGTTCAGTTCGCGCAGTGCCGCAGAGGAGATCAAACGCAGATCGTCGGTCTCCAAGGCCGCGATTTGATCGCTGGTCAGGCCAACCACCTGGGCGGTGCTGATGGACGCCGCCTGCTGGGTGCTCAGCGCCACGATGCCGTCTGTGTTCAACGCGGCGATTTGGGCGGAGGTGAGGGCGCTCAAGCCAGCACTGCCCAGGGCTCTCAGGTCGGCGGTCTCGAGGGTGCTGAGCTGTTCTGTCGTCAGGGCGCGCAGTTGCGCGCTGGTCAAGGCAGCAAATTGGCTCGTCAGCAGAGCATTGAGATCGTCAGAGCTCAGCGAGGCCAATTGCGCGGTGGTCAGAGATTGCACCTGCGCTGTGCTCAACTGCCCAATTTGTGCGCTGTCGAGGGCGCCCAGTTGATCAGAGTTGAGCGCCCTGAGCGCGCTGCTGGTGATCGCGCGCAGGTCATCGCTGGCCAAGGCGGCCATCTGGTCGGTGGTCAGACCCAGGGCTTGCGTGGTCGTGATGCTCGCAGCCTGCACCGTGGTCAAGCCCACGATGCCGTCGGTGCTGATGGCGCCGATTTGCACCGAACTGAGTGCCCGTAGCCCGGCGCTCCCCACGGCAGCCAGGTCGGCCGTCTCCAGGGTGGCGACTTGATCGCTGGTCAAGCCGGCGAGCTGAGCCGTCGTCAACGCCGCAAACTGTGCGGTTCCGAAGGCGTTCAGGTCTTCGGATGCCAGGGCGGCCACCTGGGCCGTGGTCAGGTTTTGGACCTGGGTGGTGCTCAAGGACCCGAGCTGAGCGGAGTCGAGGGCGCCCAGCTGGTCGCTGTTGAAGGCGCGCAGCGTGGTTGTGCTCAGGGCGCGCAAGTCGTCCGTCGCCAGAGCGGCCATTTGGTCGCTGTTGAGACCCAGCACTTGGTTGGACCCGATGGCAGCCGCTTGCGCGGTGCTCAGGGCCACGAGGTTGTCGGTGCCCAATGCGGCGAACTGCGCCGAGGTCAGCGTGCGAAGGCTCGCGGTACCCAAGGCCCGGAAGTCGTCGGTTTGCAGCGCGCCAATCTGCTCGGTGTTCAGGCCCTGCACTTGCGTGGTGGTCAGGCTCGCGGCTTGGGCGGTCGTCAGGGCCACGATGCCGTCGCTGCTGAGCGACGCCACTTGGGCGCTGGTGAAGGAGCGCAGCCCAGCGGTGCCTAGCGCTCGCAGGTCGTCAGATTCCAGGTTGGCGATTTGCACGGTTTGCAGCGCGCTGACCTGAAAGGTCGAGAGGGCGGCAAACTGGCTCGTTCCCAGGGCGTTGATGGTGTCACTGCCCAGCACGGAGATCTGGCCCGTGCTGAACGATTGCACCTGGTTGCTGTTCAAAGCACCGAACTGCTGGGAGTTCATGGCGCTGATCTGGTCGGTGTTGAGTCCGCGAAGCACGCTCGTGCTCAAAACCCCGACGTTGCTGCTGTTGAGCGCTCCGATTTGGTCCGTGTCCAAACCCTGGGCCTGAACGGAGGTCAAGACGCGCACCTGCGCTGTGGTCAGCGCGGCCACGTTGTCGGTGGCCAACGCCGCGATGGCGTTGCTCTTGAGTGCGCTGAGGCCGGCGCTGCCGACTGCGACGAGGTCGGCACTTTGGAGTCCGCCGACTTGTTCCGTCGTCAAGGCACCGATCTGCTGGGTGCTGAGGGCGGCGAACTGGTCGGTGGTGAGTGCGTTGGTGCTGTCGGTATTCAGCGAAGCCACCTGGGCGGTGGTCAATGCCCGAACTTGATTCGTGGTGAACACCGGGAGCTGGTCGGTGCTGAGCGCCCCGATCTTGTCGGTGCTGATGCTGCTCAGGGCCGCCGTGCCGATGACCCTGAGGTCCTGCGTCTCGAAAGCCGCAAATTGCTCGGTGTTGATGAAGGAGAACGCTTGACTCGACAAGATGCGAACCTGGTCGGTCGTCAGCGCCTGGATCTTGTCGGTGGTGAACGCGGCCCAGTCTTCGCTGGTGAGGCGGCCGATCGTTGCGGTAGACAGGCCCGCAATCTGGTCGGAGGTCAGGCTGGAGATGAGAGAGGCCATGATGCGCTCACTTTTCTAGGGGTCGTTGCCATGGGCCGGCTCGTACGACGACGACACGCGAGTTACCGCGTACGCCATCGACAGGCCTTCGTCATGGGTCTTTCGGTCGCTGTTGGTCGAACTTGAGGGGGTCCTCTGGCTCTTTTTCACACGGATGCAGGTCGGCTTTCAGCGGGTCATGGGGTTTACCCGTGGCTGAGCCGGGCTCCATCTCACCGGCTGATGCTAGGCCGCCCAAGCAAGAACGGAAGCTTCCAATAGGCCGGTGATCCGAGAGGTATTGCGACGTATTGCCGGACGGTCCACCTTTGTGCGGATGAGGCTTCAGGCGGTTGGGCGTGCGGCTTGGAGGCCGTTGTCGAAGTGCTGGCGGGTCAAACGCGCCGCGTTTTCGGGGTGCCGCTGGGTCAGCGCGGCCATCAGCTGTCGGTGTTCGTCCAGCGACTCCGCCAAGCGGCCCTGCTGAAACAGGCTGTGGTGCCGGTTGAGCTTCATGAGCCGACGCAGGTCGGTCACCATGTGCAGGCGCCAGCGGTTGCCTTCGAGTTCCAACAGGCGCAGGTGGAAGCGCTCGTTGGCGGCGAAAAAGGCGTCGCGCTGGTTGACGCTGCGCTCCAGCTCGTCGTGCAGGGCTTGCAGTTCGGCCAATTCGGCCTCGGTGGCCCGCGCGGCCAACTGGGCGGCGGCGTCGCTCTCCAAGAGGGCCAGCAGCTGGTAGGCCTCGCGCACGTCGCGCTCACTCATTTCGGTCACGTAGGCGCCGCGGCGCACCTTCATCGTCACCAGGCCTTCGGCGGCCAGCACCTTCAGGGCTTCGCGCAGGGGCGTTCGGCTGATGCCGAGCTCGGCGCACAGGGCCTGTTCGTCGATCCAGGCGCCTGGCTCCAGCTGCCGCCCAAAGATCCGCTGGCGCACGTGCTCGGCCACCTCCAAGTAGAGGGCGCGCGGGGCGAGTGGGGCGGCGGGCATGGTGGGGGCAGGGCGGATGGACAGGCGGCCAGTGCCGGCGCAGCATGGGCGCTGCGCCCTGGCATCGACGGCCGACGGCGTCAGAGTGTAGTCAGTTTTGAATTCATAATTATGAATAACGCGGACGCTATGATGCACCGCACAACAAATGGCGCTTCGCGGGTCCCCTCACCAGGGAGCGTGGGCCGCCGCGATCCCTTGCCCGACCGCCCCAAGGCCGACCATGACCGACAAGAAGCCCGCTGAAACCGCCGCCCCGACCTTGAGCCAATGGGAGAGGGCGGCCGCCAAATCGGCCCCGGGTGGGGATGTGGGCGCGTTGACTTGGGTGACCCCGGAGGGCTTGCGGGTCAAGCCGCTGTACACGGCGGCCGATTTGGCCGGGCTTCCCCACGCCGACACCTTGCCCGGCTTCGCGCCCTTCTTGCGCGGGCCCCAGGCCACGATGTACGCCGTGCGGCCCTGGACCATCCGCCAGTACGCCGGCTTTTCCACCGCCGAGGAGAGCAATGCCTTCTACCGCCAGGCCCTGGCCGCCGGTGGCCAAGGCGTGAGCGTGGCCTTCGACCTGGCCACGCACCGCGGCTACGACAGCGACCACCCGCGCGTGGTGGGCGACGTGGGCAAGGCCGGCGTGGCCATCGACTCGGTGGAGGACATGAAGGTCTTGTTCGACGGCATTCCGCTGGATCAGGTCTCGGTCAGCATGACCATGAACGGAGCCGTGCTGCCAGTGCTGGCCGCCTACGTGGTGGCGGGGGAAGAGCAGGGCGTGCCCAGCGCCAAGTTGAGCGGCACCATCCAGAACGACATCCTCAAGGAGTTCATGGTCCGCAACACCTACATCTACCCGCCGGTACCGAGCATGCGGGTAGTCGCGGACATCATTGCCCACACCGCCACGGAGATGCCCAAGTTCAACAGCATCTCCATCAGCGGCTATCACATGCAAGAAGCCGGCGCCAACCAGGCGCTGGAGCTGGCCTTCACCCTGGCCGACGGCATGGAGTACGTGCGCACCGCGATGAAGCGCGGCCTGGCGGTGGACGCTTTCGCGCCCCGCCTGAGCTTCTTTTTCGCCATCGGCATGAACTTCTACTTGGAAGTGGCCAAGCTGCGGGCGGCCCGCCTGCTGTGGAGTCGGATCATGGGCGACTTCGGGGCGAAGGACCCGAAGAGCCTGATGCTGCGCACCCACTGCCAAACCAGCGGCTGGAGCCTGACGGCGCAAGACCCGTACAACAACCTCGTGCGCACCACGGTGGAGGCCATGGCGGCCGTGTTCGGGGGCACGCAGAGCCTGCACACGAACAGCTTCGACGAGGCCATCGCGCTGCCGACCGAGTTCTCCAGCCGCATCGCTCGCAACACCCAGCTCATCCTGCAAGAGGAAACGCACATCACCAGCGTCGTCGACCCTTGGGCCGGCAGCTACATGATGGAGACGTTGACGCAGGAGTTGGCCGACAAGGCGTGGTCGATCATCGAAGAAGTGGAAGGCCAAGGCGGCATGACCCAGGCCGTGGCCAGCGGCTGGGCCAAGCTCCAGATCGAGGCCAGCGCGGCGCAGAAGCAGGCCCGCATCGACAGCGGGGCCGACGTGATCGTCGGCGTCAACAAGTACAAGCTGGCCAAGGAAGACCCGGTCGACGTGCTGGAGGTCGACAACGTCAAGGTGCGCGAACAGCAGGTGGCGCGCTTGGCCCACATCAAGGCCACGCGCGACGCGGCGGCGGTGCAGGCCGCGCTGGCCGCGCTGACCGAGGCTGCGCGCTCGGGCGAGGGCAACCTGCTGGCGCTGTCGATTCAAGCCATGCGCGTGCGCTGCACGGTGGGGGAGGTGAGCGATGCACTCGAAACGGTTTACGGCCGCCACCGCGCGGACATTCACAAAGTGAGCGGCGTGTACGCCGGCGCCTACACGGCGCCCGACGAGTGGCAGGCCTTGCAGGCCGAGGTGGCGGGCTTCGAGGTCCAGCACGGCCGCCGACCGCGCGTGATGATCGCCAAGCTGGGCCAAGACGGGCACGACCGCGGCGCCAAGGTGGTGGCCACGGCCTTTGCCGACCTGGGCTTCGACGTGGACATTGGCACCCTGTTCCAAACCCCCGAGGAGTGCGCCCGCCAGGCCATCGAGAACGACGTGCATGCCGTGGGCGTGTCCACCCTGGCCGCGGGCCACAAGACCCTGGTGCCGGCCATCATTGCCGAGCTGAAGAAGCAGGGCGCCGACGACATCATTGTGTTCGTGGGCGGCGTGATCCCGCAGCAGGACTACGACTTCCTCTACGCCCAGGGCGTGAAGGGCATTTACGGCCCCGGCACCCCCATCCCCGACAGCGCGCGCGACGTGCTGAAGCACATCCAGGCTTCGCTGAAAGCCTGACGTGGGCTTTTGGGTTTACTTGCTGCGCTGTGGGGACGGCAGCTACTACGCGGGCCACACCGATGACTTGGCGGCGCGCATGGCGCAGCACGAGACGGGTGCTTTGGGGGGCTACACGGCAACGCGCAAACCGGTGAAGCTGGTATGGAACCAGGAGGTGAGCACCCGCGAGGAGGCGTTGGCGGCGGAGTTGCGGATCAAGGGCTGGTCTCGCGCCAAGAAGGAGGCCTTGATCGCGAGTGACTGGCAGCTGATTCAGCGATTGGCGTGGGGCACCAAGAACGCCCTGCCGCCGCGTTTGGCGGGGGCTTCGATACCTCAGCCCGAACGGGGATTGGAGCCCGCTGGTACGTCTCCTTCCCCCGTTCGGGCTGAGGTATCGAAGCCCTCGCTCGACCTTGCCCAGGCTTTGCGCCAACCCGGCATGCCTGGCCGCCGCGCCCTGGCCAAGGCCATCACCCTGCTGGAAAGCAGCCTTCCGGCCCACCGCGCCCAGGCCGATGCCCTGCTCACCGCCTGCCTGCCGCACAGCGGCGGCGCGGTGCGTTTGGGCCTGAGCGGCGTGCCCGGGGTCGGCAAGAGCAGCTTCATCGAAGCCCTGGGCCTGCACCTGATCCAGCAAGGCCACCGCGTGGCCGTGCTCGCCGTGGACCCCAGCAGCAGCCTGTCGGGCGGCTCCATCCTGGGCGACAAGACGCGCATGGAGCGCCTGTCGGTGCAAGAGGCTGCCTTCATCCGCCCCAGCCCCAGCCGCGGCGTCTTGGGTGGCGTGGCCAGTCACACGCGGGAACTGATCCGCTTGGTCGAAGCCGCCGGCTACGACGTGGTGATCGTCGAAACCGTGGGCGTGGGCCAGAGCGAGGTGGCCGTGGCCGGCATGACCGATTGCTTCTGCCTGCTGCAACTGCCCAACGCCGGTGACGAACTCCAAGCCATCAAGCGCGGGGTGATGGAGCTGGCTGACCTGGTGGTCATCCACAAGGCCGACCTCGATGCCGCTGCGGCCATGCGGGCGCAGGTGCAGATCGTGTCCAGCTTGCGACTGCACGGCCAAGCGCATGGGCCAGGGCACGGCGGGCTTGCCGCGCCGGAGGTGTTGCAGGCCAGCAGCCTCACCGGCCAGGGCGTGGCCGAGGTGTGGCAGGCCGTGCAACGCCAACAGGCCGCGCAGGACCGCGACGCGCGGCGGCACCAGCAAGACATCGCCTGGCTGCGCGAGCGCATCCAGGCCGGCCTGCAGCAGGCCTTCCACGACCACGCCGCCGTGGCGGCGCGTTTACCCGGGCTGGAGCGCGAAGTGCGCGCCGGCACACTGGCCGCCAGCACCGCCGCCCGCGAACTGTTGACCCTGTTTTTGAGGAACACCCCCCATGGATGACATCCAAAAACTGCTCGAGAACAAGCGCGCCGCGGCGCGCTTGGGCGGTGGCCAAAAGCGCATCGACGCGCAGCACAAAAAAGGCAAGCTCACCGCCCGCGAGCGCCTGGAACTGCTGTTCGACGACGACAGCTTCGAAGAGTGGGACATGTTCGTGCAGCACCGCTGCGTGGACTTCGGCATGGACGCCAACCACATCCCCGGCGACGGCGTGGTCACCGGCTACGGCACCATCAACGGCCGCCTGGCCTTCGCCTACAGCCAGGACTTCACCGTGTTCGGTGGCGCCCTGAGCGAGGCGCACGCCGAGAAGATCTGCAAGGTCATGGACCAGGCCATGAAGGTCGGGGCACCGGTGATCGGCCTGAACGACTCGGGCGGCGCGCGCATCCAGGAAGGCGTGGCGTCCTTGGGCGGCTACGCCGAGGTGTTCCAGCGCAACGTGCTGGCCAGCGGCGTCATCCCGCAAATCAGCCTGATCATGGGCCCCAGCGCCGGCGGCGCCGTGTACAGCCCGGCCATCACCGACTTCATCTTCATGGTGAAGGACAGCAGCTACATGTTCGTCACCGGCCCCGAAGTGGTGAAGACGGTGACGCACGAAGAGGTGAGCGCCGAAGAGCTCGGTGGCGCCAGCACCCACACCGCCAAAAGCGGCGTGGCCGACCTGGCCTTCGACAACGACGTGGAAGCGCTGCTGATGCTGCGCCGCTTCTTCAACTACCTGCCGCTCAGCAATCGCGAGAAGCCCCCGGTGCGCCCCTCGGGCGACCCGGCCACGCGCCGCGACGAGTCGCTCGACACCCTGGTGCCCGCCAACCCGAACCAGCCCTACGACATCAAGGAGCTGATCGCCAAGGTGGTTGACGACGGCGACTTCTTCGAGCTGCAGCCCGAGTACGCCAAGAACATCGTCACCGGTTTCGCGCGCATGGACGGCGGCACCGTGGGCATCGTGGCCAACCAGCCCCTGGTGCTGGCCGGCTGCCTGGACATCAAGAGCAGCATCAAGGCCGCGCGCTTCGTGCGCTTCTGCGACGCCTTCCACATCCCGGTGGTGACCTTTGTCGACGTGCCCGGCTTCATGCCCGGCACGTCGCAGGAGTACGGCGGCATCATCAAGCACGGTGCCAAGCTGCTCTACGCCTATGCCGAGGCCACCGTCCCGAAGATCACCGTCATCACCCGCAAGGCCTACGGCGGTGCCTACGACGTGATGGCCTCCAAGCACCTGCGCGGCGACGTCAACTTCGCCTGGCCCAACGCCGAGATCGCCGTGATGGGCGCCAAGGGCGCGGTGGAAATCATCTTCCGCGAAGACAAGGGCGACCCCGAAAAGCTCGCGGCCAAAGAGGCCGAGTACAAGACCCGCTTCGCGAACCCCTTCGTCGCGGCCGAGCGCGGCTACATCGACGACGTCATCCAGCCCCACGAAACCCGCCAGCGCATCTGCCGCAGCTTGAAGATGCTGAAGGACAAGAAGCTGGACAACCCGTGGCGCAAGCACGGGAACATTCCGCTGTGATGGCCGCGCGATCTTGGAGCGCTGAGTGATGCAGACAGATCAGGATCTGGCAGCCGCACTCCGTCGGAAAGCGCAAGAGGCCGCCGCTGTTGAGTTCGAGCTGCGAGCCTCGCTTGACGCCCAAAAAGCGAAGTACCAACGACAGATGCGGTGGTATCGGTTCTTTTCTCAGGACCGGGCAAATCTCACGCGGCTACCCACTTGGCTTTGGGTACCTCTGGTTCTGATGTTGCTGGCCTTATTTCTATTGGCACTCTGGTCTGCTGGCAGCGGACGAGGCTGAGTCTGCGAGGGAAACAATGTTCAACAAGATACTGATTGCGAATCGCGGCGAAATCGCTTGCCGCGTCATCGCCACGGCCAAACGCCTGGGCATCGCCACCGTGGCCGTTCACTCCGAGGCCGACGCCCGCGCGCGGCATGTGGAGTTGGCCGACGAGGCCGTGTGCATCGGCCCGGCGCCCAGCCGCCAAAGCTACCTGATGGCCGACAAGATCATCGCGGCCGCCAAGCAGACCGGCGCACAGGCCATCCACCCCGGCTACGGCTTCCTGAGCGAGAACGAAGACTTCGCGCGCCGGGTCGAGGAGGAGGGCCTGGTCTTCATCGGACCCAAGCACGGCGCCATCGCCGCCATGGGCGACAAGATCGCGTCCAAGAAGCTGGCCCAGCAGGCCGGGGTCAGCACCATCCCCGGCCACAACGAGCCCATCCTCAGCGCCGAGGAGGCCGTTGCCATCGCTCAGAAGATCGGCTACCCCGTCATGCTCAAGGCCAGCGCCGGCGGCGGCGGCAAGGGCCTGCGCGTGGCGCACAACGACAAGGAGTGCGCCGAGGGCTTGGTGAGCTGCCGCAACGAAGCCGCAGCGAGCTTTGGCGACGACCGGGTGTTCATGGAGAAGTTCATCGAACAGCCCCGGCACATCGAGATCCAGGTGCTGGCCGACGGCCACGGCCGCACGCTTTACCTCTGGGAGCGCGAGTGCTCCATCCAGCGCCGCCACCAAAAGGTCATCGAAGAAGCCCCGTCGCCCTTCATCAGCGAGGCCACGCGCAAGGCCATGGGCGAGCAGGCCGTGGCCTTGGCGCAGGCCGTGGGCTACCAAAGCGCGGGCACGGTCGAGTTCGTGGTCGGCAAGGACCAGGGCTTCTACTTCCTGGAGATGAACACCCGCCTGCAGGTGGAGCACCCGGTGACCGAGTGCATCACCGGGCTGGACTTGGTGGAGTGGATGATTCGCATCGCCGCGGGCGAGAAGCTGCCGCTGCAGCAGTCGGACCTGAAGCGCGAGGGCTGGGCCATCGAGTGCCGCATCAACGCCGAAGACCCGTTCCGCAACTTCCTGCCCAGCACCGGTCGCCTGGTGCGCTACCAGCCGCCCCCCACCGACCTGACGCAGGGCCAGCCCAGCGTGGCGCAAGGCGTGCGCGTGGACACCGGCGTGTTCGAGGGCGGCGAGATCCCGATGCACTACGACTCGATGATCGCCAAGCTCATCGTGCACGGGAAGGACCGCGCCGACGCCATTGCCCGCATGCGCGAGGCGCTCAACGGCTTCGTCATCCGCGGCATCGCCAGCAACATCCCCTTCCAAGCGGCCTTGTTGGCCCACCCGGACTTCCAGTCGGGGAACTTCGACACCGGCTTCATCGCGCGCCAGTGGCCCAGCGGCTTCAAGGCCGAGTCGGTGACGCACGACGACCCCGACTTCCTGGTGGCCCTGGCCGCCTTCGTGCGCCGCAAGACGCGCGAGCGGGCCGTGGGCATCAGCGGTCAACTGCCGGGTCACGAGGTGGGGCTGGACAACAAGGCCGTCGCCATCACCCACCTGGGCGAGGGCAACAGCCTTCGCCAGCACGTGCGCGTCACCGAGATCGCCGGCCGGCCGGGCGTGGCCCGCATCGAGGTGGACGGCAAGGGCTATGACATCGAATGCCACTCGCGTTTGATCGACGTGCGCCTGAACGGCAGCGTCAACGGCCGGCCCTTCGTGGCCCAGGTCGAGCGCGGCACGGCCAAGAACCCGCTGGCGTTCCGCTTGCAGCACAACGGCAAGTCCGCAGAGATCACCGTGCTGCGCCCCCGCCACGCCGAGCTGCAGGCCCTGATGCCCTACAAGGCGCCGCCCGACACCAGCGCTTTCTTGCTCTCGCCCATGCCGGGCCTGCTGGTCCAACTGGCTGCGGCCGTGGGCCAGAAGGTGCAAGCGGGCGAGCGCTTGGCCGTGATCGAGGCCATGAAGATGGAGAACGTGCTGTTCGCCACCCAGGACGTGACCGTGGCCGAGGTGCTGGCCAAGCCGGGCGAGTCCCTGAGCGTCGACCAGCCCATCTTGCGCTTCGCCCGTTGAGCGTCGCGGTCGTTGGCGCGGGCGTCGCCGGCACGGCGGCGGCCATCGGGCTGGCGCAGTTGGGCGTGCCGGTCACCGTCTTCGAGACGGTGGCCGACCCCCAGCCCATCGGGGCCGGTTTGCTGCTGCAGCCCACGGGGCAGCAGGTTCTGGCGCACCTGGGGCTGTTGGACGGGGCCTTGGCGCATGGCGCTCGGCTCGACCGCCTGCATGGCGACACCGCCAGCGGGCGCACCGTGCTCCACCTTCGCTACAGCCGCTTCGCCCCCGAGGCCTACGGACTGGGCTTGCAGCGCGGCGTGCTGATGGGCCTGCTGTGGCAGCGCCTGCGTGCCCTGGGCGTGCCCTGGCATTGCGGCGCCACGGTCGCGGGCTGGACGGACGTCCCCGAGGGGGTGCGCCTTCACAACGAGGGCGGGGCCGATCTGGGCAGCTTCGAGGCCGTGCTCTTGGCCGATGGCAGCTTTTCTCGCCTGCGGTCTCAGCTGGTGGCCGGGCACGGCCGCGTGCGGGCCGACCCTTTCCCGTGGGGGGCCTTGTGGACGGTGCTGCCGCAGCCCACTGGCTTTCCTGCCATCGAACTGCGCCAGCGTTTCCGCGGCGCACGACAGATGCTGGGCCTGATGCCCGTGGGGCGCGCCTGGGGCAGCGACGCCGGGAGTGCGCCCGGCATCAACCTGTTCTGGAGTCTGCCCCTGGCCGAGATGCCCGACCTGGACCGCTTGGACCTGGCCGCTTGGAAGCGCCCGTTGGTCGACTTGCTCCCCTGGGTGGCGCCCTTGCTCGATGGCTTGACCGACGCCCGCCAACTGCGGCCGGCGCGCTACGCCGACGTGCGCCTGCGTCCGACGCACCGCGGCGCGGTGCTGGCCATCGGCGACGCCGCGCACGGCATGAGCCCGCAGCTGGGGCAGGGGGCCAACATGGCCTTGATCGATGCGCAGGTGCTGGCGCAAACCCGCCGCGCGCATCCGCAGGCGCCCTGGCCCGAGCTGCTGGCCCGCTTTGCCCAGGCCCGCCGCGCCCACCTGCGCTACTACGGGCAGGCCAGCCGCTGGCTGACGCCGATGTTCCAGTCCCACCAGCGCTTGCTGCCCGCCCTGCGCGATGCCCTCATGGGGCCGGTGGGGCAACTGCCTTGGTTCCACGGCCAAAACGTGGCCACCCTGAGCGGCATGAAAACCGGCTGGCTCTGGGGCCGCCTCGACCTTTCGAACAACCCTTGGAGCCCGCCATGAGCGACCGTCCTTTTCGCATCCTCGGCCTGCAGCAAATCGCCATCGGCGGCTTGGACAAGCAGCGGCTCAAGACCCTGTGGGTCGACTTGCTGGGCGTGCCGGTGACCGGCACCTTCCAGAGCGAGCGCGAAAACGTCGACGAGGACATCCTGACGCTGGGACGGGGCGCGCACGCGGTCGAGGTGGACCTGATGCAGCCGCTGGACCCCGACAAGAAGCCGGCCGTCCACACCACGCCGCTGAACCACGTGGGCCTGTGGGTGGACGACCTGCCAGCTGCCGTGCAATGGCTCGAAGCCCAAGGCCTGCGCTTCGCGCCGGGTGGGATCCGCCGCGGCGCGGCCGGCCATGACATTTGCTTCGTGCACCCCAAGGGCAACGAGCAGTTCCCTATCGGCGGCGAGGGCGTGCTGATCGAGCTGGTGCAAGCCCCCGCCGAGGTGCGCGACGCGCTGCGCTGACCCCAGCACACGGCCTGTGGCGCCCTTGCGCCACCGGGCGGGGTATGGTGGGCGCTTCCCACCCCATGAGGAGCCGAGATGGCCAAACCCAATTACGCCTTCGAGAAGCGCCAACGCGAGCAGCAAAAGAAGCAAAAAAAGGCCGAAAAGGCCCAGCGCAAGGCCGAGGGAGTTGCCTCGGGAGAGGGCGCTGAGACCGCCATGGATGCGGGCGAGCCCTCTGGCACGGCGGTCTCGGCACTGCCCCCGGCGACACCCGCCCCCTGACCGAAGTGGAGGAGGCCCCGATGCGACACGCGGCAGGTCGGTGGCGGGCGGCGCTGGTTGTGGCAGGCGCATGGCTGGCGCATGCCGCGGCTTGGGCGTGGGGCAACCACGCCCTGCTCAGCTACCGCGCGCTGGAGGGCTGGCCCACCGTGGCGCAAGCCCCCGCGGTGAAGGCCGAAACGTTGGACGACTTCTTGCGCGCCCAATCCGGTGCCGTGGCCGCGCTCACCGATGCGCAAGAAGCCTGGGCGCGCGAAAACATCCGGTCGTACACCCCGCGGCCGGAGCGTCTGACTTGGGTGCCGCAGCCGCAGGACACCGACGCTGAGCGCCGGCTGGCCTTTTTTCGGGCCCTGCGTTTGTCGCCCAAGGCGCCGCTGGCCTTGTTCGTGCAGGTCGATCCTCGCCACCCCGAAGCCACGGCGCACAGTCAGCCGCTCGAGCCGGAGGCGGTTTTCAACATCCCACCCAGCAAAGGCGCCACGCAACGCTTTGTGGCCTTGCAGCCCGGCCAGCCCGTGACACCGCTGGCGGTACTGGCCTCGGCCAGCGACGAGCCAGATTACGGCTACGACATCGACCTGTTCGACGACAACCCTGGCAGCGCCGATTACGGCCTGGGCCCGCAGCCTTTTGGCAACCCGGCCATCCGCATCAGCAGCCAAGCCCCGTTTCACATGGGCTTCTTCCACCAAGGCGCTGTGTTCAATGCCTTGGCGCCGGCCTTTGCCCGGAGCTACGCGCAACTGCGCGTGCACCAGTACACCACCTTGGCGGCGCTGGCGTTTCGCAGCGGTCACGACTACTGGGGCTGGCGCTTCACCGGTTTGGCCCTGCACTACGTTCAAGACCTGACGCAGCCCTACCACGCCAGCGCCGCCCCGGGCGAGCGGCTGCCCGGCATGGTGTGGGCCAACCTGTTGGACAAACTCGGCTTCCCCGGGCGCAAGGCTGGCCTCATCGTCTTGCAAAGCAACCGCCACTTCGTGATGGAGAACTACCAAACGCGGCGTCTGCTGGCATCGGCCCAGGCGGGGCAGGACACCGTTCTGGAGCAGGCGCTGCGCGACACCCAGCACGACGCCAGCTACCCCGCGTGGCATCCGCAGTACCTGCGAGACGTGGTGGCCGCCCAAGCCCATGCGGCGGGTCCAGCCACCGATGCCGCCATCGTCGTGGGCGCGCCCGCCCGCTTCGTGTTGGATCCAGCCTTCGACTTCGGTGCGCAGGAAGACGCCATCGACCTCGACGCGGACATGCGTCGTCAGTTGCAGGCCCAGCGGGACGCCATGGTGGCGGCCATCGCCACGCTGCTGCGGCACCTGGGTGCGCACACCCGCAACACCGTGCGGGGCGTGCAAGCCCAGGTGGGCCTGACGCCCTGAGAGGGTCGTTCCGCGGGGGTGGTTGCGCCGCTCAGTCCGGCGGACATCAGGGTTAAGCCTTCGTTGATTTGGTGGTATTCGGCAGTAATCTGTCGAAGCCTCCCCAACAGACGAAGGTTTACAGTGAACGTCATGCGCCTCGACCTCACCACCCTCCACCTCGTGCTGGCCATCGAGCGCACCCGCTCGATCACGGCCGGCGCCAAGGCCGAACACCTCGCTTTGGCGGCCGCCAGCAAGCGATTGGCCGATTTGGAGCTGCGCCTCGGCGTCAAGCTCTTCGAGCGCCGCGCGCGCGGCGTCGAGCCCACGGAAGCCGGTCGCGCCCTGGTGCGCCACATCCGAACCTTGCAGGCCAGCTTGCACGCCATGGAATCGGAGGTGGTGGAATTCGCCCGCGGCATCAAGGGCCACCTGCGCATCGTGGCCAACGGCGGCGCCATCGCCGAGTGCTTGCCCGCGGACTTGGCCAACTTCAGCAACCGCCACCCGCAGATCCGCATCAGTTTGGAAGATTTGACCAGCGCCGAGGTCCAGGCCGCCGTGGCCGAGGGGCGCGCCGATGTTGGCATCTTCACGCCGCCGGTCCTGGACAACCGCCTGGACACCCGCAGCTACCGCTTTGCCCGCCTGTCGGTGCTGGTGCCCCGGGGCCACCCCTTGGTCGACCGCGGCAGCGTGCGTTTTTCCGACCTGCTGGAGTACGACCTCATCGGCCTGCACGCCGGTGCGGCGGCGCAGGAAGTCATGCGCGAGCAAGCCGCTTTGGTGGGCAAGACCCTGAAAGCCCGCTTGCAGGTGCGAGGCTTCGACGCCATCGCGCAGTTGGTGGAAGCGGGTCTCGGTGTCGCGGTCTTGCCCCAGGGGCCGGCCGAGCGGTTCGCGCAAGTCTTCGCCGTCGAGCAACTCAGCCTGCAAGAACCTTGGGCCGCGCGCGAGTACCGTGTCGCCGTGCCGCGTCAGCAGAGCTTGTCGGCGGTGGTGCAGCGTTTCGTCGATGCCCTGTGCCCCCCCCAGGCCGCCGCCGCCGCTGCTGCGGCGTTGGCCGCTGCCCAGGCCAGCCTGCAAGCCGCTGAGCCTGCGCCCATTCCCGCGCCCGCGCTGGCCAAGCCCAAGCGACGCGCTTCGTCTTCGACCTGATCCCTGTTTCGCATGACCGCCAAGACCCTGTACGACAAGCTCTGGGACGAGCACGTCGTCCGCACCGAGCCCGATGGCACCGCGCTGATCTACATCGACCGCCACCTGGTGCATGAAGTCACCAGCCCGCAGGCCTTTGAGGGCCTGGCGTTGGCCGGTCGCAAGGTGTTCCGCATCGCCGCCAACTTGGCCGTCAGCGACCACAACGTCCCCACCACCGACCGCGCGCTGGGCATTGCCGACCCGATCAGCAAGCTGCAAGTCGACACCCTGGACGCCAACTGCGACAAGCATGGCATCCGTCAGTTCAAGATGAACGACCGCCGCCAAGGCATCGTGCACGTCATCGGCCCCGAGCAGGGCGCCACGTTGCCCGGCATGACCGTGGTCTGCGGCGACAGCCACACCTCCACGCACGGCGCCTTTGCCGCTCTGGCCCATGGCATCGGCACCAGCGAGGTGGAGCATGTGCTGGCCACCCAGTGCCTGGTGGCCAAGAAGGCCAAGAACATGCTCGTGCGCATCAATGGCCGGCTGCAGGCTGGTGTGGGCGCCAAGGACTTGGTGTTGGCCATCATCGGCGCCATCGGCACGGCGGGCGGCACCGGTTACACCATCGAGTTCGGCGGCGAGGGCATTCAAGCCCTCAGCATGGAAGGCCGAATGACCGTGTGCAACATGGCCATCGAGGCCGGCGCGCGCGCAGGCTTGGTCGGTGTGGACGACACCACCATCGCCTACCTGAAGGGGCGACCGTTGAGCCCCCAAGGCGACGAGTGGGAGCAAGCCGTGGCCGACTGGCGCACCCTGGTCAGCGACCCAGGCGCCCACTTCGATGCTGTGGTCGAGATCGATGCCACGCGCATCGCGCCCCAAGTCAGTTGGGGCACCAGCCCCGAAATGGTGCTGCCCATCGATGCCTTCACGCCCGAACCGGCCCGCGTGAGCGACGCCGTGCGTCGCGATGCCACCCAGCGGGCCTTGGCCTACATGGGTTTGCAGCCGCACCAGCAAATCGGTTCCATCGCGCCCGACAAGGTGTTCATCGGTTCGTGCACCAACAGTCGCATCGAAGACCTGCGCGAAGCCGCCGCCATCGTGCAGCGCATCGGTGGCAAGGTGGCCAAGGGCATCAAGCAGGCGCTGGTCGTGCCTGGCTCAGGTCTCGTGAAGGCGCAGGCGGAAGCCGAGGGACTGGACCGCGTGTTCAAGGCCGCTGGCTTTGAGTGGCGCGAGCCCGGCTGTTCCATGTGCCTGGCCATGAACGCCGACCGTCTGGAGCCGGGCGAGCGCTGCGCCAGCACCAGCAATCGCAATTTCGAAGGACGTCAGGGCGCCGGTGGGCGCACCCACCTCGTCAGCCCGGCCATGGCCGCGGCGGCGGCCATGAAGGGCCGCTTCGTGGACGTTCGCCAGTACGCCTGACGACAATGGTGGCTTCGTCACTGACCTGAGCCGGACGCCACCATGCAACGCCTGATCCTCGCCGCCATCGCCGCCTTCGCCCTCGTCAGCCTGAGCGCCTGCAACACCTTGCAAGGCATTGGCAAGGACGTGAAGAAGGCCGGCGAAAAAATCGAAGAAGCCGCCAAGAAGTAAACCGCCCAGGGCCGAGCCCTGGGCATGGAGAAGTGATGCAAGCCTTCACCCAGCACCAGGGCCTGGTCGTCCCCATCGACCGCGCCAACGTCGACACCGACGCCATCATCCCCAAGCAGTTCCTCAAGTCGATCCAGCGCACGGGCTTCGGCCCCAACCTGTTCGACGAGTGGCGCTACCTCGACAAAGGCGAGCCCGGCCAGGACCCGGCCAGCCGCAAGCCGAACCCCGCGTTCGTGCTCAACCAGCCGCGCTACGCCGGCGCCAGCGTGATGCTGGCCCGTGCCAACTTCGGCTGTGGATCCAGCCGCGAACACGCGCCCTGGGCCATCCAGCAGTACGGCATCCGCGCCGTCATCGCGCCCAGCTTTGCCGACATCTTCTTCAACAACTGCTTCAAGAACGGCCTGCTGCCCATCGTTTTGCCCGAGGCCGTCGTCGACGCCTTGTTCCAAGCCGTGCACGCCACGCCGGGCTACCAACTGGCCATCGACCTGGCGCGCCAGGTGGTGGCGACGCCCGAGGGCGTCGAGCACGGCTTCGACGTCGAGCCCTTCCGCAAGCACTGCCTGCTCAACGGCCTGGACGAAATCGGCCTGACCCTGCAGCACGCGGCCGACATCGAGGCCTTCCAAGCGAAGCGCTTGGCCGCCAAACCCTGGTTGAAGCGAGAACTGACCGCATGAGCGCCACGAAACTCATCGCCGTGCTGCCGGGCGACGGCATCGGCCCCGAAATCATGGCCGAGGCCGTCAAGGTCCTGAAGGCCCTGAAGCTGCCGATCGCCCTGGAAACCGCCCCCGTGGGCGGTGCCGCCTACGAGGCCGCCGGCCACCCGCTGCCCGAAAGCACCCTGGCCCTGGCCCAGCGTGCCGACGCCGTGCTGTTCGGCGCCGTGGGCGACTGGAAGTACGACAAGCTCGACCGTCCGCTGCGCCCCGAGCAGGCGATCTTGGGCCTGCGCAAGCACCTGGGCCTGTTCGCCAACCTGCGCCCGGCCCTGTGCTACCCGCAACTGACGCACGCCAGCAGCCTCAAGCCCGAGTTGGTGGCGGGGCTGGACATCCTCATCCTGCGCGAGCTGACCGGCGACATCTACTTCGGCACGCCGCGCGGCCGCCGCACGGCCGTGGACGGGCACTTCCCCGGGGCCGACGAGGCCTTTGACACCATGCGCTACAGCCGGCCCGAGGTCGAGCGCATCGCCCACGTGGCCTTCCAGGGGGCGCGCAAGCGCCGCGGCAAGGTCACCAGCGTGGACAAGGCCAACGTGCTGGAAACCTCGCAGTTCTGGCGCGACGTGGTGATCGACGTGCACCAGCAGTACCCCGACGTGGCCCTGGACCACATGTACGTGGACAACGCCGCCATGCAACTCGTGAAGGCACCCAAGGCCTTCGACGTGATCGTCACCGGCAACTTGTTCGGCGACATCCTGTCTGACGAGGCCGCCATGCTCACCGGCTCCATCGGCATGCTGCCCTCGGCCTCGCTCGACAAGGCCAACAAGGGCCTGTACGAGCCCAGCCACGGCAGCGCCCCCGACATCGCGGGCAAGGGCATCGCCAACCCGCTGGCCACGATCTTGAGTGCGGCGATGATGTGCCGCTACACCCTGGGCTGGCTTGATGCCGCCGACCGCATCGAAGCGGCCGTGCAGGCCGTGTTGGCCCAAGGCCTGCGCACCGGCGACATCTGGAGCGAAGGCTGCGAGCGGGTGGGCACCCAGGCGATGGGGGACGCTGTCCTCCAAGCGCTGGGTTGATGCGTTAGGCGTGTTTTTCTTGATTTTGGAGCGGTGATGACGACCTTGGTGGGCCTGGTGGGCTGGCGTGGGATGGTGGGTTCGGTGCTGATGGACCGGATGACCGCCGAAAAAGACTTCGACCTGATCGAACCCCTGTTCTTCAGCACCAGCAACGCCGGCGGCAAAGCCCCGGCGCAAGCCAAGAACGAAACCACCTTGCAGGATGCGCACGACATCGAGCAGCTCAAGCGCTGCGACGTCGTCATCACCTGCCAAGGCGGCGACTACACCAACGAGGTGTACCCCAAGCTTCGCGCTGCCGGTTGGACGGGCCACTGGATCGACGCCGCCAGCAGCCTGCGCATGGCCGACGACGCCGTCATCGTGCTCGACCCGGTCAACCGCCCGGTGATCGACCAAGCCCTGGCCCAGGGCGGCAAGAACTGGATCGGCGGCAACTGCACCGTCAGCTGCATGCTCATGGGTGTGGGCGCGCTCTACAAGGCTGGCTTGGTCGAGTGGATGAGCACCCAAACCTACCAAGCGGCCAGCGGTGGCGGCGCTCAGCACATGCGCGAACTGCTCACGCAGTACGGCACGCTGAACGCCGAAGTCAAGGCCCTGCTGGACGACCCCAAGAGCGCCATCCTCGAGATCGACCGCCGCATCGTTGACAAACAGCGCTCGCTGACCGCCGCCGAAACCGCGAACTTTGGCGTTCCCTTGGGTGGCTCGCTCATCCCTTGGATCGACAAGGACCTGGGCAACGGCGTGTCCAAGGAAGAGTGGAAGGGCATGGCCGAGACCAACAAGATCCTCGGCACCGGCGCCCAGGCCATCCCGGTCGACGGCTTCTGCGTCCGCATCGGGGCCATGCGTTGCCACAGCCAGGCGCTGACCTTCAAACTCAAGAAGGACGTGCCGCTCGACGAGATCGAGGCCATGATCGCCGCCGACAACGCCTGGGTGAAGGTGGTGCCCAACACCCGCGAGGCCACGATCCGCGACCTGACCCCCGTGGCCGTCACCGGCACGCTCACCATCCCGGTCGGTCGCCTGCGCAAACTCGCCATGGGGCCCGAGTACCTGGGTGCGTTCACGATTGGTGACCAATTGCTGTGGGGCGCGGCCGAGCCGCTGCGCCGCATGCTCCGGATCTTGATGGAACGCTGAAATTCCTTGAGCACCCTGGGGCAAACCCCCGTCGGTGAACGCCTGCAAGCCTCGGGTTGAAGGCGTTTTCTCAGGAAATCAGCGGATATGCTTGCCGCTCTTGCAATTTCGCCCTGGGGACGGACGAGGTCTGTCGTGGGCGATGGGGGATGCCTTGAACCAAGACCTCTCGCGCCGCGCGCGTTTTTCCTTGTCGCAACTGGCTTTGGCGGTCAGCCTCACGCTGTCGGCGGGTGCCAGCCACGCCCTCGGGCTGGGGCGCCTCAACGTGCAATCGGCGCTCGGCGAAACCCTGCGTGCTGAGATCGAAATCACCAGCCTGAGCGCCGATGAGGCCAACAGCTTACGCGTGCGCCTGGCCTCTCCCGACGTCTATCGCAGCAACGGCCTGGACTACAACGCCGTGCTGTCGGGTACCCAGGTGCAAGCGGTCAAGCGTGCCGACGGCCGCACGGTCCTTCGTTTGGTCAGCGATCGCGCCGTCCAAGAGCCCTTCGTGGACGTGGTGCTGGACATCAGTTGGGCCACGGGCCGGTTGACGCGGGAGTACACCCTGCTGTTCGATCCGCCCAACCGGATGGCGCGTGCGCCGGAGCAGGCGCCCCTGGCGCCGGTGGTCAGCCCGACCGCGCCCGTCGCTGCGCCGACTCCGGTGCGCACCGCCTCAGCGCCCGTACCCGCGCCAGCTGCCGAGCGCCCGCCAACCGGGCCCCGTGCACCGGCGGAGGCTCCGGCCGATGGCACGGTGGTCGTGCGTGGTGGGGATTCGCTGTCGCGCATCGCTTCGCGGCACGCTCCTGCCGGCGTGTCGATCGATCAGATGCTGGTGGCGCTGTACCGATCGAACCCCAACGCGTTTCTCAACAACAACATGAACCTGCTGCGTGCAGGCGCTCGATTGCGCCTGCCGGGTGCCGAGGCCGCGCAGATCGCTGCCGGCGAGGCGCGCCAAGTGGTTCGTGCCCACAGTGCCGACTTCGACGCGGCCCGCCAAGGGCTGGCCAACACGGCGCCTCGTTTGCCGGTGGAGCCCGAACGCACCGCCAAGGGTGCCGTGCAGGCGCAGGTCCAAGAGACGAAGCCGGCTGCGCCCACGGGCGATCGCCTGACGCTCAGCAAGCCAGCCCCGACGCCGGCGCCGGCTCCCGCTCCCGCTCCCGCTCCCGCCCCGGCGGCTTCCAAGCCCGCCGACAAGGTGGCGTCGTTGAGCCGCAACGTCGATGACCTGAAGAAGCTGTCCGAAGCGGCCAAGCCCGGGGCCGATCCGGCCAAGGCGGTTGACACGGCGGCCTCGGTGGCAGCGCCGATCGCGCTGCCGGCCTCGGTGCCGGCCTCGTTGCCGGCGCCAGCCAGCGCGGTGGCGCCCAAGCCCGCCAGCAAGCCGGCACCGGCGCCGGCGCCTCTGCCAGCCCCGGCGCCTGCCAAGCCTGCGGACGAGGGCGGCTTGTTGGCATGGCTGCAATCGCCCTTGGGGGTGGCGCTCGGCATCGGTTTGCTCGGCGCCCTCGGTTTCGCGGCTTGGCGATTCACGCGCAAGTCCAAACCTGATTTGGGCAAAGAAACCATGTTTGGCGAAAGCCGCCTGCAGCCCGATTCCTTCTTCGGTGTGACCGGGGGTCAGCGGGTTGACACCCGAGACGGTGCCAGCGGTGTGTCGTCCATGTCGTACTCGCTGAGCCAGCTCGACGCCCATGGCGACGTCGACCCTGTGGCGGAAGCCGACGTGTACCTGGCCTACGGCCGCGACCTGCAGGCTGAAGAAATCTTGAAGGAGGCCCTGCGCAGCCAGCCGGGTCGGACGGCCATCCGCGTCAAGCTGCTCGAGGTGTACGCCAAGCGTCGTGACGTTCGCGGTTTCGAACAACTGGCCTTGCAGCTGTACGCCGAGTGCCGCGGTGAGGGCGACGATTGGCTCAAGGCCCAAGAGATGGGCCGCGGCATCGACGCTGAGAACACGCTGTACCAGCCGGGCGGCAAACCCAAGGCCATGTTCGACGACGTGTCACCGCGTCCGGAACCGATGGATGCTTCAACCCTGCCAGCGACTGCCGCCGCGTTGGCTGGTGCTGCCACGCAGCCGTTCGCTCAAGCCTCCAACAACGCCGTCGACAGCACGCTGGACCTCGACCTGGACCTGGGTGGGAGCAAGTCGGCAGCGGCCGATTTGGACCTTCCCTTGCTGGATGCCGCGGCACCGTCGCCGGCACCGGCCGCCAACCAACCGCTGGACTTCGAGTTGGGCGATTTGGCGGTGGAGCCTCCGGCCGAAGCCGACGAACCGCATCGAACCAAGCTGGGCGCCGACAGCCTGATCGATGCCGTCCAAGACTTGGCCAACGACGAAGGCGATCCGATGACGCGTCAACTCGAACTGGCGGAAGAGTTCCGCCAGATTGGCGACGTGGAAGGCGCGCGCGACGTGCTGCAGGAGTTGATCAACCAAGTCAACAGCGGCCCCCTGTACGACAAGGCCAAGGCCATGCTGGACAGCTTGCGCTGATGCTCTTGGGTTCGTCGATGGGCGCCGCTTGCGGCGCCCTTTTTCTTGCCGGGGCGCCCGCATGATGCGCCTGGCCTTGGGCGTGGCCTACCGCGGCACGGCTTACCAGGGGTGGCAGTCTCAGCCCGGTGGGCAAACCGTGCAAGACCGTCTGGAGTGGGCGCTCTCGCGCTTCGCCGATGAGCCCATCAAGACCGTGTGTGCGGGCCGGACCGACGCGGGCGTGCATGGACTCAACCAGGTGGTGCATTTCGACACCAGCCGCCAGCGCGAGCCCTTTGGGTGGGTTCGTGGCGTCAACCGCTACCTGCCGGAGGATGTGGCGGTGCAGTGGTCGGCCGAGCCAGGCGATGGGTTCCATGCCCGCAACCATGCGCGACGGCGACGTTATGCCTACGTGCTGCTCGAATCTCCAGTGCGGCCCGCGTGGGAATGCGGCAACGTGGGCTGGACCTTCCGGTCGCTGGACGCCGACGCCATGAACGCGGCCGCTGCGCACCTGATCGGGGAGCACGACTTCAGCGCCTTTCGTGCGGCGGAGTGTCAAGCGGCCAGTCCGATCAAAACGCTCAGCACGCTCGACATTCGCCGGCGGGGCGCGTACTGGCGCTTCGATTTCGAGGCCAATGCCTTTCTGCACCACATGATCCGTAACCTGATGGGCAGCCTGCTGGCCGTGGGACACGGGGCGCGGCCGCCGGATTGGGTGGCCGAGGTGCTCCAGGCCCGCGATCGGTCTTTGGCCGCGCCCACGTTTGCCCCCGATGGCTTGTACTTTTTGGGCCCGCAGTACGACGCCGAGCGAGGGTTGCCCACCCACACGCCTGCCATGGACTGGTTGCCATGAATCGCCGAACCCGCATCAAGATTTGTGGATTGCGAACCGAGACCGACGTGGACGCCGCCGTCTGGGCCGGCGCCGACGCCGTGGGCTTTGTCTTCTACGCCCCGAGCGTTCGGGCCGTGACGCTGGATCAAGCCCGGCGCTGGGCCGAACGCCTGCCGCCCTTCGTCACCCCGGTGGGGCTGTTCGTCAATGCCAACCCGGCCGAGATCGAGGCAGCGCTGCGTGCTGTGCCCCAACTGCTGTTGCAGTTCCACGGCGACGAGGCCCCCGCCGACTGCGAGCGCTGGGGCCGTCCCTACCTGCGGGCCTTGGCCGTGCAAGCGGGCACCCGATTGGTAGACTGGGAGGATCGATTCCCCCGGGCCCAGGCGCTCTTGGTCGATGCGCCGGTGGAAGGCTACGGGGGCGGTGGAAAGGTATTCGATTGGTCACTGCTCGCACCAAACGCAACCCGTCCGGTCGTTTTGTCTGGTGGGTTGAATGCAGCCAACGTCGGCGATGGCATCCGGCGGGTGCGGCCTTGGGCCGTTGACGTCTCCTCGGGCGTCGAATCCTCCCGTGGGGTCAAAGACCCCGACCTGATCCACGCGTTTTGCGCCGCCGTTCGCGCCGCCGACGCCGCCCTCTGAAGGGACCTTTCCATGTTGCAGTACGACCAGCCCGACGCGCGCGGGCACTTTGGCCCGACCCCTTCGGGCACCAGCTACGGTGGCCGCTTTGTCGCCGAGACCTTGATGCACGCGCTCGACGAGCTCGAGCAGGCCTACGCCAAGTACCAGCACGATGCCGAGTTTCAGGCCGAGTTCCGCAAGGAGTTGGCCCATTTTGTCGGCCGCCCCAGCCCGATCTACCACGCTGAGCGCCTGAGCCGGGAACTGGGCGGTGCGCAGATCTACCTCAAGCGCGAAGACCTGAACCACACCGGCGCGCACAAGGTCAACAACACGATCGGCCAGGTGCTGCTGGCCCGCCGCATGGGCAAGCCGCGCATCATTGCCGAGACCGGCGCCGGCCAGCATGGCGTGGCCACCGCCACCGTGTGCGCGCGCTACGGCCTGGAGTGCGTGGTCTACATGGGCGCCGAGGACGTCAAGCGGCAGTCGCCGAACGTCTACCGCATGCAGCTGTTGGGCGCCACCGTCGTGCCCGTGGAAAGCGGCAGCAAGACCTTGAAAGACGCGCTCAACGAAGCGATGCGCGACTGGGTGACGAACGTCGAGAACACCTTCTACATCATCGGCACCGTGGCCGGCCCGCACCCGTACCCCATGCTGGTGCGCGACTTCCAGCGCGTCATCGGCGACGAATGCCTGGTGCAGATGCCCGACATGGTCGGCCGCCAGCCGGACGCCGTGATCGCCTGCGTCGGTGGCGGCAGCAACGCCATGGGCATCTTCTACCCCTACGTGCCGCACGAGGGGGTGCGTTTGATCGGCGTCGAAGCCGCCGGCCGCGGCATCGACACCGGCCACCACGCCGCCACGCTCAGCGCCGGTAGCCCGGGCGTGCTGCACGGCAACCGCACCTACCTGCTGCAAGACAAAGGCGGCCAGATCATCGAAACGCACTCCATCAGTGCCGGTCTCGATTACCCGGGCGTGGGCCCGGAGCACGCCTACCTGAAGGACATCGGCCGCGCCGAGTACGTGGGCGCCACCGACGCCGAAGCCTTGGACGCCTTCCACCGCCTGTGCCGCACCGAAGGCATCATCCCGGCGCTGGAAAGCAGCCACGCCTTGGCGCACGCCATGAAGATCGCGCCTTCGATGGCCAAAGACCAAGTGCTGCTGGTGAACCTCAGCGGCCGCGGCGACAAAGACATCGGCACCGTGGCCGACCTGTCGGGCAGCAGCTTCTACTGCCGCCCCTCCTGCCGTGGTGAAGAGGCCAAGGGCGTGACCTTCCTGCGGAGCGCGAAATGAGCCGGATCGCCACCACCCTGAGCGCGTTGAAGGCCGCCGGTCGCAAGGCCTTGATCCCCTACATCACCGCTGGCGATCCGCACCCGACCCTGACCGTGGACCTGATGCATGCCCTGGTGGCGGGCGGGGCCGACGTGATCGAACTGGGCGTGCCCTTCAGCGACCCCATGGCCGACGGCCCGGTGATCCAGCGCGCCGCCGAGCGCGCCTTGGTGCACAAAGTCCGCATGGTCGACGTGCTGAC